>NZ_JBKFTN010000019.1:0-137659 GCF_050432945.1 Pseudomonas sp. 18173
AATCTGCCGTCAAGCACCGATTATGGTTTTCTACCGATATGCGCAAAAACACTGCTTATATATAGACGCGCCTGCGGGGAATGCGCAGTATATTGCCCAATAGTTAGAGAGATCTCCTTGTTCCCCCCTTTTCGGACGATGCCACGCAATGAATGATCAGCCTCGCAGCCTCGCCTCAACTCTGTTCTCGGTTGGGCTGCTGCTCATAGCCATGGCGTCGATCCAGTCCGGAGCTTCCCTGGCCAAAAGCATGTTCTCTGTTGTCGGCCCTCAAGGGACGACAACATTACGCCTGATTTTTGCCAGCGTGATCATGATGTTGATACTGCGTCCATGGCGGGCAAAACTCACCGCAAGATCCCTGCGCACCGTCATCATTTACGGCATGGCGCTGGGCGGCATGAACTTCCTCTTCTATATGTCACTGCAAACCGTTCCTCTGGGCATTGCGGTGGCGCTTGAGTTCACCGGGCCATTGGCCGTGGCGATCTACGCCTCGCGTCGCGCGATCGACTTCTTGTGGATCGCCCTGGCTGCCGTCGGCTTGCTGTTGCTGATACCGACAGGCGAAGCGAGCGCAGGCATCGACCTGGTCGGCGCCGGTTATGCCTTGGGTGCCGGGGTCTGCTGGGCACTGTACATTTTGTTCGGGCAAAAGGCGGGAGCCGATAATGGCGTGCAGACTGCCGCGCTGGGGGTAATGATCGCTGCGCTCTTCGTAGCCCCTATCGGTATTGTCCATGCCGGTTCCGCTTTGCTGACCCCTTCTTTGATCCCTGTGGCCCTCGGCGTCGCCGTCTTGTCCACAGCCCTCCCCTACACCCTGGAGATGGTCGCCCTGACCCGCATGCCTGCCAGAACCTTCGGCACGCTGATGAGCATTGAGCCCGCCTTCGGCGCGTTATCGGGCCTGCTGTTCCTTCACGAATACCTCTCGCTGTCGCAATGGATGGCGATCCTGTGCATCATTCTGGCATCCGTCGGTGCAACCATGACCATGAGCACCGCCGCCAGACCCGCCGTAGCGGCAGATTGATGACCGATATGACACGGCTCTGGTATTTGCCGCTCAATTAGGCCATGTTTAGCCCCGCACCCCAGAATCAGACCATGGACAATTTCAGATAGGGATATCGATACGCGTCAATCGAAAGCGAACGCAGTCAGACCCGGGCACAAGATCCGGGGACGCTATAAGGACAGTAATGAAACGAATTTTGATACTGATCGCCGTACTTGCAATTGCGGGCTGCGCAGCGACATCAAAAACACAGATCAAGCACGGCAGGAAAGGGTTACACATCAACTGTTCCGGACTGTCTTCGTCCTGGGACAAATGCTACACCAGCGCCGCCAACTCCTGCGCACCCAAGGGATACAAGGTCATTGCCAAGTCGGGAGATGCCGTGGAGGAACCCGGCGATTATCCGTTTGGCCTCAATCCTGCGGGTTATACCAGCCGCAGCATGATTGTCATCTGCAAATAGGCAGGGCCGTCGCGTCAGGTTCTCGGACTTGCGATCTGACGGCCAATTTCCTCGTAACTGGACTTCAGCACCGCGCGCTGGATATCCGGATTAGCCAGCATACGCGCCACGACCAGCGCGCCAATACATTGCGACAGAATCGCCCACGCCAGGCTGTCGCTTTGCAGAACACCAGCCCAACTTTCCTGAAGCCGACAAATCCAGTGCTCTGCCTGTTGGCGGACAGTCACGTCGGAACGGGCGATTTCCGCCCCCAATGCCGGTAATGCACAACCGGTTTCCGGATTTTCGACGTGAGACATGCTCAGGTACAGCTTCAAGCAGCGCTCAAGCTTTTCACGGTCCTGCCCTTCTCCCAATCGCGCCAGGCTCTGCCCCAACTCACGCTCGACAATAGTTGCGAACAACTCGTCTTTCGACGAGAAGTGGCTGTAGAAGGCACCGCCACTCAGGCCAATCGCTTTCATCAGGCCGTCCACGCCCACCGTTGAAAATCCGGACTTCTTGGCCGAAACAGCACTGCTTTCCAGCAGCCTTTGCCTGGTTTCCAGCTTGTGACTGGCCGAATAACGCATTGTCCTTCTCCCAAAGTTGATCGCCTTGACGCCTGTCGAATCGTAGCATAACGTTCGTTTAGTTAACGATCGTTTACCAAAAGGGATCTACCCATGAATAACAAGAAGGTCGTACTGGTCGTCGGTGCAGGTGATGCCACCGGCGGCGCCATTGCCAAGCGTTTTGCCCAAGAGGGTTTTGTCGCCTGCGTCACCCGCCGCAGTGCGGACAAACTCCAGCCACTGGTGGACGCCATCAAGGCCGATGGCGGCGAGGCCTACGGTTTCGCCTGTGATGCACGCAAGGAGGAAGACGTGATCGCGCTGGTCGAGCAGATCGAGAGTCAGATTGGCCCCATCGAAGCATTCGTCTTCAACATCGGCGCCAATGTGCCGTGCAGCATTCTCGAAGAAACCGCCCGCAAGTATTTCAAGATCTGGGAAATGGCCTGTTTTTCCGGTTTTCTCAACGCGCGTGAAGTCGCCAAGCGCATGGCCAAGCGCCAGCGGGGCACGATCCTGTTCACTGGCGCCACCGCCGGCATGCGTGGCGCTGCCGGGTTCGCCGCCTTTGCGGGGGCCAAGCACGGCATTCGTGCACTGGCGCAAAGCATGGCCCGAGAGCTCGGCCCGATGAATATTCACGTTGCCCATGTCGTCGTCGACGGCGCCATCGATACCGACTTCATTCGTGAAAGCTTCCCGGAGAAATACGCCACCAAGGACCAGGATGGCATCCTCAATCCCGAGCATATCGCCGAAAACTACTGGTACCTGCACAGCCAGCCCCGCGATGCCTGGACTTTCGAGCTGGACCTTCGCCCCTGGAGCGAACGCTGGTAACTTCTCCTGCACAACAATAAGACGAGTGCCTTGAATATGAGCAAAACCGTGGAGTTCTACTTCGACCTCGGCAGCCCCGCCACCTATCTGGCCTACACCCAGCTACCGAAGATCTGCGCACAGACCGACGCTCAGTTGATCTACATTCCGTTCTTGCTGGGTGGGGTGTTCAAAGCCACTGGCAACGCCTCTCCGGTGACGGTCCCGGCCAAGGGCCGCTATATGTTTCAGGATCTGGACCGCTACGCCAAACGCTATGGCGTGCCTCTGAAGTTCAATCCCCACTTCCCGATCAACACCTTGATGCTGATGCGTGCCGTAACAGGCATGCAGCTGCGCCACCCTGAACGTTTTGCCGCCTTCATCGATTGCCTGTTCAAGGCAATCTGGGTCGACGGTCGCAGCCTGGATGATCCGGCAACCGTTGCGGCAGTGCTCAGCGAACACGGGTTCGATCCACAGGAAGTACTGGCCCTGACCGCCGATGAGGAAGTCAAAGCCCTGCTCAAGGACAACACCGAAAAAGCCGTAGCGCGAGGCGTATTCGGAGCCCCAAGCATGTTTGTCGACAACCAGTTGTACTTCGGCCAGGATCGACTCGACTTCGTGCTCGAGGCCTTGCGTTAAATCTCGACCACCAACCGCCCCTTTGCCGCTCCCGACAAGAGCAGTAGATGGGCGGCTTCTGCGGTTTGCAAAGTGAACAGGTGCGGGTCAAGCAAAGGTACGAGCTGACCCGCCTCAATCAGCCGTGCCGCCTCGTGCAGAATCTCGCCGTGATGCTCACGTCCCTGGCCCGTCAAGAGCGGCAGCAAAGTGAAGACACCGGAGTAAGTCGCCCCGCGAAAGGAAAGCGGTGCCAGGCTGTGCTGCCCCCACCCCAGGCAACTGAGCACATGACCGTGATACATCCGCGCAGCCTTGAATGACGCATCCAGGGTTTCGCCTCCCACCGTGTCATAGACAATGTCGAAGCCCTCGCCGGCCGTATGTTGCACCACATAGTCCTCGACCGAAGACTTGCGATAATCGATAAAGGTTGCACCGAACCCTTCGATGATCGATTGCTGCCCGGCCGAGCCCGTGGCGAAAACCTCAGCGCCAAAAGCGCGGGCGATTTGCACGGCGACATGTCCGACACCACCGGCACCGCCATGGATCAAAACCTTCTGCCCGGGCCGAACGCGAGCCCGGTCCACCAGCCCTTCCCAAGCAGTGATCAGCACCAGCGGCAAACCGGCAGCCTCACGCACGCTCAGGTTGAGCGGTTTGCGAGCCAACAGTCGCGCATCGACCGCCGCGTATTCGGCCAAAGAGCCCTGAATACCACCAATACCTGTGGCCATGGCGTACACCTCGTCTCCCACAAGCCAGCCACTGACGCCCTCTCCCAGCGCCTCTACGGTCCCGGCCAGATCCATCCCCAGTATCGCCGGCAATGGCTGACCTGCATGGGCTGCTTGCCCGGAGCGGATTTTGCCATCCAGCGGATTCACACCGCTGGCCTTGATCCTGACCAATACCTGCCCCGCCTGCGGCACCGGACGTGCAATGGAAACCAAACGTAACGGCGCATTGGCCGAGTCGACCATCAGAGCGCGCATATTCAGTGAGTCAGTCATTTCGCCATGTCCCATCAGAAGTGAATGTGGGGCTAATCTTGCTTCGCCCAACTCATGCCGATAAGACGCCATATCGCTATAGTGATCATGCCAATAAAGCATCAATGAGGAATCCCGTGGACAAACTCAACGCAATGGCGATTTTCGTGCGAGTGGTCGAACGGGGCAGCTTTTCTGCCGTTGCCCGGGAGATGCAGAACAGCCAGCCGACCATCAGCAAAGTGCTGCAGGCGCTGGAAGCTCGATTGGGAGGAAAGCTGATTGCCCGCAGCACCCGCAAGTTATCCCTGACGGACGAAGGTCAGCGCTATTACAACGAATGCCGGGGCATCCTCGCCGCCGTGGATGCGGCAGAACATAGCTTTCAATCCGGTCGCGAAAAGGTCGCCGGGCCGTTGAAAATCGGCTCGTCGGTGAGTTTCGGCCGCTTGCAGATCGCCCCCCGGTTGCCGGACTTTCTCAAACACTACCCTGAGGTACAGATAGACCTGCAACTGAGCGACCAAAACCAGGATCTGGTCAACGAAGGGCTGGACGTCACATTCCGCATTGGAGCCCTGAACGACAGCGGCCTGATCGCTCGCCTTGTTGGCACGACCCATCGGGTGACCGTCGCATCACCTGACTACCTCAGGCAATACGGCCAACCGCAAACACCGCAGGAACTGAGCAGACACAACTGCCTGATGTTCAACCTGCTGAGCAGTCAAAACCTGTGGGTGTACACAAAGGACGCCCAACGTCACGAAGTGCGGATCAAGGGCAATGCACAGAGCAACAATTCCGAGGCGATCCGTGAACTGGTGCTGGGGGGATTGGGAATTGCGCTATCACCGGTGTGGCTATTCAATGAAGACCTGATCGCTGGCCGGGTGATCGCGATTTTGCAGGGTTACAGCACGCTGTCGCTGCCGATACATGCCGTATCCCCGGCAAATCGTCGCCAATCCGCCAGGGTCAAAGCCTTTGTCGACTATATGGCTCAGGCGCTGGAAAACGCGCCCGAACTTCACATCAAATAGCCGCGGTGCGGGTATTCAGCCACTCCAGCGCGGCACCTTCGACCAACGGGCTCAGGCGTTCGCGCACTTCAGCGTGGTAAGCGTTGAACCACTGCTTCTCCTCCTCGGACAACAGCGAAGTTTCCAGGCAACGCGTGTCGATCGGGCACAGGGTCAATGTTTCGAACTTCAGGAACTCGCCGAATTCGTTTTTGCCCGCTTCACGGTTCATCGCCAGGTTTTCAATGCGCACCCCCCAACGACCCGGACGATAGGTGCCCGGCTCAATGGACGTGATCATCCCGGGCTGCATCGCGGTTTGCGGTGCAGGTGCGGCCTGATAGGCGATGACTTGCGGACCTTCGTGGACGTTCAGGAAGTAACCGACGCCATGACCGGTGCCGTGGCCATAGTCGACACTTTCAGCCCAGATGGGCGCGCGCGCGATGGCGTCGAGCAGCGGCGACAGAATGCCTTTGGGGAACTGCGCGCGGGACAAGGCAATCACGCCTTTGAGCACGCGAGTGCAATCGCGTTTTTGCTCATCGGTCGGCGTGCCCACCGCAACCATCCGCGTGATATCGGTGGTGCCGCCCAGGTACTGGCCGCCGGAGTCGATCAACAGCAGACCGTCCCCCTCGACTACCGCATGTTCTTCTTCGGTAGCGTGGTAGTGCGGCATCGCGCCATTGGCGTTGAACGCGGCGATGGTGTTGAAACTCAGCGATACATAATCCGGACGGCGCTCGCGGGCGGCGGTGAGTTTTTCGTCGATGGTCAGCTCGGTGATGCGCTCGCGGCCCAACGCCGAATCCAGCCAGGCGAAGAATTCGCACAGTGCTGCACCGTCCTGTTCCATGGCCTGACGGATGTGCTCGGCATCGGCCAGGCTTTTTTGCGATTTGGCCAGGGTCGTCGGGTTCAGGCCTTCGATCAGCTTCACCCCGCTGTCGAGGTTGTCCAGCAACCCCGCCGTGACCCGCGCCGGGTCGACTTGCAAGCTCGCGCCGCTCGGCACGGCGCGCAGTGCGGCAGCGACTTCGCTGTAGTCGCGCAAGGTCACCCCGTCCTGTTCGAGGATTGCGCGCAACTCGGCGCTGACTTTGCTCAAGGCGACAAACAGCGTGGCCTGTTGCTGATTGATCAGGGCGAAGGAAACAAACACCGGGTTGAACGACACGTCGCCGCCACGCAGGTTGAACAGCCAGGCGATGTCATCGAGGGTGGCGATGAAATGCCAGTCGGCACCCTTTGCCTTGAGGGTTTCACGCAGTTTGGCGAGTTTTTCGCCACGGCTGACGGTCGCCTGCGGCGGCAAGTGCTGATAGATCGGTTCGTCCGGCAGGCTTGGGCGGTCGCTCCAGACTCCGTTCAACAGGTCGATGTCGGTGCGCAGGCGCGCTCCACGCTCTTCAAGTTTACCGCCCAGGGTCCGTGCCGAAGCCACGGCCATGACCGCGCCATCGACCGCAACCACGCCACCTTCGGGGGTTTGCTCGGCCAGCCATTCCAGTGGCCCGGGTTGACCCGGTTGCAGCTTGACCAGATCAATGCCGCTGCCCTTGAGTTCCTTGGTCGCCTGCTCCCAATAACGGCTGTCGGCCCAGACACCGGCAAAATCCGGGGTCACGATCAAGGTGCCGACCGAGCCGTGGAAACCCGACAACCACTGGCGCCCCTGCCAGTAACCCGGCAGGTATTCGGACAGGTGCGGGTCGGCCGACGGCACCAGCAAGGCGTGAATGCCCTCCCGGCTCATCAGTTCGCGGGTTTGCGCCAGGCGCTGGGGCACCGATCCATTGATCGAAAGCTGCGTATTCATCGTGTCTCCTGCTAACCACTTCATCATTATTGTTGAGTGCCGATCATCGTCGGCGCTTCGTCGCCCTACTGCCAGAATGCCGGAGCACTGGCGCAGGCTGCCTTGATCAGTTGAACCGCCTGGTCGATATCCTGCTCGGTGGTGAAACGCCCGAGGCTCAAGCGGATGGTGCGACTGGCCGAACGGGCGTCATGCCCCAGGGCCAGCAGTACATGGGATGGGGCATTGCTCGCGGAATTGCAGGCCGAGGTCGCGGAAAACGCGATCGAAGCCAGCAATGCCGCCGGGTTGAACTCGCCTTCACTGAAGGTCAGGCTCAGGGTATGGGGAATGCGCCGGGTCGGACTGCCGTTGAGACGCACGCCGGGAATGCCGTGCAATTGCTCGAGCAAGCGTTCACGCAAACGCTCGATGACGGCTTTCTCTTCATCGAAGGACGCCGCCGCCAGGGCGAATGCCGACCCCATGGCCACGATCTGATGGGTCGCCAGGGTGCCGGAGCGTAAACCGCCCTCATGCCCGCCACCATGGATCTGCGCCTGCAATCGTTGTTGCGCACGCGGACCGACGTACAGCGCACCGATGCCTTTGGGGCCATAGAGCTTGTGCGCGGAAAACGACATCAGGTCCACCGGCCACTGCGCGAGGTCGATCGCCACTTTGCCCGCGCCCTGTGCGGCGTCGACATGAAACAACGCCCCACGGTCACGCACCACCTGGCCGATGGCGGGAACATCGTTGAGCGTACCCAGTTCGTTGTTGACCAGCATCAGCGACACCAGGAAGGTGTCCTCGCGCATGGCTTCACTGACCGCTTGCGCAGTGATCACCCCTTCGGCGTCCGGCACCAGAAACGTCACGGCGACACCGGCATCCTGCAGTTGCCTGGCGGTATCGAGAATGGCCTTGTGTTCGATCTGGCTGGTGATGATATGGCCGCCGCCAGCACCGCGGGCCTGTGCTACGCCCTTGAGCGCGAGGTTGTTGGATTCGGTAGCACCCGAGGTCCAGACGATCTGTTCGGGCGTCGCGCCGACCAGTTCGGCGACCTGGCGTCGCGCCTGCTCCACCGATTGCCGGGCCTGTTGGCCGAAGATATGGGAGCTTGAGGCCGGATTGCCGAAATTGCCAGTAAAGCCCAGACACTCGACCATCACCTTGATGACCCGCTCATCCACCGGCGTGGTGGCGGCGTAATCGAAATACAACGGACGTTTATTCATAAAAGACTCGCAGAGCGTGTTCCGGGATCAGGAAGCTCGTGACTGTAAACGGCGAAGCGCAGCCTTGTGAGCTGCGCGCTGTTTTCAGAACGTTACCAATACCTGATCGGATGCCGTTAAAGAAGGGCTACTTCATTTAATAGTGCGTAGGAACGCTCCTGAAAAGTCAGCTTAACAGGCATCGGGCAACCTATTGAAGCAATGCGTCAGCTAAAGCTTTCGAGCATCAGCGGATACAGCGACCCCACGAGCAGCGCGGCCATGCCCCAATTGAACAGGCGCAGCCAGCGGCGATCCTTCAGAACGTTGCGCAACAGCGTGCCACAAGCAGCCCAGACGCCGACGCTCGGCAGGTTGATGATGGCAAAAACGGCCGCAATCACGATCACATTGGTGAAGTAACCCTGCATCGGCGTGTAGGTGCTGATCGCGCCAATGGCCATGATCCAGGCCTTGGGATTGACCCACTGGAATGCGGCGGCGCCCAGATAACTGATCGGTTTCGCCTCGCCCTGCTGACTCTCCGACATCGGCCCGGAATGGGCGATTTTCCACGCCAGGTACAGTAAATACGCCGCCCCCACATAACGCAGCACGGTGTAGAGCAAAGGATAAGTCTGGAACACCGCGCCCAGGCCGAAACCGACTGCCACCACCAGTACAAAGAAGCCACAGGTGATGCCGAGCATGTGCGGAATCGTGCGGCTGAAGCCGAAGTTCACCCCGGATGCCAGCAACATGGTGTTGTTCGGGCCGGGCGTGATCGAGGTGACGAGGGCGAACAGGGCGAAGCCCAGCAGCAGGTCGAGTGAGAGTGTCATGGGGGGAGTCCGTCAGGGTCGGTCAGGTGTTGACCCTATCGCACCCCTTGGGCGAAACCCATGGACAGTTACGCGAAACTTGGAGCGGTACAGTTTCGCCTCAGCTTGGACGACCGTGAAGCTGTACAGATCGCCCGGCGTTCATTTCACCCTGGTTGTCGAAGCCGAACGACTTTTGCGGCTGGCCGAGCAGTTCGGCTTTTTTCGCATGGTACTCGTCGAAGGACAATCCGCGACGGTTCAGCGCCTCCAGCGCCAGTTCCCTGGTTTCTTCAGCCGTGTAAGGGCGAAGCTCCGGGGCAACATGGCTGGCACATCCGGCGAGTACGGAGACGGCGAGCATCAGCAAAGTGGCGATCATCGGTTTCATTTTGGCGTCCTGGCGACTGGGTTCGAGGCAATGAACACAGGCTACCCGCGCCTCCCGGGCAGCAGAAATCAACGCTTTCAATAGTGGCTATCAGGAAATGGCGATCATTGTCCTGATCAGCCCTGGTCCACCAGAGTGCAATGCAGGCGATGTGCCGGGAGAACGCGGGCCGGGAGCGCACTGGCTGCAGCCAGCCTGATGGCACTTGTATGGCGTTGCTGCTCGTCGGGCACTCGGTGAGGCGCAAGAGGCTGGCCTATATTTATTCGGCCATGTAACGGCACAGGAACTGACATTCACACGACAAGAACAGGGAGATCCATCATGAGCGTCAAACCCATTCCAGAGGGGTATCACAGCGTCACCCCCTATCTGGGCATCAGCAAGGCCGCCGACGCCATCGCCTTCTACAAAAAAGCCTTTGGCGCCATTGAAGTCATGCGCCTGAACATGCCCGACGGCGGTGTCGGCCACGCCGAACTGCGCATCGGCGATTGCCCGATCATGCTCGGCACACCGTGCGATCAAGGGCCTCTGAGCAATCCGGACAAATCACCGTCCGTGGGTCTGCATCTGTACGTGACAGATGTCGACAAGTCCTACAAACAGGCCATCGATGCCGGCGCAACCGTGGTATCGGAGGTCAAGGATCAATTCTACGGTGACCGTTCCGGCACCTTGAAGGATCCCTACGGGCATCTGTGGTTCCTGGCCACGCACAAGGAAGATCTGACTCAGGAACAGATCGAGCAACGGGCCAAGGAGATGTTTTCGCAGGGTTGAGACCTTCGTTAGCCTCTCGGCCCTCTTCGCGAGCAGGCTCGCTCCCACACGGGACTTGTGACCACTGAAGGCCCCTGTGGGAGCGGGCTTGCCCGCGATGAGGCCGGCACATCCAATAGATATGTTGCCTGACACTGCGCCTTCGCGAGCAAGCCCGCTCCCACCGTTTGATCTCCAGTGAATGTAAATCCTGCGCAGGCTGCCCTGCCTCTCTGCCTCTCGCGAAACATTTTCTTTCATTTCCCCTTTCGGGATTTCCTCTGCTCATCCGTCCTACCTGGATGCAGTCCTTTCGCACAGGCAAATGCCACGACCGGACCTTCAGGGCGCTCGTCCCTGCGAAGCCCGCAGCCGAGCGGCCTCTCATCCAGGCAAGACCTCCAACATGTCAAAGAAGTCCCGTTCAAAAATCTGGTTCCTGGTCCATAGCTGGCTGGCGCTGCCGATCTGGTTTTTCGTGCTGATCGTCTGCGTGACCGGCACCCTGGCGGTGATCAGCCAGGAAATCGTCTGGCTGGCCAATCCGCCAATGCGCGCCAGCCAGCCCTCGGACGATGCGCCTCTGCTCAGCTATCAGCGGGTCCTCGAAGCCATCAACCGCGCTGAACCGCAGACCATGGTGCAGAGCATCAGTCGCCCTGACGAATCGCACTTCGCCCTGGATGTCGAGGTCAGCTACCCCGACGGGCGTTCGGTGGTGATTTATGTCAATCCGTACAGCGGCGTGATCCAGGGTGTCGCGCCGCCATTCAACTTCCGCGCCTTTACCCGCGCCCTGCACGCCTGGTGGCTGGTGCCGTTCACCAATGGCTATAGCTGGGGCTGGTACCTGGTGTCGTTTCTCGGCTTGCCCTTGCTGGCGTCGCTGATCACCGGGCTGGTGGTCTACAAGCGCTTCTGGAAAGGTTTTTTCCGTCCGACCCTGCGCGTTCGCCACGGTGCGCGAATTTTCTGGGGCGACTTTCATCGCTTGAGCGGTATCTGGTCGATCTGGTTCATCGCGGTGATTTCCATCACCGGCACCTGGTTCCTGATCCAGGCATTGCTGTCCGATAACCAGATTTCCATTTCCACGGAAAAGATCATCCCGACGATGTCACGTGAAGCCGTGCCGCTGTCACCCGATGGCTCGCCCCCGCCGCGTATCGACCTTGATCGCGCGATTGAAATCGCCACGCAGGAAATCTCCGGGCTGGAGGCCAGTTTCGTCAGCCTGCCGGGCAATGCCTACAGCCATCTGGAAGTCGGCGGACGCGGTTGGTATCCGCTGATGTTCCAGACCGCCACCCTTAACCCGTACAACGGTGAAATCGCTGACTCGCGCCTGATTTCGGACCGTTCGACCCTGGAGTTCGTCACCGAGTCCATGCGCCCCCTGCACACCGGCGACTTCGGTGGCCTGTGGATCAAGTTGATCTGGGCGCTCTTCGGTCTGCTGCTGAGCATGATGGTACTCAGTGGTTTGCTGATCTGGACCAAGCGCACCGCACTGGCCACGGCCAATGCCTTCAAACGCGGCAACAAGCAACAGCGCGGCACTACGGCACAGGTGGCCACCCGCAACGAAGCGTCGCAGGCCAACCTGTGAGCAAAGTCACCGCGGTCGCACAACCCTCGCGCCTGAGCCTGTTCTGGCACACATGGCGCTTTCACCTGAACGTCCTGTTGCTCCTGATTCCACTCGGTTTCATGCCCGAGTACTTCGCCGACGAGGCGCTGATGCGTGGCGACAGTGGCCTTGGCGAACGGGAAATCGGCGAAGTCCGGGTCGGCCCATGGAGCCTGCGCCTGGCGGAATTACACAACGCCGCGCCCATGCCCGATGGCCCGGCCGGCTACATGAAGGGCTTCAACGCAGCGCTGTGTGATGCCTGTATCGGGCAGGTCAAGGCCACGTACCTGCGCATCGGCAAGCCCCGCAGTCTGCGCGCGGCCGGGGCGATTTTCTTCGGCGCGCCGTACCGCATGGGCGCTTCACTGCCCGTCCCGGAAAAGACCACGGCCGACGCCGAACTGTGGATCACCATGGAAGGCTGGGACGGCGCCATGCATCAGGCATCCATTCCGTTGAGCCAGGCCTCCCCCGCCACCATCGCCTGGCTGAACAAACAAGGAGGCAAACCATGATCACCCCTCTTCACTCACTCAAAGCCCTGTTGCTGGCGCTCTGCGTCGGCTTCAACGCCAGCGCCCTGGCCAATAACCCGATGTGCGAATGCAAGGCCGTCGACGCCGAACAGATCAAGTGCATCGGCGGTTTTTCCGATGGCAGCGGCGCGCCGGGCGTGACCCTTGATGTGATCGGCAACGACGAAACCATTCTGCTGCCGGGCAGGCTTGGCGCCGACTCGACCCTGACCTTCAAGAAGCCCGGCACCGAGTTCTATGTGCTGTTCGATGCCGGCCCCGGACACGTCGTGGAAATCGACCAAGCGGACATCGAGGCACCATGAGCTCTCTGCTGCGCCTGAGCACAACCGACGATGCCCGCGCCTGCGCAAGGCGGTAACACGCCAACCTTTGCAGGAGCGAGCCCTGCTCGCGATGGACTCAAGAACACCGCGTGCATTCAGAAAGCACGCGTTATCGTTATCGGTCATCGCGAGCTCGCTCCTGCAGGGGGTGTGGTGTTTTTCAGACCGGTTGCAGCGGCATCGTCAGCTCGACCCGCAAGCCGTCCGGCCGGCTATCGAAACGCAACGTGCAGCCGCAACGCTGAACGATGGCCTGGACAATCGCCAGGCCCAGACCACAACCGGTGCTCTGGCCGTTGCGCCAGAAGCGCTGGGTCAGGTGTTGCAAATCCTCTTGGGCAATCCCCGGCCCATGGTCGCGCACCACGAACTGCACGCGATTGCCGGTGGTTTCCAGGCTCAACTCCACCGCTTTGTCGGCCGGGGTATGACGCAGCGCGTTGTCGAGCAAATTGCGCAGTGCGGCAATCGACAGCACGGCGGGCATCTGTACAGGCGCAGCGGAGACCTTGCCCGGCGCCTGAAACCTGATGCGTTGACGATCGCCGCTCGCCGCGTCCTGAATCGCCAGTTTCGCCACTTGTTCGGCGTTGCATTGCACTCCGTCATCGAAAGACAGGCTGCCCTCGACTCGCGCCAGCAACAGCAATTGCTCCAGTGTCCGATGCATGCGGTCCGCGCCCTCTTCGGCCCGGGCCAGGGACTGGTCCCGGGCGTTGCCGTCGGTCATCCGTGCCACTTGCAGGTGGGTTTTGATCGCCGTCAGCGGACTGCGCAGTTCGTGGGCCGCGTCCCCGGTCAGGCGACGTTCGCGCTCGATGGCCTTGCCAATGCGTTGGAGCAACTGGTTCTGGGTTTCCAGCAAGGGTTGCAGCTCGCTGGGCAACGGCTGGATCTGCAAGGGTTCGAGGGAGTCGGCGCTGCGGCGCATCAAGGCGTCGCGCATGCGGTTGAGCGGCGCCAGCCCCTGGCCGATGCCCAGCCACAGCAGGCACAGGCACCCGAGCAAGGCCACGCCGACCGGTACCGAAGCAGCCAGCAGGATCGACATGTTCAAGGCTTCGCGCTCGATCTGCCGGTCGGCGGTGGTGATGCGCAGATCGCCCCGGGCCAACGTGAAACTGCGCCACGGCGCACCATCGATCATCTGATCGTGAAAACCCAGTTTTTCGGCCTCCAGGGTCTGCTGCGGATCGGTGTGACTGCGGGCCAGGATTTCACCGCGCAGCGAGCTGACCTGGCACGCCATGCCCCCCGGAATGTTCAGTTGTTCGGCGCTGAAGTGGGTGCCCTCGCCCTTGCTCGGCACGGGCGGCAGTTGCTCCATCAGGCCGGCGACCATGCGCGCCGACGCCACCAGGCGCTGGTCGAGGGAAAACATCATCTGGTTGCGCAAATCGCTGAGCATCCAGGCTGCGGCCAGGGCCCAGATCAACGCAAATGCGGCGCCGAGCGTCAGGCTCAGGCGCAAACGCAGGCTCATCACTTCGATTCTTCTCCGCCATCAGCCGGCCCCAGACGATAGCCCAGGCCGCGCACGGTCTCGACAATGCCATTGCCGAGCTTGCGCCGCAGGTGATGGATATGGACGTTGAGGGCGTTGCTTTCCAGTTCGTCATTGAAACCGTAGACGCTATCCTTGAGCTGCTCGGTGGACAGCACCCGCCCCCGGTTGTGCAACAGGGCTTGCAGCAGCGACTGCTCGCGGCGCGACAGGTCCACCGGCTGCCCCGCGAGCGTGGTTTCACGGCTGCTCGGGTCGTAGGTCAGGGCACCATGTTCGATCAGGTTGACGCTGCGGCCCGCCACCCGTCGCAACAGCGTGTGCAGGCGCGCAGCCAGTTCACGCAGGTCGAACGGCTTGAGCAGGTAATCATCGGCGCCGGCCTGCAGGCCATCGACGCGGTCGGTGACCGAATCACGCGCGGTGAGGATCAATACCGGCAACTCCAGGCCTTGATGGCGCAACTGTTGCAGCAGCTTGAGGCCATCTTCGTCCGGCAGGCCAAGGTCGAGCACCATGACATCGAACTCCGCGACCTTGAGCATCGCCCGGGCGGCGGATGCCGTGGCGACGTGTTCCACGGTCAGGCCCTGGGCTGTCAGGCCGGCGACAATGCCGCTGGCGATCAGCTCATCGTCTTCGCAAACCAGTACGTGCATGGGCGCTCCAAGAGTAAAAACCCGAGTCAAACACCTGTGGATTAAGCCGCAATTATGGCAAGGAGACTGACTGACGAACAGCACGGAAAAGCTCCAGCCCATCCGTCGCGCCCGTCACGCGCGTTTACAGGAACACGCAAGATTAATGACCTCAACTAACCTGGAAATATAAAGCCGATAAAAACACCTACAACCCAACCAAGTAAAACGATAATCTCGCACCAACTTCGAGAACCGAAAACAGCACACTTCGAAGTAGTTCACCACTTAAATAACCTGAAAGGAATCAGATCATGCCAGAACTCAAAAACTTTGTAGCTGTCGACCACCGTAGCGGACCCGACCGCATTTACTTTTTTTTCAAGGACACGAACACCTACGCTCGTTTCAACTTGGGGGACAACAAGGTCGCGGACAATGATCCCAGCACTGTAGTCTCTCACTGGGACGACTTCGACCAACATGTGAAAGACCTGCGCTTCGGGTTTAACACTTCGGGCCTTAATTGGAATCTCGAAGCCGAAAGTGATATAACCTGGTTTTTCTATTACAGCGGCAATACACCAATGGTATGCAAGTACGGCCAATACGACGACAGAGTAATATACAAAAAAACCATTTCAGAAACTGTCTGGGCGCCACTGGAACCTTACTTTGACAGAATTATTGGTGTCCTGTGGGATGAAAAGGCGGAAGTCAAGCACACTTACCACGTACTGTTGAAGGGCGGAAACTATCTCATCTACAATCCGTGGTTGAAAAAAATAACGAAATTAAGGCCCCTCAAAGGCTCTATATGGAGCGAACTGGAGCAATATAAAGACCGCATGATAACGACAGTACTTAACGACTACCCACTAGTCGACATATTTTTCTATATCTTCCTGACCAATAATGAATATCTGAGATTTGACGTGAATAAACGGAGCCTATCGGATCCGATCGCGATCGATGAAGTGTCCTGGCCAGGACTAATTGAAAACTAAGCATTCGCCCCCACAGATTCAGGCACCTTTCATCAATCAATTGCCCGAAAAACCGGAATCAAACGACGCATTTTTAATGCCACAACGGACGGGGTTAATCATCGGTTAATCGCCACCCGCCACTGTGCACCTCATTAGCACAGGGCAAAGGCTTATCCATGCGTCGTCTTTTTTTACTTTTCACCCTCATGATCGCTGGCCTGGCCCAGGCGGGAACCAATCCATTCGATACCAAACCCGAGTTTCTCCCGGTCGATAAAGCGTTCACGTTCACCTCTGAACGTCTGGAGTCCGGTGAAACCCAGCTCTATTGGCAGATCACCGACGGCTATTACCTGTACCAGAAGCGTTTGAAATTCGACGGCTTGCCTGTCGCACAGCATCCCGCGCTGCCGGAAGGTGAAGCCCACAGCGACGAGTTTTTCGGTGAGCAGCAGGTCTATCGCCAGGGTCTGGAACTGAAGATCCCGGCCGGTACCAGCGGTACAGTCAAGGTCAGTTACCAAGGTTGTGCCGATGCCGGCTTGTGTTATCCGCCGCAAACCAGGGTCGTCGATCTGGGTGGGATAACGGCCACCGATGCAGCCAACGAAGCACCGGACCAGGCATTGGCCAGCGACCTGCAACAGCGAGCGCTGGGCTGGAGCCTCCTGGTGTTCTTCGGCCTCGGCCTGCTGCTGGCCTTCACCCCGTGTTCGTTGCCGATGCTGCCGATTCTGGCCGGGTTGATCGTCGGCAGCGGCGCCACGCCCAAACGCGGATTCGCCCTGGCCGGCAGTTACGTGGTCAGCATGGCGCTGGTGTATGCGGCGATGGGTGTCCTGGCCGCCTCCCTCGGGGCGAACCTGCAAGCCTGGCTGCAGAACCCCTGGCTGCTGGGCAGTTTCGCGGCGATTTTCGTATTACTGGCGCTGCCGATGTTCGGCTACTTCGAACTGCAACTGCCGGTGGCCGTGCGCGATCGCCTGGAAAACGTCTCGCGCAACCAACGCGGCGGCAGTCTGATCGGTGCCGGGGTGCTGGGCGCTCTGTCCGGCCTGCTGGTCGGCCCGTGCATGACCGCACCGCTGGCCGCCGCCCTGCTCTACATCGCGCAAAGCGGTAACGCGCTGCATGGCGGATTGATTCTGTTCGCCATGGGCATCGGTATCGGCGTGCCGCTGCTGTTGCTGGTGACCGTCGGCAATCGCTTCATGCCCAAACCTGGCGCCTGGATGAACCTGGTCAAAGGCATCTTCGGCTTCCTGTTCCTTGCCACCGCGTTGCTGATGCTGCGTCCGGTGCTGGACGAATCCCTGTGGCTCGGCTTGTGCGGTGCGCTGCTGTTGATCGCGGCCTACAGCGCCTGGAAACAGTCGGAAGGTTTCGGCCGTATTGCGCACCTGTTTGGCGCCAGTTCGTTGCTGCTCGGCTTGTGGGGCAGCCTGCTGGTGATCGGGGCGGCCGGTGGCAGTGACGATCCGTTCAAGCCATTGCAGGTCTTCCGCGCCTCGAACCAGGCGGTGGCTGCCGTGCCTGTTGGCCACGATGCCTTTACCACCATCAAGGATCCGCTGGCACTGCAACGGGAACTCGACGCCGCACAGGCTCAAGGCCAGTGGGTGCTGCTGGACTACTACGCCGACTGGTGCGTGTCGTGCAAGGTCATGGAAAAGCAGGTGTTCGGCAAAGCCAATGTCCTGCAAGCGCTGAACGACGTGCGCTTGCTCCGACTGGACGTGACCGCCGACAATGCCGCCAGCCGCGAACTGCTCGGTCGTTACAAAGTGCCTGGGCCGCCGAGCCTGCTGTGGATTGGCGCTGACGGTCAAGAGCGTCGCAGTCAGCGCATCACCGGCGAGGTCGATGCCGATACCTTCCTGCAACGCTGGACCAATACCCGAGACGCCCATTAATGCTGACCTTCACCCTCGGCACCTTTGCCATTGCGCTTAATCATCTGCTGCTGATCAGTGCGCTGGCGCTGGCCACGTTTGTCGGCTGGCGGGTGGCCAAGCGTGGCGGTGATAACCCCGAGTCGGCGCTGTTCAGCCTGTTTCTACTGGGCATGCTGGCGGCCCGAATCAGTTTCGTGGCGGCCTATTGGGCGCACTATCACAACGATCCGTGGCAGATCATTGACCTGCGCGATGGCGGTTTCCTCGCCTGGCCAGGGGTGATTGTCGTTTTGCTCGCCACGCTGTATCGCGGCTGGCGTCGCCCGGGGTTGCGCCGTCCATTGGGCTTTGGCGTGGCCAGTGGCCTGGCGTTCTGGTTGTTGGCGACGTTTTCCCTGTCGATATATGAACAAGGCACACGCCTGCCGGAAATCGCCCTGCGCAATGCCGCCGGTGAAACCGTGCAACTGGCCGACTACAAGGGTGGCCCGTTGGTGATCAATCTCTGGGCCACCTGGTGCCCGCCGTGCCGCCGGGAAATGCCGGTGCTGGAAAACGCCCAGCGACACCGCCCGGACCTGACGTTCCTGTTCGTCAACCAGGCTGAAAGCATGCAAAGCGTCGCGACCTTCCTGGAAACCCAGGGCCTGAGCCTGTCCAACGTGCTGTTCGACGGCGGCGGGCGTCTGAGCCAGGCCGTCGGTTCCATGGCATTGCCGACTACGCTGTTCTATAGCCCCGAAGGCCGCCTGCTGGGCAGCCATCTGGGCGAGTTGTCGGACGCCAGCCTGGCTCGCGCACTGGAAAACTTCGACACCGTACCTGCCACCTCTTCAAGGAAATTGCCATGCCCCGCCTCCGCCACCTGCTGACCCTGAGCCTCGGTGCCGCCCTGCTGCACCTGCCATCGGTGCAGGCCGAAGAATTGCCCGATGCGATCAAGAAAATCGAGGCCAAGGGCGCAAAAATCGTCGGCCAGTTCGACGCCCCCGACGGCTTGCGCGGTTATGCCGCGCAATACCAGAGCCGCGGCATGGCGTTGTACCTGACCCCGGATGGCAAACACGTGTTGCTGGGCAACCTGTATGACGCCGAGGGCAATGACCTGAGCAGCGCGCCATTGCAGAAACTGGTGTACGCACCGATGGCCAAGGAAGTCTGGGCCAAGTTCGAAACAAGCAACTGGATCGGCGACGGCAAGAAGGATGCGCCGCGCGTGGTCTACCTGTTCAGTGACCCGAACTGCCCGTACTGCAACATGTTCTGGGAACAGGCCCGGCCGTGGGTCAAGGCCGGCAAGGTGCAGTTGCGCCACATCATGGTGGGCATCATCCGCGAAGACAGCCCGGGGAAATCCGCCGCACTGCTCGCCGCCAAAGACCCGGAAAAAGCCCTGCAGGATCACGAAGCCGCAGGCAAGGACAGCTCGCTCAAGGCCTTGAAGGAAGTGCCGCCAGCGATTCAGGCAAAATTCGCGGCCAACATGCGATTGATGGAAGAGCTGGAATTGCAGGCGACGCCGGCGATTTTCTACATGGACGACAAGGGAGATCTGCAACAGCAGCAAGGCGCGCCGTCGCCGGACAAACTGGTGAAGATTCTCGGGCCGAAGTGACGCCAGCCCCCCCCTGGAAATTCAGGATAAGCCCGTCAATTGGCGACTTGTGGTGCCGGCTCGTTGTGCGGGACCGGCACCAGCGCAATCTTGTACGGATCGAAAATCCTCAGCATCTGGCCGCCGTCCCGCAAGCCTTGCAGCAACTTGCCAAAGGCCTCGCCACTGATGGGGGCCGCGGGACGCAGGATGGCGTAGTGGTGATAGATCTGGTCGATGCGCTGGGATACCAGCAACTCGCCAGCGACTTTTTCATTGCGCAACAAATAGTCGCTCAGGTAGGAGCGCGTAACCAGGGCAATGTCGGCCCGGCCGCGTAATACCATCAGCAGATTGCTGTCATGGGAATAGGTCAGCGTGGCGTTGTAGTTTTTCGCCAGGTACTGGGGCTCGGCATTGAAGCTGGCGAACGCGTAGTGATAACCGCTGAACAGGGCCAGACGCTTGCCGCTCAGGTCGGCAAAGTAACTTTGCTGTCGATCGGGCAGGCGTTGCGCGACAAAAATCTCGGCGTCCTCCAGCCCCATGTCGACGGCCGTGTGGGGAACGTCTTGCCAACCCCAGGCCGGATTCTCGAAGATGGCCATGTCGATCCGACCCTGCTTCAAATCACCGAATCGCCGGGGAATGGACGTGGGTACAAGGACAAACTGGTAGTCGGTTTGCGCGGCGTTCAGGGCCCCGACCAGTTGCGGCAGCAACCCGGTGTCGGCCCCGGATTCCGGGCGTACGGTGTAAGGCGGAAAGTGCGCGGCACCAATACGCACCAGTTGCGCTGCCTGGGAAGGCATCATCGCTGACGCCGCAAGCATCGCCAGCAAAAGCCGCGAGGCTGTCCAAATTGGCGACCCCATCAAAACAACCCCGCTCCCCAATAAAACGGCATCAATGCCTTCAAGCTAGGCGGTTTTGCCCAGTTAGCCAGTTTAATGCTGGCCAACACAAGCTTACTGGCGGTCTTCGAGCACCAGAATCAACGCTTCATCAGCCAATTGATCGAGGCTCATGCTGCCTCCGGCGCGAAACCAGGTGGTGGTCCAGGACAATGCACCGGTCAGGAACCGCCGGGTGATGAACACATCACCGCGAATAAACCCGGCGGCCTTGGCTTCGCCCAGCACTTGCAGCCAGATGTCCTCATAGATATCGCGCAGTGCCAGGACCTTGGCCTGCCCGTCTTCAGACAGCGAGCGCCACTCGTAGACCAGCACGGCCATGGCCTCGCCGCTGCCCCCCATGATCGACTGCAATTCACAGCGGATCAGCGCCAGCACCCGCTCGCGCACATTGCCGGCCTCGGCGATGGCCGCACGCATCAACGCGGTGTTGTAGCGAATGGTTTCTTCCATCACGGCGCGCAGGATTTCGTCCTTGCTTTTGAAGTGGTGGAAAATACTCCCGGACTGAATGCCCACGGCGCCGGCCAGATCGCGCACGGTCGTGCGTTCGTAGCCTTTGTTGCGGAACAGGTGGGCCGCCACTTGCAGCAGCTTGCCACGGGCGCTGTCCGGGTCGGTCAATTGGCCGTCGTTGACCAATTCACGCATGACCCTCAGGGCTTTTTGCTCGTCCACCCGTTCTCTCCTACAGTCGATCAATCAATAACGCCGATCCCCCGAAAACACCGGAGTTGCGCCGGCAATTTAAGCTGACAGATGGCACCAAGCAAGCGCTTGGCAGAAGAAAATCAAGTCATTTACAAACCAAGCGCTTGCTTGGTAATGTCGACGCACTTCGGTTGGAGGTGGCTATGGAATGGACTGCACCCAAATCAATTCGCATCGGTTGCGCCAGCGCCTTCTGGGGCGATACATCGACCGCTGCCGCGCAACTGGTGGAACACGGGCATCTGGACTATCTGGTCTTCGATTACCTGGCCGAAATCACCCTGTCGATCATGGCCGGCGCGCGGATGAAAGATCCCCAGGCCGGCTACGCGGGCGACTTCATTGAAGTCCTCGCGCCCTTGCTGCCGCAGCTTGAACAGCACAACATCCGGGTCATCAGCAATGCCGGTGGCGTCAACCCCCTGGCCTGCGCCGCCGCCCTGCAAGCGGCCTGCGACAAGGCCGGTGTGGCATTGAAGATCGCCGTGCTGCTGGGTGATGACCTGCAACCGCAATTCAAACAACTGGGCAGCCTGGGCATTCATGAAATGTTCAGCGGCGCGCCCCTGCCACCGATGTGCGTCTCGACCAATGCCTACCTCGGCGCACCCGGCATCGTCGAAGCCCTGCGCCTGGGCGCGGACATCGTGATCACCGGGCGCGTGGTCGACAGTGCGGTGGTCAGCGCTGCGCTGGTACATGAGTTCGGCTGGTCGTGGCACGACTACGACAAGCTCGCCCAGGCTGCACTGGCCGGGCACATCATCGAATGCGGCGCGCAGTGCACGGGCGGCAACTTCACCGATTGGCGCGATGTCCCCGACTACGAACACATCGGTTTTCCCATCGTCGAAGTCAGCGCCGACAGCCAGTTCATCGTCAGTAAACCCGAAGGCACCGGCGGGCTGGTCACGCCGCTGACAGTGGGCGAGCAGATGCTGTACGAAATCGGTGACCCGCGCGCCTATCTGCTGCCCGACGTGGTGTGCGATTTCACTCAGGTCAAACTGCTGCAACAAGGCCGCAATGCGGTACAGGTGCACGGCGCCAAAGGCCTGCCGCCAACGGCTCAATACAAGGTCAGTGCCACGTACCCCGATGGTTTTCGCTGCACCGCCAGTTGCCTGATTGCCGGCATCGACGCCGTCGGCAAGGCACGGCGAGTCAGCGCGGCGATCATCAACAAGACCTCGGAAATGTTCCGCCAGCGCGGCTGGGCGCCGTACAGCGAGGTGAACATCGAGTTGCTCGGCAGCGAGGCCACCTACGGCCCCCACGGCCAGCGTCAGGACAGCCGCGAAGTGGTGATCAAACTCGCAGTGCGCCATCCGGACAAGCAGGCATTGATCGTGTTCTCCCGGGAGATCGCCCAGGCCGCCACCGGCATGGCGCCCGGGCTGACCGGCATTGTCGGTGGCCGGCCGACGGTGTATCCGCTGATCCGGCTGTTCTCGTTCCTGATCGACAAAACCGCCTGCACGCTGGACATTGATTTCATGGGTCAGCGCCACCCGTTTGCCCTGCCCGCTCTCGATGCGCTCGACCCGCTGGACCTGCCAGCCCCGCTCGCGCCACCGAAACCGACAGGCCTGGCCGACGCCAGCGTGGCCCTGGTCAAACTGGCGGTCGCCCGCTCTGGTGACAAGGGCAACCACAGCAACATCGGCGTCATGGCCCGCGAGCCCGAATTCCTGCCATGGATCGCCGAAGCCTTGACCCCGGAAGTGATCGTCGACTGGATGGGCCACGTCCTCGATCCAATCCACGGACGGGTTGAACGCTGGTACTTGCCTGCCAGCCACAGCCTGAATTTCCTGCTGGAAAACGCCCTCGGCGGCGGCGGTGTCGCCAGCCTGCGAATCGATCCGCAAGGCAAAGCCTTCGCCCAGCAACTGCTGGAAATCCAGATCCCGGTGCCGCAACGCATCGCCGACCAGTTCAACTAGAGGATCGCCGCCATGACCTACGATTCGATTTTCAGAGCCGATCTGTTTGCCGGCCAAAACATCATCGTCACCGGTGGTGGCAGTGGCATCGGCCGCTGCACCGCCCACGAACTGGCGGCCCTCGGCGCCCATGTGCTGCTGGTCGGGCGCAAGGCCGACAAGCTCAAGACCGTTGCCGCAGAGATTGCCGAAGACGGCGGCACGGCCGATTGGGCGGTGTGCGACATCCGCGAGGAAGATCCGGTGCAGCACCTGGTCAGCGAATTGATCCGCAAGCATGGCCCCATCCATGGCCTGGTCAACAATGCGGGTGGGCAGTACCCGTCACCCTTGGCCTCGATCAATCAGAAGGGTTTTGAAACCGTGATGCGCACCAATCTGGTGGGCGGTTTCCTGATGGCCCGGGAAGTGTTCAACCAGTCCATGAGCAAGCACGGCGGCGCCATCGTCAACATGCTCGCCGACATGTGGGGAGGCATGCCCGGCATGGGTCACTCCGGCGCGGCACGTTCAGGCATGGACAACCTGACCAAGACCGCCGCGTACGAATGGGGTCACGCCGGTGTGCGGGTCAACGCCGTGGCGCCGGGCTGGATTGCCTCCAGCGGCATGGACACCTACGAAGGCGCCTTCAAGGCCGTGATTCCAACCTTGCGCGAGCACGTGCCGCTCAAGCGCATCGGCACTGAATCGGAGGTTAGCGCGGCGATCGTTTTCCTGCTCAGCCCGGCAGCGGCGTTCGTCAGCGGCAGCACCTTGCGCATCGACGGCGCCGCCAGCCTCGGCGGACGCGCCTGGCCGATCCACAAGGCGACCAACAGCGAGTCGTACAACGGATTCCACCGCGCCTACATTCCCGACGTGTTGAAGGACAAGGAATAAGCCATGCCGGTGATCCAGTCGCAACTCGATCCCCACAACGAGCAGTTCGCCCAGAACCGTGCGGCGATGCTGAACGCCATCGAGCAAGTACGTTTGCTCGAACAGAACTTGCTGAACAAGGCTGCCGAAGCCAAACCCAGGTTCGAAAAGCGCGGACAGTTGTTGCCCCGCGAGCGCCTCAACCTGCTGCTGGACCCCGGCGCGCCGTTTCTCGAACTGGCGAGCCTGGCCGGCTACAAGCTGCACGACGACAAGGATGGCAGCTCCGCCGGTGGCGGTTTGATCGCCGGTATCGGCTACGTGTGCGGCGTGCGTGTGCTGGTGGTGGCGAACAACAGCGCGATCAAGGGCGGGACCATTTCCCCCAGCGGCTTGAAAAAATCCCTGCGCCTGCAACAGATCGCCATGGAAAACAAACTGCCGGTGATCACCCTCGCCGAAAGTGGCGGCGCCAACCTCAATTACGCGGCGGAAATTTTCGTCGAAGGCGCGCGCAGCTTTGCCAATCAGGCACGGATGTCGGCCATGGGCTTGCCGCAGGTGACCGTGGTCCACGGCTCGGCCACGGCGGGCGGTGCCTATCAGCCAGGCTTGTCGGATTACGTGGTGGTGGTGCGCGGCAAGGCCAAACTGTTTCTCGCCGGCCCGCCGCTGCTCAAGGCCGCCACTGGCGAAGTCGCGACCGATGAAGAGCTGGGTGGCGCCGAGATGCACGCACAAACTGCCGGCACCGCCGAATACCTGGCTGAAAACGACGCCGACGGTGTGCGTCAGGTACGTGAGATTGTCAGCCTGCTGCCGTGGAACGAGCAGTTGCCACCACTTCCCGAACGTCGCTGGGAGGAGCCGCTCTACCCCATCGACGAACTGCTGGGCCTGATCCCGGACGACCCGAAAAAACCCTACGACGTACGCGAAATCATCGCCCGTCTTGCCGACGCTTCGAACTTTCTTGAATTCAAAGGCGAGTTCGATCAGCAGACCGTCTGCGGTCACCTGAAAATCCAGGGCCGCGCCTGTGGCTTCATCGGCAACAACGGCCCCATCACGCCAAAAGGCGCGAGCAAGGCCGCCCAGTTCATCCAGCTGTGCGACCAGAGCCAGACGCCGCTGCTGTTTTTCCACAACACCACCGGGTTCATGGTCGGCACCGAATCGGAACAGCAAGGAGTGATCAAGCACGGCGCGAAGATGATTCAAGCGGTGGCCAACGCCCGCGTACCGAAGCTGACCATCGTCGTCGGTGGCTCCTATGGCGCGGGCAACTATGCGATGTGCGGACGCGGCCTCGATCCGCGATTCATCTTCGCCTGGCCCAACAGCCGCACGGCGGTGATGGGCGGCGCACAGGCGGGCAAAGTGCTGCGCATCGTCACCGAGGCCAAACAGGCCAAGGACGGCCTGGTGCCCGATCCGAAAATGCTCGACATGCTGGAACAGGTCACCGCGCAGAAACTCGACAGCCAGTCCACGGCACTCTACGGCAGCGCCAATCTGTGGGACGACGGCTTGATCGACCCGCGCGACACCCGGACCTTGCTGGGTTACTTGCTGGACATCTGTCACGAGGCCCAGGTGCGGCCATTGCAAACCAACAGCTTTGGTGTAGCCCGGCTCTAGGGCGGCTAACAAGGAGAACAATAAAAATGATCTTCACCCAGGAACACGAAGCACTGCGCCGCACCGTTCGCCAATTCGTCGAACACGAGATCAACCCGCACGTCGAGGAATGGGAAAAGGCCGGGCGCTTCCCCATCCACGACATCTTCCGCAAGGCCGGCGACCTTGGCTTGCTGGGCATCTCGAAACCGGAGAAATTCGGCGGCATGGGCCTGGACTACAGCTATTCGATCGTCGCGGCCGAAGAGTTCGGCACCATTCATTGCGGTGGTATTCCGATGTCCATCGGCGTGCAGACCGACATGTGCACGCCGGCGCTGGCACGTTTCGGTTCCGATGAATTGCGCGAAGAGTTCCTGCGCCCGGCCATCAGCGGCGAGCAGGTCGGCTGCATCGGTGTCTCCGAAGTCGGCGCCGGCTCCGACGTCGCCGGACTTAAAACCACCGCGCGCAAGGACGGCGACGACTACGTCATCAACGGCAGCAAGATGTGGATCACCAACTCGCCAAGCGCCGACTTCATCTGCCTGCTGGCCAATACTTCGGACGACAAACCGCACATCAACAAATCGCTGATCATGGTGCCGATGAACACACCGGGTATCAGCTTGAGTTCGCACCTGGACAAGCTCGGCATGCGCAGCTCGGAAACCGCCCAGGTATTTTTCGACAATGTGCGTGTACCGCAGCGCAATCGCATCGGCCATGAAGGCGCGGGGTTCATGATGCAGATGCTGCAGTTCCAGGAGGAACGCCTGTTCGGTGCCGCCAACATGATCAAGGGCCTGGAGTACTGCGTCGACAGCACCATCGAGTACTGCAAGGAGCGCAAGACCTTCGGCAATGCGCTGATCGACAATCAGGTGATCCACTTCCGCCTGGCTGAACTGCAAACCGAGATCGAATGCCTGCGGGCGCTGGTCTATCAGGCCACCGAGCAATACATCAAAGGCCAGGACGTGACGCGCCTGGCCTCCATGGCCAAGCTCAAGGCCGGGCGGCTGGGCCGCGAAGTCAGCGACAGTTGCCTGCAATACTGGGGCGGCATGGGCTTCATGTGGGACAACCCGGTGGCCCGGGCCTACCGCGATGTCCGGCTGGTATCGATCGGCGGCGGTGCCGACGAAATCATGCTGGGGATCATCTGCAAACTGATGGGCATTCTGCCGGGGAAAAACAAATGAGCAGCTTGCCGGCATGCCGGACCTTGCTGTTGGAACTGCACAACGGCGTATTGCACATCACCCTCAATCGCCCCGAATGTCGCAATGCGATGAGCCTGCAGATGGTCACCGAATTGCGCTCGGTGCTGGCTGCAGTACGGGATAAACCAGGGGTTCGCGCGCTGGTAATCGGCGGTGTCGGCGGGCACTTCTGTGCCGGCGGCGACATCAAGGACATGGCCAATGCCCGCGCTCAAGGCTCGACGGCGCACCGGGACCTGAACCGGGTATTCGGCGCGCTATTGCAAGAGGTGCAACACGCCCCGCAAGTGGTGATTACCGTGCTGCAAGGCGCGGTGCTCGGCGGCGGTTTGGGCCTGGCCTGTGTCAGCGATATCGCCCTGGCCGATCACCAGGCGCAATTCGGCCTGCCGGAAACCAGTCTCGGTCTGTTGCCGGCACAGATCGTACCGTTCGTGGTGCAACGCATCGGTTTGACCCAGACCCGGCGCCTGGCCCTGACGGCGGCGCGCTTTGATGGTACCCAGGCACGCCGCATGGGGCTGGTGCATTTTGTCGAGCATGATCCGCAAGCATTGGCCGAGCGTCTCGATGAGGTGTTGGCCCATGTGTTGTGTTGTGCGCCGGGGGCGAATGCGGCGACCAAGAAACTCCTGCTGGCGAGTGCCGGGCAACCCTCGGATGCACTGCTGGATCAGGCTGCCGAATGGTTCAGCGAAGCGGTGACCGGGGCAGAAGGCGTCGAGGGAACGATGGCCTTCGTGCAAAAACGCAAACCGGGGTGGGCCATTTAAAAAGCATCGTCGGAACGCCGCCCGGAGCAAGCCCGCTCCCACAGGGATCTATGTCGCTCACAAATCCTGTGGGAGCTGGCTTGCCAGCGAAGAGGCCAGCACATTCACCGTAAAACCCAAGGGAGCACCCCATGCCCGGACTCAAAAAAATCCTCATCGCCAACCGCGGTGAAATCGCCTGCCGCATCCAGCGCACAGCTCAGGCGTTGGGCTATCGCACGGTCGCCGTGTTCAGCGACGCCGACGCCGACGCACTGCACGTGCAGATGGCAGACGAGGCAGTCAACATTGGCCCGGCCGCGGTGCAACAGTCCTATTTGAATATCCCGGCCATCCTCGACGCAGCCCGGCGCACGGGCGCGGATGCGATCCATCCGGGCTACGGCTTCCTCTCGGAAAACGCCGGGTTTGCCCGCGCTTGCCAGGACGCCGCCATCACCTTCATCGGCCCCAGTCCCGAAGCCATCGAACTGATGGGCAGCAAGCGCCTTTCGAAGATCGCCATGCTCGAAGCCGGCGTGCCCTGCATCAAAGGCTATCAAGGCGCCGAACAGGATGACGCCACCCTGAGCCGCGAGGCCGAGCGCATCGGCTATCCGTTGATGATCAAGGCCAGCGCTGGCGGTGGTGGGCGCGGTATGCGCCTGGTGCACGACGCCGGCCACTTGCTGGAACAGATCCGTACCGCGCGCTCCGAAGCCCTGAACGGTTTTGGCAGCGGCGAACTGATTCTCGAGCAGGCGCTGGTCGAACCACGTCACGTCGAGGTTCAACTGTTCGGCGACCGCCACGGCAACCTGATTTACCTCGGCGAGCGCGATTGCTCGGTGCAGCGCCGGCATCAGAAAGTCATCGAGGAAGCCCCCTGCCCGGTGATGACGCCTGAACTGCGCCGGGCCATGGGCGAAGCGGCGCTCCAGGCCGGGCGGGCAGTGCAGTACGTCGGCGCGGGCACCGTGGAGTTTTTGCTGGATGCGCGCGGGCAGTTCTACTTCCTGGAAATGAACACCCGGCTGCAAGTGGAACACCCGGTCACCGAACTGATCACCGGGCTGGACCTGGTGGCCTGGCAGTTGAACATCGCCGAAGGGCAACCGCTGCCATTGCGCCAGGAGCAGGTGCAGCTCCACGGGCACGCCATGGAAGTGCGCCTGTATGCCGAAGATCCGGCTCAGGGTTTCCTGCCACAAACCGGGCGCGTGGTGGCCTGGGAGCCGGGATTGCAGGACGGCGTGCGGATCGACCACGGCCTGATCGAAGGCCAGGTCATCAGCCCTTTCTACGACCCGATGCTCGGCAAGCTCATCGCCCACGGCGCCACCCGCGAGGAAGCCCGGCGCAAATTGCTGCGGGCAGTACAGGACAGCGTGCTGCTGGGCGTGCAAAGCAATCAGCGCTTGCTCGCCAGCCTGCTGGATCACCCGCAGTTCGCCGGCGGTGAATTCAGTACCGGATTCATCCCGCAACACTTCGCCGACCACCCTTGTCTGCAATCCCACACCCCGGGCGCACAACACCTGGCCATCGCGACCGCCCTCTTCTATCAGGCCCAAGCGCAGGCTCATCCGGCCCCGCTTTGCGGTTGGCGCAACAACGCCAGCGTGCCGCTGCACTATCGCATCGGCCTTGAGGACCAGGATTGGCCGGTCGCGTTGCAGGCCATCCCGGGCGAGCCATTGCGCATTCAGGCCGCCGGGCACAATCTCGAACTGAAAATCATCCACTGCGACGGACGCTGGGCCACTCTCGAAATCGACGGCATCCGCCATCGCCACGCTTACCGCCTGGAGACCGGGCGTCTCTGGCTGTTTACCCGGCCGGGCAGCCTGCAGTTCGTCGACCGCACCCAGGCGCCGGTCCGCAGCCAGGCCAATGCCAGCTCCGGCACCCTCAAGGCACCGATGGACGGGGCGATTGTCGATGTCCTGGTCAACGAAGGCAGCCCGGTCTCCAAGGGCCAGCTGCTGGTGGTACTGGAGGCGATGAAAATGGAACACCCGTTGAAATCGGGCATCGACGGTGTGCTCAAACGCCTGCAAGTGAAAGTCGGGGATCAGGTGAAAAACCGGCAGATTCTGTTGGAGGTCGAATAAGCCGCTAGGCGGAACCTCCGGGTTTGGCTACGCTCAAACCCATCAGGACGCGGATACCAGGAACCCTGCAATGCCTCATTGGCTGGTCATTGATCTGGAGGCCACCACCGATGAGGGTGGTTGGCCGGTAACAGATATGGAAATCATTGAAATCGGCGCCACCCTGGTGGACCGCAAAGGGCGCGAAGTGGATCACTTCCAGTGCTTTGTACGGCCACTGCGGCGGCCGCTGCTTACACCGTTTTGTCGGGAGCTGACGCACATCACCCAGGCCGATGTCGATTCGGCCCAGACGCTGAGCGAAATCTGGCCCTCATTCGAACAATGGCTGGGACAATATTCATCGCTGGAAAGCTGGGTCAGCTGGGGCGATTACGATCGCCAGCAGTTCCTTCAGGAATGGCAGCGCCTGCAACTCGACAGCGTCCTGAGCCGTACGCCGCATATCAACCTCAAACAGCGCTTTGCCAAGGCTCGCCGCCTGGAGCGCCCACTGGGGCTCAACGGCGCGCTGCAACTTGCTGGCCTGCAATTTACCGGGCAGCAACACCGGGCTTTGGAAGATGCGCGTAATACGGCGCGCTTGTTACCGCAGATTCTCCCCCCTCTGGAGAGGTGACGGCACCGGCCCCCTTGTGCATACTGGCCGGCCCTTTTTAGCCCTTTTCGAGGAATCGCCCATGTTTAAAGTCAACGAGTACTTCGACGGCACCGTCAAGTCGATCGCCTTTGGCACCGCAGAAGGTCCGGCGACCATCGGCGTCATGGCTCCGGGCGAGTACGAATTCGGCACCAGCCAGCGTGAAATCATGCACGTGGTCAGTGGCGCATTGACCGTCAAACTGCCAGACAGCAGCGACTGGGAAACCTTCGCCGCCGGCAGCCAGTTCAACGTTCCAGCCAACAGCAAGTTCCAGCTGAAAGTGGCCGTCGACACCGCTTACCTGTGCGAATACCGCGGCTAAAACCCCCGCGTTTTTACAGCGAAAAAAATGCCCGTGTTCCTGGACACGGGCATTTTTTTATTCACGGGTTTTACTCGAGAACGGTCACCGGCATGCCGACTTCGAGTCGACCGTTGCCGTCGTTGACCAGGTTCTGGCCAAACATGGCGCCGTCCGCCTGCGAACGGTATTTCTGCAAGGTTGCCAGGGGTTCACGGTCGTCGCTGCGCTCCCCGGTTTGCGGGTCGATGGTGGTCAGGATGCAGCGTGAACAGGACTTGACCACGCGGAACTCGACCTCGCCGATACGGATACGCTTCCAGCCGTCCTCGGCGAACGCTTCACTGCCTTCGACCACCAGGTTTGGCCGGAAACGCAGCATCTCCAACCGGCGCCCGACCCGTTGCGACAAGTCCTCGAGGGAGGCCTGACCAATCAGCAACAGCGGATAGCCATCGGCGAACGCCACCTGATCGTCATCCTTGCCGTAACCGGCCTCTGTCATCCGCGCCCGATCAAGCGGGACTTGCACCAGGCGTGTCGGTTTACCGATGAACTCACTGACCCAGGCACCTGCCGCGTCGCCAGCATCGGGGACGCGCAAGGTATCGCGCCAGATGGTCACACCGCGCAGTTGCGCATCGCTGCCGGGCAAGGCGATATCAATCGGTGAGTGACCGGGAGCACTGAGGGTCAAGCCGCCTTCGGCATTCCACAACGCCGACAACTGGCTCATCTGCGCCACCGCCCGCTGGGTCAGGAAGCGACCGCTGGCCTCGTCCACCAGCATCCAGCGACGATCGCCGTCCAGCCCCAGCTTGTCGAGGCCGACTTGCTGCAAGACCTCGCCCTTGCCGGATTTCAACGGATAACGATACAGCGCGCTCAGACGCAACATGGCCAGCTCCCTGGTAGGCAAAAACGCCACCCTATACGAGCTTGGTCAGCGAATCAAAGTGCAAAAAACCTGTAGGAGCGAGCTTGCTCGCGAAAAACCCAAGGACGCCGCCGGGCATCTGGTTTTACGCGTTATCGTTCAAGACCATCGCGAGCGAGCTCGCTCCTACAGATTGACCGTGGCCTGATCAGGCCGGTACTTCGTCAAGCATCAGGCGCTGGCGCACTACGTCGACGAGCTTGTCCGGCTGGAACTTGGAGAGGAAGTTGTCGCAGCCGACCTTTTTTACCATCGAGTCGTTGAAGCTGCCGGACAGCGAGGTGTGCAGCACCACGTACAAGCCGCGCAGGCGCGGATCGTTGCGAATTTCAGTGGTCAGGCGATAGCCATCCATTTCCGGCATTTCCGCATCGGTGAACACCATCAGCAGTTTTTCGGTCATGTCCACGCCGGTGTCGGCCCAGGCCTTGAGCATGTTCAAGGCCTTCAATCCGTCGCTGGCGATGTGCATCTTCACGCCCAACTGTCCCAGGGTATCGCGCAATTGCGCCAGGGCCACGTTCGAGTCATCCACCAGCAGCACTTCACGGCCACGGGCGCGTTCCAGAACCGGATCTTCGAGCTTGTCGCGGGAGACCTTGGCGTTGTACGGGACGATTTCGGCCAGGACCTTTTCGACGTCGATGATTTCCACCAGTTGATCGTCGACCTTGCTGATGGCCGTCAGGTAGTGCTGGCGGCCGGCGCTGCTCGGAGGCGGCAGGATGGCTTCCCAGTTCATGTTGACGATCCGGTCCACGCCACCGACCAGGAAGGCCTGAACCGAACGGTTGTATTCAGTGACGATAATCGTACTGCCAGGCCCCGGCACCAATGGACGCATGCCAATGGCCTGGGACAGGTCGATCACCGGCAGGGTCTGGCCACGCAGGTTGACCACGCCGCACACGAAAGGATGGCGCTGCGGCATCAGCGTCAACTTTGGCAGCTGCAGGACTTCCTGTACTTTAAACACGTTGATCGCGAACAATTGCCGTCCGGCGAGCCGGAACATGAGAATTTCCAGGCGATTCTCACCCACCAGTTGCGTGCGTTGGTCTACCGTGTCGAGAATGCCGGCCATCAATGACTCCTGGTCTTGTTCGGATGAATTCACTTAGAGCAGGTTATCGGCTGTTTTTGCCAAAACTTGACCCTCTCTAAAATGCCACGCCAAGGCATTGATGTCACATTAACATCATGCTTTACTGGCGCCGTTATCACATCCGCTACACTTCTGCGCCACGCGACCCTGGTTCGAGTGAAAGGTTCCGCTGCGTAAGGGATTCCCCTATCAACAATCAGGTGCAACCTGATATTCGCAATATCCAATAGCCATTAATGTGACGCCATTCTCATTGCATGAACGGAGTCAGGCTTTTGTGTGCGATCGCAAGTAAGTGGCCAACCACCCTCTCGTGTTCCCCAGCCTGCCTCCGGGCCAGTCGAAACCCGCTCACCCGACGACTTGGCAATGCCGGGGTCCAGACCGCCCTCGTCGACACGCACGATATCCCCTCATTTGACATGACGTTGTGGAGATAAGTATGCCGAACGACCGTAAAGAGTGGGCCCAGCGGCTCCCGGAGTTTCTCGTCGAGGCTGAAACACTCCTGGCTAAAACCGAGGAATGCCTGAGTCATCTACAGCTGATCAGCAATGACAAGGACGCCATCGACTGCATGCTCAGCACGCTGCTCAAGCTGGCCAGCAAGGCCGATGCCCTGGCGTTGGCGGCCGTGTCGGAGTTTTCCCTGCATATTCATGGCCTGCTCAACCACGCACAAAATACGATGAGCCTGCACGACGAAGCGCTGAGCGCCCTGAAAGACTGTCTGACCCTGATTGCCTGGCAACTCGAACTCATCGACCAGACCACCGGACAGCTCAGTCTCGATGACAGCGAGCAGGTCATCCTTATCGAAGCGTTTGCCTTTCAGGTCGGGCAAAGCCGGTTTCAACCACCGGTCAATTCCAGGCCGTTCACCCTCGTCCCCTATTTGGAACAACAGGCCTGAATTTGCCAAACCATGCCGTTTGGCGTGTTTTGGTTATCAATACCGCGCTGTAACTTGAGTGCGCACATGTCGCAAATGAATATCTCATAGCCATAAGCGACATATTTCAACAAACATTATCTATCCATCGACAATTGCGTGCCCGCCTTGACCGGGGTAATGCCTGATATCAACAAAAATCCCCAGGGAAAAGCTGTATTTCACGACGGCAACAACCAACTTGTCCCATGATGGAACCATCGTCAAAACGACTGGACTCCTGACTCTTCGGACATATATACAGACGCGACCAACGGTATCTTAAGTGCTACTATGCCGCCTATTAGTTGACGCCAATTAATGGCAGTGTGGTTGCAGCCGGACGCAGCTCGCTCCCGTTCGGAGCTGAACTCTCCAACAAAAAAGTACATCCCGTTGAAGTCGACGCTCCAGATTAAACAACATGGGCCTGTCAGCCAGCATGACCGGCCAGCCCGCAGCGAACATCCATTGGCTCCATCCGCTATGCACGCCAGCCTCAAGTCAATCGCCATGTGGCCACCCTCCCGAGAAAATGCGCGCACATTCACGCTGTTGCTATGCGCCTGCTCGACGCTCGGCAGTTTGCTGGTCTATGGCTTGTCCATCCCGTTGCCACTGTCATTGCTGGCACTCAACATCGTTGCACTGACCAGTGTTGCCGTGCAGTACCGCCTCTCGCGTAAATCCATCAAGTTCCAGCCCCAGGAACTGGCCGACCGGCTGTTGCAGGTTCAGGAAAACGAGCGTCACCGACTGAGCCGGGAACTGCATGACGACATCGGTCAATTGCTGACCGCCGCAAAACTGCAAAGTGACTGGCTCAAGCGCCGGATGCCCGAAGAACTTCAGGGGCAATGCTCGGTTCTCTGCGACACGCTGGAAGAAACCCTGACCAAAGTTCGTGACGTATCCGCCATTCTCAATCCCCGGCAGTTGACCAGCCTTGGTCTGGAAGCCAGTCTGCGGGCACACTTGCTCAAGACCCTGGCCAACACGCCGGTGCACTGGAGTCTGGAATGCCAGCAACGCCTGACCGGCATACCGGAGGAAATGGCTGTGGCAGCGTTCCGCATCACTCAGGAAGCGGTCACCAACATCCTGCGGCATGCCCAGGCCAAGAACCTGGTGGTGTGCCTGCAACGCTTGCCCCAAGGCCTGAAGTTGCAGATCTGCGATGATGGCCAGGGTTTCGCGCCCGCAACAGATCCAGGTCGTGAGGGGCAACGCGGTATGGCCGGGATGTCGGAACGGATCGATCAACTGGGCGGCACACTGACCGTTACCAGCGAGCCGGGCAAAGGCACCCAGATCGAAGCTCTTTTTCCCTGGGCGCCCCGTGCGCTCGAACGGGCCAGTTCGAATAAGGTTCTGCATTGACTTGTAATTTACTACTGGTGGATGACCACTCGCTGATCAGGGCTGGCGTGCGCGCCCTGGTAATGGATTTGCCTGGCTATGCGGTCATCGGCGAGGCCAATGACGGCTCGCAGTTGCTCGAAATGGTCGGGCATCTGTCCCCGGATATTGTCCTGCTGGATATTTCAATGCGCCAGACCGGCGGCCTCGAAGCCTTGCAGCAACTCAAGCGAGTGCGCCCGCAGAGCAAGGTCCTGATCCTCTCGATGCACACCGACCCGGCCCTCATCATGCAGGCGCTGGAGTCCGGAGCCCATGGCTACCTGCTCAAGGACACCACGGCGACCGAACTGGAGCACGCGCTGGAGGCCTTGCGCAACAATGAGCGTTATCTGAGCCCGGCCATTGCCCACACGGTGATCAACCAGGCGCTGACCCGAAACCAGAAGCACCAACCGGAACCTGCCGACTCGCATAACCTGACGGCACGCCAGCTGGAAATCCTGCGATTGATCGTTCGCGGGAAATCCACTCGAGAGATCGCCAATGGCCTGGGGCTGAGTGTCAAGACCGTCGAAACCCACCGTTCGCAGATCATGAAGCGCTTGCAGATCTACGATGTGGCCGGCCTGGTGTTGTTTGCCGTACGTGAGCAAATCATCAGCCTTGATGACTAGGCGCTGAACGGGCACGCAACAGCGGCGAATCCTCAGGCAGATGCACGAGTAACGCCGCTGGGCGAACCGAGAAGCGCAGGTTGTCCCCTTCCAGCGGCTCACCATCAGGGTTGATGTAAAGCCCTTCCGAGACCTTGCTCGCACAGGCTTTCGATAGCGGTGCAAACCGCCTCGTTGAGTGCCTGTTTACCCTGCAGAATCACCAGCGCCATGCGATCTCCCATCCGTTCACTCCTGGCTTGAATGGCATCCGGTAGATATTGACCGCAACGCCCCCCCCTTAAAGGTCGCAAGAACACTGATTATTTCCAGTTGGAGAGTCTTGGTCTCCCACACAACAGGAAATTTCTTACAAAACGTGAAGAATCAGCTCAATTGACCGGGAGTCTGAATTGGTCGACTTTTGGAGTTACCGCAGGACACCACAAGGACGTGCCATGCAAAGCCAAAACCTCGGTTCACCGACCATCGTAAAAAGTGCAGGCGATCGAGCTGAATGCAGCAGCACAAAAGCCACCGGAGAAATTGATATGGAACCTCGCGTCACCGAGCTGGAAGCACACCTCAAGCACATACGCAGGGACATGGACGAAGTCCGGGGCGACGTTAAATCCATCAAGCACAGGCTTGCCTACTCCGCCTGCGGCACAGCCGTGATCCTGGGCCTGCTTGGCTGGATCGCCAATAGCCGTTTCGAACAGGTCATTTCATTGTTTCTGGCGCATTGAGTGGCCACCCAAAAGAAACCCGGTTCAATCAACCGGGTTTCTTTTGGTGAATCCGCTGAAGCTGTCAGCTCAGGACTTCGCTCAACGGAATGAAAAAGACGCTATCACCCTGAACCAGCGTGCGTCCCTCAAGGACCTCTACCAACCCATCGGCCCAGGCAGCGCTGCGCAATACACCGGAACTCTGGTTTTTGTAGATCGTCGCCCTGCCGTTTTCCAGCCGTCCGCGCAAATACTCACGCCGATTGCCAGGCTGGAGCCAGTCAAACCCTGCCGGCACCTGCACCTTCAGCGGTTCAACTTCCTTTACACCCTGACGGCGCAGTAGATAGGGCCTGGTCAACAGGGCAAAGGTCACGAGGGTCGACGCCGGATTGCCCGGCAAGCCGATCACCGGCACACCGCGAAAATGCCCGAACGTCAACGGTTTGCCTGGCTTGATGGCGAGTTTCCACAGCGTCAGTTCGCCCTCTTCGCGCAAGGCGATGCCCAGAAAATCGGCTTCACCCACCGATACGCCACCGGTGGAGAGGATCAGGTCGACATCCTTCAACTCACCCAATCGCGAACGCGTGGTTTCCAGATTGTCCGCAAGGATGCCCGCGTCGACGACCTCACACCCCAAACGCTGCAACCAGCTACACAACAACACCCGGTTGCTGTTGTAGATCTGTCCCGGACCCAGCGCCTGCCCCGGCTCAATCAACTCGTCGCCAGTGGACAGCACCGCCACACGCACCTTGCGCACGACGTCCAGCTCGGCGCGCCCCAATGAGGCAGCCAATCCTTGCTCGATCGGCCCCAGCCGCGTACCTGCCGGCAGAATCAACTCGCCGACGGTCGTTTCCTGGCCTTGCGGGCGGATATTCTGGCCATGGGTCAAGGACTCGATGAAACGTACTCGCTCATCTGCCTGAACCTCGGCGTTCTCCTGCATCTCGACGCAATCGGCACCGGCGGGAACAGGCGCCCCGGTGAAAATGCGCGCACAGGTTCCTGGCTGCAGCGGATCGGGAGCCTGGCCGGCAAACACCTTCTGGCTGACCACCAACGGCTCTCCCGTCCAGTCAGCCATGCGCAAGGCATAACCGTCCATGGCACTGTTGGGCCAGGGCGGCAGATCCAGGGTCGACACCAGGTCTTCAGCCAGCACACGCCCCTGTACCTGCGCCAACGGCAAGCGTTCACGCTCGACAATCCTTGAGGTCTCGGCCATTTCCAGCAAGCGCGCCAGCGCCTGCTCGACAGGCATCAGGCTGCCAGTCTTGCCTGGCTTACCCACGGGATTCACAAGGCGCTGCCTGTTTCAGGTGAGGCACGAAATTGCACGGCCGATGCCGCGAATCCAGCTGCTCGGCCAGTATGCCGTCCCAACCGGTGCGCACGGCATTGGTCGAGCCCGGCAAACAGCAAACCAGCGTGCCATTGGCCAGGCCGGCCAACGTCCGGGACTGAACGGTCGAGGTGCCGATATCGGCAACCGAGATCTGGCGGAACAGCTCGCCAAATCCATCAACCTGTTTGTCCAGCAGGCAACTGACGGCTTCCGGCGTGCTATCGCGCCCGGTAAAACCGGTACCGCCGGTGATCAGCACAACCTGCACGACATCGTCGGCAATCCAGTTGGCGACTTGCGCGCGAATTTTGTAGAGATCATCTTTGAGCAACACCCGGGCTGCCAGGTAATGGCCGGCTGCGGTCAGGCGGTCGACAAAGAGCTGACCCGAGGTGTCGGTTTCCAGTGTGCGGGTATCGCTGACAGTCAGCACTGCAATATTCAGCGGTGCGAAAGGTACATCAGCCTTGGCTTTCATAGGCTCGTCCAGTTGTAGGAGAAACAGCCCGGTGTTATATCACAGCGCTCCGTTTCTTCGCCGCTCCCATGGAGACCTGCCATGATCAAGAATTCTCAATTGCCGCCCTGCTCCATTCTGCTCCTGGCGGGCGGGCGCGGCCAACGCATGGGAGGGCAGGATAAAGGGTTGCTGGACTGGCAAGGCGCCCCCCTGATTGCGCATCTGCACCGCAAGGCCCGCCCGCTGACCGATGACCTGATCATCTCCTGCAATCGCAACCTTGAGAAGTATGCGCCCTACGCCGACCAGTTGGTCCACGATGATGAGGGCGACTTCCCCGGGCCTCTTGCGGGCATTCGGGCAGGCCTGAAAGCTGCTCGCCATACCCATCTGCTGGTCCTGCCCTGTGACGTCCCGGGCATCGATGCTGCGCTGATCGACAACATGCGCGAGACCGCCAACCTGCATCCGGACAAGCCACTGATGGTGCGACATGATGGCCACTGGGAGCCGTTGTTGTGTGTGATTCCCGTGCTACACAGGGCCGCATTTGAAAATGCCTGGAACGAGGGTGAGCGCAGCCCTGGCCGGTTGATGCGCAAGCTCGGTGCGACCTCGTTGCAATGTCCCGACAAGGACCCTCGGCTGGCGAACCTCAACACGCCGGAACTGTTAAGCGGTCATGACACTGTGCCAGACTGACATTAATCAGGAACTTGCGCGGACAGCGTACGTCTCAAGCTCAGTAACCAAAGAATTCCTATTCGGAGACACACTCATGACTCAACGGACCCTCGCCACTTTCATGCTCGCACTCGGCCTCGCCACCCTCGCCGGTTGTGCATCGCCCACAGTGATCACCTTGAATGACGGTCGCGAAATTCAGGCCGTCGACACGCCACGGTTCGACAAGGATTCCGGTTTCTACGAATTCGAACAGCTCGACGGCAAGCAGACCCGCATCAACAAAGACCAGGTTCGCACCGTTAAAGAGCTGTAATCCAGGCTCCACCGGATACGAAAAAGCCCGCTTGATGCGGGCTTTTTCATGTCTGGAGAACAGCGCTTCAGGGGCGCTTGCCGATCACCATTGCAGGGTGATTTGACTCTCGAACTCTCGCGCCTGGCCTGTGACCGGATCGATGAATTTCAGCCCCTGAGCCAGCAGCTTCAAAGGATTGGCATAGTCATCCTGCGCATCCTTGAGCACCTGCGGGTAAAACGGGTCGTTGCAGATAGCGGCTCCCAACGCCGCCATATGTACCCGAAGCTGATGTTTCTTGCCCGTCACCGGGTATAGGCCATAACGCCAGAGATCCCCCTGTTTCTCCCTGACTTCGACCGCAGTCTCGGTGTTGCTGGCCCCTGGCCCCTCCTGCATGCGGAAGAACGGTTCGCCATCGACCAGCCGGCTTTTATGGACCAACGGGAACACAAGGTCAGGCAATGCTCGTGCAATGGCCTCGTAGCGTTTTTCGATCTGCCGGGTTGGAAACAACGACTGATAAGCCGAACGACTCTGCGGATTGGCGGAAAACAGCACCAGCCCCGCGGTATGCCGGTCGATGCGATGCAATGGCACCAGATGCGGATTGTCCAGGCGACGGATCAGGCGCCTGAGCAGGGTCTGTTCGACGTATTCGCCAGCCGGCGTCACGGGTAGAAAGTGTGGTTTGTCGGCCACCACCAGATGCTCGTCCGCGTACAGGATCGATTCGATCACCGGGATCGGCTTTTCATCCGGCACTTCGCGAAAATAATGAATCCGCAACCCTTCCCTGTAGGCCAGGTCGAGGGCAATCGGCATGCCCTGCCCATCGAGGACCCGGCCGCGGGCGATTCTGTCCAGCCATTGTTCACGACCGATGGCGCTGAAATGCTCACACAGGCAATCGACAACGGTCTGCCACGGGCCAGGTGGCAAGTAGAGCGTACTGGCCTGGCTGTGTGCCGCGGAAAAAGAAGAAGTGGACATACGAAAGCTCTAACCCTCAGTGCAGGGCGGCATTATCCAACAGCAAGGGGTACGAACCTAGGGGGCGTTCTCAATTAGTTTTCCCGTCGCGTTGTCGCCTTAAAGCGGGCCAGGCAAGGCGCAGGCCGCTGGAAATGGTGTTCCCTTTCCAAGGCCTGCAACGCAGCCTGGCCCGTTTTAAGGCACAACCCGAAGGGCCGGGCCTGCTGTTGTGCAGGGCTGCGTTGCTCGAAGCTTATTTGGAATGACCAAACCACGCTTCTCGCGCCTTGCCCTGCACAACAGCAGGCCCGGCGCGGCGTGAAAACTAATTGAGAACGCCCCCTAAGATTCCTCAAGCCGGGATCTGTGCGCGCGCCGCCGCTTCGGTGTACTCCTTGAGCCAGCGCAGCACATCGACCGCCTCCCAGCGAGCGGGGTCATACAGGGCGTACAACAATCCCTGATAACCCACGACATCGAGTTGTCGGTGATAGCCCGCGCGTTGAAACAAGGCTTCGATTTCTGCGAAACAGGTATTGAAATGCGTTTTGTTGAAGGGTGTTTTCCCCTCGGTCACCAGACCATCCAGACGCAATTCAAGGACGGCCTCGCGCACGACGTCCGCGGACATCCGGTTCACGCTGTTCTTCAACTGCTCGACATTGACCACGATTCATCCCTCTCACGCCCCGGCTTGCCTGCTCGCGCCCGAAAACCGGCAACGGCAAGGCAGGCACCGCGAATAACTGTATGCGCATACAGTATCCGATCAACACCGGATAAGCCAAGGGGATCAATCGCAAAGTTCGACAGGCGGGACATGCCGCCAGCGCAAAAATCGCTTATCGCAGGAACGCCACCACCTCATCGGCACTGAACGGCCAACCGAGTTCAGCGCCGGAGTCGACTCGCCGCAATACCGGAATACGCAGGCTGTAGGCTGCAAACCACGCTTCATCGTCAGCGATATCCACCAGTTCCACCAGCAGACCGCGCTCGACAAACTCCATCAGCATGGCTTCGGCAACTTCACAGAGATGGCATCCAAGGGTGCCGAACAGCTGACATTCGGGAAGCATGAGTGCTCAACCTGATAATGAAGTGACCATTCTAGGCCGGCCTCGAATAACCGTCGAGCCATTGAGCCCCCCCCACCCCGATGCCGCCGACAATGAAGCGACCCGGGTCAGTCCTGGCTCACGGCGCCAATCTTGTGGATCGACAGGTCCGCGCCGTAATACTCCTCTTCCTGGCTCAGGCGCAATCCATGCAGCACCTTGATCACGCCGTACACCGCAAACCCGCCGGCCAGCGCCACAGTGACGCCCAGTGCAGTGCCGATCAACTGGCTGATCAGACTGACCCCGCCCAGCCCGCCCAAGGCGCCCTGGCCGAAAATGCCGCAGGCAATGCCGCCCCACACGCCGCACAAGCCATGCAACGGCCACACACCCAACACATCGTCGATGCGCCACTTGCCTTGGGCTGCGGTAAAGCACCAGACAAACAGTCCGCCCGCGATGACACCGGTGACCAGCGCCCCTACAGGATGCATCAAGTCGGATCCGGCACAGATTGCCACGAGCCCCGCCAACGGGCCGTTGTGCAGAAAGCCCGGGTCGTTGCGCCCGACGATCAGTGCCGCCACCGTACCGCCAACCATGGCCATCAACGAGTTCACCGCCACCAGACCGCTGACACCTTGCAGGGTTTGCGCGCTCATGACGTTGAAGCCGAACCAGCCAACAATCAGGATCCACGAGCCCAACGCCAGAAACGGGATGCTCGATGGCGCGAACGCGACCAGCCGCCCGTCGCGATAACGGCCATTGCGCGGCCCGAGCAACAGCACCGCCGCCAGTGCCAGCCAACCGCCCATGGCATGCACCACCACTGAACCTGCGAAATCATGGAAACCGGCGCCAAAGCGCTCCAGCAGCCAGGCCTGCAAACCCAGGTTGCCGTTCCACACCATGCCTTCGAAGAACGGATAGACGAACGCGACTATCAACGCAGTAGCGCACAGTTGCGGGACAAACCGTGCGCGCTCGGCGATCCCTCCGGAAATGATTGCCGGAATCGCCGCGGCAAAGGTCAGCAGGAAGAAAAACTTCACCAGCCCATAACCATGGTCGGCATTGAGCACGGCCGCCGGTTGCATGAACGTCACGCCATAGGAGATCCAATAGCCTATAAAGAAGTAGGCCAGTGTCGAAACAGCGAAGTCGCTGAGGATTTTCGACAACGCATTGACCTGGTTTTTCTGGCGTACGGTTCCGACTTCGAGAAAGGCAAAACCGGCGTGCATGGCCAGGACCATGACCGCACCGATCAGTATGAACAGCGTGTTGGAGCTATGGACCAGGGTGTCCACAGCGCTTTGCAGGTTTTCCATGGGATGGGCAGACCTTATGGCAGAAAAAAGCACCAAAGCAGTTCGCGATGACAGCCCATGCACCAAGTTGCGGCTTCGAAGCATCAGCGGACTGATCTGGCCGAACCACTTTGGCGCACGGACACCGCCCAGGAAAAACGCGCCCCGGACGTTTACGCGAGTTTTTGATTGTTGGTCCTACGGTTTTACTGAAATCATGCCCGGCTATAGCGCAATGGTGCCGACCGGCGCACCACGACACAGCAAAAGTTGTACCAGTCATTAGAACTGAACCTTCGCCGAAGGCTCATACTCGAACGCATCAGAAAGCCACTTATGGAGATCCCCATGGCCCGCACCCAGGCAAAGACCGCTCAAGAAATCCTGATGAACGATTTTCAGACACTGGTCAGTGACACCGAGCGGTTGCTGGAGCACACCGCGACCCTGGCCGGGGATCAGGCCGACGAGTTGCGCGAGCAGATTCACGACAGTCTCTTGCGTGCTCGTGAAACCCTCAAACTGACCGAGGACTCCCTGCGCGAACACGGCAAGGCTGCAGTCACCGCCACGGAAGACTATGTCCAGGCCAACCCTTGGCAATCCGTCGGGATCGCGGCCGGCGTGGGCTTCCTGATCGGTCTGCTGGCTAGCCGGCGCTGATATGTCGATCGGTGAATCCGGCCCGTCTGCAACGGGAACCAGCTCCTCATCGCGGCGCCTGGGTGCGGCCTTCCTTGGGTTGCTGCACAGCCATGTCGAACTGTTCGGCATCGAACTGCAGGAACAGAAGGCACGTACCGTCAGCCTGCTGCTGTTTGCCGGCCTGGCGCTGGTGTTTGCCTTGCTGCTGCTGGTAGGGCTGTCGACACTGGTGCTTATCGTGTTCTGGGACACGTATCGCCTGACCGCCATCATCGGCCTCTGCGTGTTCTACACCCTCGCCGCGATATTTTGTGGAATGCGCTTGAGAGCGGCGATTTTCGATGAGTCCTCGCCCTTCCACGGCACACTGGAAGAGCTGGCCAACGATCGGGAGCGCCTGTTGCCATGAGCCTGCCTGAATTGCCACACAACAGCTCCCGCACGGAAATGCGCAAGGCCCTGATCCGCCTGCGCATGGAAATGCATCGCCAGGAAATCCGCCACGAGTCCGCGCAACTGCTGCAACCCTTGCAACGCGTGCGCGGGATGACGCAAAACCTGCAGGACGGTTTAGGCATCAAACATGCCCCCCTCTGGGGCGTGGCCGTCGTCACCCTGCTGGGCTTCCTGACCGGCAAGGGTGCAAAAAACGGTGGCGGCCTCAGCAGCCTGTCCCGGCTGATCCGCCTGGGCACCACACTGGGGCCGCTGATCAAACTGATCATGCAGGGTTCGTCGCGCAAAGACTGATCAGCATCTTTGCGGCTGCATTCCTTGCAATGTCGACGGGATGCCCTCCTCTATCGAGGGGGGCATCCCGTACGCCTGCTGCTCATCGATATCGGCGCAGCCGGTTGTAGTTCCGCTTGCAGGTCATGGCGCGAAACGGGAAGCTAGGCCATCAGTCACCCGACGGAGAGCCCACGCCTTGGATTGGCAAACCCTGCTTACCCGCGAACGTCTCGGAAAACCGCTGCACAGCCCTGAAGAACTCGGCCGCAGCCCTTTTCACAAAGACCACGACCGCATCATCTTCTCGGGGGCTTTCCGTCGCCTCGGGCGCAAGACCCAGGTCCATCCGGTGTCCAGCAATGACCACATTCATACGCGCCTGACCCACTCGCTGGAAGTCAGTTGCGTGGGTCGCTCACTGGGCATGCGGGTCGGCGAAACCATTCGCAACGCCTTGCCCGACTGGTGCGAACCCAGCGACCTGGGGATGGTGGTGCAATCGGCTTGCCTGGCACACGACATCGGCAACCCGCCGTTCGGCCACTCCGGTGAAGACGCGATCCGTCACTGGTTCCAGCAAGCCGCCGACCGTGGCTGGCTGGATGCAATGAGTGAAGTCGAGCGCAATGACTTCCTGAATTTCGAAGGCAATGCACAGGGCTTTCGGGTACTCACTCAACTGGAATACCACCAGTTCGACGGCGGCACCCGACTGACGTACGCAACACTGGGCACGTACCTGAAATATCCATGGACGGCCAGGCACGCCGACTCGCTGGGATACAAGAAGCACAAGTTCGGCTGTTATCAGAGCGAGCTGCCGCTACTGGAGCAGATCGCCCATAAACTCGGCCTGCCGCAACTGGAGGAGCAACGCTGGGCGCGGCATCCGCTGGTGTACCTGATGGAGGCCGCCGACGACATCTGCTATGCGCTGATCGACCTGGAGGACGGCCTGGAAATGGAATTGCTGGAATACGCCGAAGTCGAGTCACTGCTGCTGGGCCTTGTGGGCGATGACTTGCCGGAGACTTACCGCCAGCTCGGGCCCGGTGATTCGCGTCGACGCAAGCTGGCGATCCTGCGCGGCAAGGCGATCGAACACTTGACCAATGCCGCGGCCCGCGCCTTCGTCGAGCAACAGGACGCGCTGCTGGCCGGTACATTGCCCGGCGACCTGGTGGAGCACATGCACGGTCCCGCCAAGCGCTGCGTACTGAACGCCAAGGACATGGCCCGCAAGAAAATCTTCCAGGACAAGCGCAAGACCCTGCACGAGATCGGTGCCTACACCACGCTGGAAATCCTGCTCAACGCCTTTTGCGGAGCAGCGCTGGAGCAGCACAACGGGCGGACCCCGTCGTTCAAGAGCCGGCGCATCCTTGACCTGCTGGGCAACAATGCACCCGATCCCCACGGCCCGTTACACACTTCGTTTTTGCGCATGATCGATTTCATCGCCGGCATGACCGACAGCTATGCCAGTGACATGGCCCTGGAAATGACCGGGCGCGGCGGCCACTGAGGCGTATCGATTGATCAGCCATTACAGCATTCGTTATGGCTGATCCCCCTTCAAAGTCCGACAACACTCAAACTTCGTCGAATCGCCCTACAACACATGGCGAGCAAACTGATCGCTTGTCCGACACGCTCGCGAAACAATCGCCCTCCTTTCTGTTCGACAGATGAAGTGCGCACCATGGCCGAAGACGATCTACGCATCCTCGTGGTGGAGGACCACCCCTTCCAACTTATAGCCACTCAATACCTGCTGGAAAGTTATGGCTTCACCCGACTGACGACCACCGACAGTGCCGAAGGCGCCTTGCAGCATATGTTCGGGGCCGAGCAGCCGTTCGATGTACTTTTATGCGATCAATGCCTGCCCGGTCTGACGGGACTCGATCTGGTCCGCTTCGCCAGCCAGCGAGGGCTGATCCGGCAGGCAATCATTCTGAGCAGCCTGACGATGTTTGAACTGGATGAACTTGTAAAAACGGCTACTGAGTATGAGCTGCCATTATTGGGCTATTTGATAAAACCTTTGAAACAATCTGAATTTAGATACCTATTGACCTCGACACCAATATAAAAATACATCTATAAAATATAAAAACCACACAATGTAAAACTTACAAACATCTTCCTTTTAACGCACCTCCAGCCACAACACTTTCTCAACATTCCTAACAAGAAACCTAGTTAATACGTAGTCCTATTCCTTTTAATCTGTAGGACTTTTCCTATATTGCTGCTACGACTCAGTCAGTTCATGCGCCCCTACAAGTATCTGAGCTAAGGTGCGCGCTTTATTTGAGCTCGCATGGGACTTGATTATGAACTCCGTTTTTATTGTCGACGATCACCCGGTTATCCGCCTTGCCGTTCGAATGTTACTGGAACATGAAGGTTACAAAGTCGTCGGCGAAACTGATAATGGGGTCGACGCCATGCAGATGGTTCGCGAATGCATGCCAGACCTGGTCATTCTCGACATCAGCATTCCAAAACTGGATGGACTGGAAGTGCTATCCCGATTCAACGCAATGAGCACTCCACTTAAAACACTGGTACTGACAGCACAATGCCCGACACTTTTCGGTATTCGCTGCATGCAATCCGGTGCATCGGGCTATGTCTGCAAACAAGAGGACATCAGTGAACTGGTCAGTGCCATAAAAGCGGTATTTGCAGGTTACAACTATTTCCCGAGCGAGGCCTTGAACCCCGTCCGCGGAGATGAAACACGCTGCATCGAACTGGAACTGTTCAAGTCCGTAAACGATCGGGAACTGATGGTCCTGCAACTTTTTGCCCAAGGTCGCACAAACAAGGAAATCGCCAAGGGCATGTTTCTGAGCAACAAGACCGTGAGCACTTACAAGAAGCGTCTCATGCAGAAACTCAAGGCCAAATCCCTGGTTGAACTCATCGAGATGGCAAAACGTAACGCACTAGTGTGAGAACCTGGATGCCCAGCCGTTTGAAGGTCTATCTGATTCAAGTGACCGCAGGTCTATGCGTGAGCACCTCATTGTTCGGGGCACCGGCCAATGAACACTATACGCTGCTCAGCCGATCGAAGGCCGGGGCGCTGGAGGTTCCACTGGATGAATCCCAGCGACAATGGATAAAACACAAAGATCAACTGACGCTCGGCACGTCAGCCCCGGACTATCCCCCTTTCGACCTGACCACCAGTGGTCAGGACTATGAAGGGTTTACCGCCGATTACGCCGGTCTCCTGGAAAAAACAACCGGTTTGCCCGTCAAGGTAAAGCGCTTCAATTCCCGAGGCGCCGCGATCGCTGCACTGGAGAACGGCGAAGTGGATCTGCTTGGCACCGCCAATGGATTCGAAGCCGGCAATGCCAACATTGCACTGTCCATTCCCTATGCCGTCGACCAACCCGTGTTGGTGACCCGCGAAGGCGAAGCCCGATCCCTCACCGATGGCCTGTCCGGATTGCGCCTGAGCATGTTGTATCACTACTTGCCTTTGGCGGAAGTCAAGGCGTTGTACCCGAAGGCGATCATCACGTCCTATCCGTCCTACCAGAATGCGATCAACGCCGTGGCTTTCGATCAGGCGGACGTGTTTCTCGGTGACACGATTTCAACTCACTACATGATCAACAAGGGGTACTTGAACAATATCCGGATGGCCAACTTCGGCAAACAGGAAGCCCATGGTTTCAGCTTTGCCGTTAACAGGAACAACCCCGAACTGCTTGGCATCATCAACGCAATGATCAGGGCCATCCCCTCCAGTGAACGGGAAAACATCGCCAAACGCTGGAGCGCCGGTAGCGACATTTTGCTGACCGATCAAAAGCTGCAACTCACTGACCGGGAAGAACACTGGCTGGCAAACCACCCGATCGTGCGCGTCGTCGTCAATGAAGCCTTTGCACCACTGTCGTTTTTCGACAGTGATGGTAACTTTCGCGGGGTCACCGCTGATTTGCTCGAGCTGATCAGGCTGCGCACAGGTTTGCGCTTCGATATCCAGCACAGTCGCAGCGATGACGAAATGATCAGGCAGGTCAGGGACAACAAGGCCGATGTGATCGCCGCATTGCTCCCCACTGCCCGACGCCAAGCCCAACTGAACTTTACCCGCCCCTTTCTGGAAAATTCCTACGTCCTGCTGACCCGCAAAGCCGCCGACAGCCCGGCCAACCTCGAGCAGTTGCAGGACAAACGCCTGGCCATTGCCCGTGGCAATCCACTCATGGATTACCTGCGCAGAGAATTCCCCCGGATCAGGTTGATCGAGACCCCGGACACCTTCAGCGCCGTAGAGTTACTTGCCGAGGGTCAGGCCGAGGGCGCGGTGAACTCACTGGTCATTGCCAATTACTTCATTTCGTCGCGCCTGTTCGAGCACACATTGCAAATCAGTACCACCATTGGCACCGAGCAGGCAGCGTTTTCCCTGGCCACCGCTCGGGGCGCCAAAGAGCTGAATGCGATTCTCGACAAAGCTTTGCTTAGCATTTCCCCCGAGGAACTGGGCATCATCAACAGTCGCTGGCGCGGTTATTCGGCGTCCTCGCAAAGCACCTGGCGCAACTATCAGAGACTGTTCTACCAAATCGTCATCGGTGCAGGCGTGCTATTGCTGATTTCCATTGCATGGAACGACTACATGCGACGCCAGATCAAGCAACGCAAGGCCGCAGAGCGTGCGCTGAACGATCAGTTCGAGTTCATGCGATCGCTGGTCAATGGCACGCCCCACCCGATCTATGTACGTGATCGCCAGGGGCTGCTGCAAAGTTGCAACGACAGTTACCTGCAAGTGTTCTGTGCCAGGCGTGAAGATGTCATCGGCAAAAGCGTCATGCAGGGCTCGATGAACAATGTGTTCGAAGCCCGGGAGTACCAGGCTGACTACCAACGCGTAGTGGCTGAGGGCAAACCGTTGATAGTCGATCGCGAGCTGCATATTGGTGGCCGGCGACTGACGATCTATCACTGGATTCTTCCCTATCGGGATTCCAGCGCAACAGTGCAAGGCATCATCGGTGGCTGGATCGACATCAGCGACCGGCGACAACTGCTCGATGACCTGCGTTGCGCGAAAGAGCGCGCCGATAACGCCAACCGGGCCAAAAGCACGTTTCTGGCGACGATGAGCCATGAGATCCGCACGCCGATGAATGCAATCATTGGCATGCTTGAACTGACGCTCAAGCGTCTTGATCATCAGCACCCGGAACGCCAGGCCATCGATGTCGCATACAACTCGGCGAAAGGTTTGCTGGAGCTGATTGGCGACATTCTCGATATCGCACATTTTCCTATATACGACAGCCGTCAAAAACCGTCGACACCCCAATAAATGCGATGCCTCCGATACAGGTTTAACGCCCTACAAAACTTTGACGATTATCAAAAGACGCATGCATATCCACTGATATTATATATAAACAATGTATCAATGATAAATTTTATTGTGTACAAATAACCCAGACCAAAAAAACACAAAACCTTTAACACAATGAATTAACAATCAAAAAAGTGTGAAAAAATAAAATTAAGAAAACCGTCAACCACATAATAAGCAAACAACCATCCTGCAAAAATTCTAACTGCAAATTATCTGCCAAAACTACAAAACCTTAGGAAAAAACCAAAACCCTCGCACACCTCCAAACAATCAAACTTCATAGTTGACAGACAAAAAAATTCACTGTTCCATATTGTGAATCTCAATCACCTAATTCTTCTATGATCGCTACTAATTTCATCACAGGGTTTCCTCGGCTGGCTATCAGTAGCGAAGCGGTAATCATATTAGAAAAAGGGATCGCACTTAATCCAAAGATCAGCAGATTGTGGCCCCGTAATTCCGGGTTAATGAACGCATTCCTAGACATTTCCATGCGTCGACTTGAAGTTGATAGCGTGACCTCCCAAGAAAAAGCGGAGTCACTTCTAGAGGGATTCGAAGGCTTTCTTTTGCAAGAAGCCACATATCCACGAAAAGTTGCATCCGGCATTTATTGCGCCATCCTTAAAATGCTTTCTTTGTGTTTCGGGTTTCCTCTGACGCCTAATAAGCTACAGGGTACAAATTCAACACGACGCATAAACAACTCCATTACCACATATGAATCAACTCTTAAGGACGAAGACAAACGCATTTATTACCAGGGTTGGTTCATCCCATGCCAATCGGGAGAGCTTACATTTATTAACCTCTCTAAATTTTACTTACAGTATGGAAAAACCCTAACAAACTATTATCTGGCAAGAATTACAAAGAAGCTATCCAGATACAGCCATCACTCAGTAAAAAGCTATACCGAGTGCTTGAAATTCATTAACAACTCACTGTACTTGTCTTACAGCACAAATAAGGAGCTTCAAGATCTGAAGGCCCCCTTGAAAGTTAACAACTTCACAGAAAAGAGCTTCACATATGGGCTGCTGAAAGCGATAGCCTCAGAGAACGATCTTAAGAGCTACTACAAAACTTGGGCTAGGATAGTTGGAATTTTTGAAAAGGTGCTCGCAGGCTCTATTTTCGTTGCCGAGCCTGCGTATCAGATAATAGCGCCTAACTTTAACACCTCAGTTTATAGCAAAACTGTTGAATATGATAAAACGTTGACCCCTATACCTCTAACGCTAAAAGACGACGACGCATTAGACGCTTTAAAGAGTGCACTTGAGCAAAATCGCGACTACATCATTAAAGTGTGCAGAAAAACTTGCGCTCAGGAACTTGCACGCTATCGGCGCTCAATAAACGCCGCAAAACGAGGGAAAGTCATTTCTCACGATGATAACCCCGCCAATATTGACTGTGTCTCGGCAGCAGATCTATGCGCCACTTGGCATAAGAGCCCATATTTCAACAAACAACTTTTAGACGATTTAAACATCCCCTCCGAAGTCATCCAAAGCTCCGTATACACCCTAAGATCTCAAACCTTACTGCCTTTTTTGTATCTTCTAAATATAGAGCACCCGCAAATCACACCTTCATGGTTCTCAGCATTTGAGTTATACAACAAAAAAGGGAAGATGACCGGCTTTACACAAGCTGGAAAAGGATATAAAGCACGCAGCCGAAAAGCGCGTGCCAATAAAATTCAAATCATATCGCTAAGCCATAAATCGACGAAGCTATTCAAAACAATAGTAAAACTCACATCAGAGGCACGCCTATATTTAAAAAAATCAGGAGGAGATGATTGGCGGTATCTATTGATGGGATGTGGAACCGGGCTAGCTGCGCCGACTCGGATGAAAATTATACCATCCTTGAAGTACCTAAATGAAACACATATATTCAAACGTAACCTTCTTACTGGAGTCGAAGCGGCTCCTGCAAATGAACATACTCCCATGTTGGTTCATAGACTGACGCTGAGAACTGCTCGTGCAGATCAGCTAGTCATAAAGTACTTAGCTTCATTGAGTGAAAGCGCAGTTTCTAAAGAAGCAGGTCACTCCCAAAATAGCGGGAGACTTATAACCATCTACATACCGCCAGCGGTCCGGCACTTCATAATGGACCGATGGATTAGGCAATTTCAGAACGCAATTATCTATGAAGTCATGAAGAACAGCCCCTACTTATTGAAATGCATGGACTTCAATAATGAACAAGAACTTGACTGGTTCCTTCAGAACATTCGGCCGGACTACGATTTTGAGATAAACGCCACCCGCGAAAAAAATTCAAATACTGACGAAGCTAACGCGAGCGATAGAATTTACATCAGCTTAAACAAAGAAAAATTGATCGTATTGCTTTCTCTATACGAGATGGTCACTGATGCAATTGCCACATCCAAAAAAGTAACAAATACAGCAATGAAGTGGTATCGAATAGCATGCCTAGTCAGAATAGCTGGGGAGTTGGCGAATGAGGGAGCGCTAGGTGGAACCTGCTCCATGGCGGCGGCATATTTATTGAAAACAACTCAACCCTCCTTTGAAATTGCAGAACGGCTGAATAGGGTAGTATATGGTAATTAAACCAAAAATTGAACAACCAAATATCTCCCCGGAAGAAGCCAAAGCCCTCTTGGAGAAGTTTAACAATCCAGGAAACTTGCATACTCATGACCAAATTCGAGACCAAGTATTCTCGACACTCACTGTAGGTACAACCATTTTTCATCCTTATTGGTTTGCTGTAGGCACAGAATATAGCCATGACGTGTGGCACCAGGAGCTTCCGGATGGTCACGGGGGGGTTTATGTACGAACAATTGACTTCCGGGTACGCCTACCAAACGGTCTACTCCTTACACATCAAAAAAACAGAAAGCTCTTGGCGTTCATTAGATACATGATGGCCATTCAAGTTCATCCTAGATTTAATGGAAGCTTTTATAAGCCAACGTACGCACAATCACTGCTTACGAAAGCGCTTTACGTAGCAGACTGGATTTTACTTAATGTCGAACGCTTCAAGGTCTCGGAATACGATCTCGGAATTATTAATAAAAATGACTATACCTACTTTTTAACACTTGTAGCAGACCTCCCCATTAACGAAGCCGTATACAACTTTCCATCAAGAACAGAGAAATATATCAGGCAAGAAATACAATCCATAAATGAGCACGACTTTGCAGAGGCAATAAAAATAGAGCCTCGGTTAAAGTACTTGGCTCCTGAATCGACGCGACGCTTAAACTTGACCGAAGATGAAATTGTTCGCGCTCATTACATTTTCTGGAAAAAAGGCTGGTATCGAGCAAATCGGGGAGCCCTTGTATTGAACAACTCAGACTTACTGAGAGTTTTATATAAGGATACTTTGCACGGCATGAATCAACGTCCTACTCGCTTTGAAGAACTCGATGCTGGACGTGAATATTATGCGACAGAGTTTGATGCCGTCGAAGTTAGGCGGGGCTACCATGAAGGCTTATGCAATAAAGAGCTTAGAGTATATATAGACACTCTGCGTAAGGCGCAGTCATTCGAATCCAATGATAGTTTCCATATAGACAAGCAGGCAATTTTATCTCTTTCCGTTAAAAGTATTTTAGCTGGCCGTACCAGAAAGCCTGACGGGCGTTTTTCTACTCTCCCATTGGAGGTAATAGGAAGCGTCCTACACAACAGCTTGGAGTTTATTATTTGTCACACCGACAACATTCTCGAACATATGCTTTGTGCGTTACAGAAGCATCAATTAAATGGTGCGACCAAGAAGCTATCAATTAATGAAAGCTATAAACCTTTAACAACCCTCGACTCTGATTTTCCCTCACCTACTCGTTGGTCGCTGTATAGAAACTCACCTTCATTTTATTCTGACTTAAGAAATGGAGTGGGCCTGAGTGAACTATATCAAGTACTGGTGGGCGCCGCATGCATCACCATATGCTCTTTATCTGCACGTCGCCGCTCTGAGCTTATTAGATTAGATTCACAAACATGCTTGAAGCCAGACGTAAACCCGAACAACAAAAAGAACCAGAATATTCAATATAATTTAGAGTTTCAACCAGCAAAAACAGGAGCTGGAGATCAACGCGAAACCATCAGCCGACCAATACCCCGTGTCGTCGCGAAAATTATTTATTCCTTTCAACAATTCAACAAAAAACTTGCAGAGTTAGGAATTACCCCCTCTAAACGCCACCTATTCCAATCAATAAACCGTCACGATGGGAGAGTAACAAATGGTTCTGAGATGGGAATATATGATAGCTTCGATATGGCATCAGATTACTTTCAATCTGAATGTGTGGTAGGCGAAGATGGAGTACGTCGTCGTCATTACGTCCGCCCACACCAACTTCGTCGTTTTTTTGCGATGGTTTTCTTCAATTCCTCTAGTGAGTTCAAGACCCCTGCTATCTCTTGGATGTTAGGGCACACCGATCTTTCCAGCTTTTATCGCTATGTAACAGAGGTCGTGGGCGGTCGAGCAATGAATGAAGCGAAGGCATACGCCCTACATAAAGCCGTGGCAGATAGCGTCAACAATCCCATCCAGAATATCGACAGCCTCATGAAAAAGCTCAAACTTGATTACAACACGAAGGCTATTCATATCAAAACCTCAAAAGAGATAAACGAAGACCTTGCTTATCTTTCGTCCGAAAATCTAGTGGAGCTAGAGCCAACTTTTGAGGAGTATTTGCGCGGAGAAAATATTGAGTACGATCTGCTTTGTTATCTAAGACAAGGAGAAATCTCCCTGGATCCAAGTTTTTTTGACATCAAAGATAAAGACGGAAGTGTGATACACAAGTTTACTCTTCTGGTAAAAGTTACAGACTTGGATGATTAGAATATGAAAAAAACAGATACCGCATCCGTCCATAAGAAATTCTGCCTGCTCATAGACATTCTTAAAGCCCCTGAAAAACACGAGACGATGCAGATGATACGTGATGCGTTAATCACGCAGCAAAAGTTCGCAAAACTCAGCGACCCTGAAAATCAAATAATTGGTTGCTCCTTGAATTCATTTAAGTCTGCTGCCGACATAGTCATCCCTGGTGGATTTAGTGCCATAGACAAATTGCGACAGCGGGTTCTCAAAAAACTGAGTTCTGAACCTCCGCCGCCGCCAGAGCGAGCCGATACTGTGAGATCTCTACAAGAGAAAAACAAACGCCACCAAGAAAATATAAAACATCTAGAGGAGCATATTTTGCGTTTGTCATATGTTCATCGAAAAGTAATGCAAATGTACGAGCGGGTTGCATACCTACCTCCAGAGCTAATCAAACCTGTTTACTTGAAAGATCGAGGGGAAATTTACACCTTGATCTCCACCTTAGATCTTACTGAATTTTGGAGTTCGGCATGCGCAGAGCCCCAGTAACAATGATCACGTCCGTCTCCCCTGACTTTGAACTGCCAGGTGTAGTTCTGCCAGATGGGGGTGTTGAAATGACGAATGCAGGATCACTCCCAATAATTCGATTACCTAATGGCTCAATTTGCTATTTCGCGAACATGTTTGTCTTTGAGCTTTATTCGCGTGGTTATTCACTCATAAACAACGGGGGAACGGTTAGGGCGTATCTATCACTCCTTAGCCACATAATCCAATACGCTTATAACAATCAGATATCATTCCTTCACTTCACAGATAATCGTTTCCAACATTTCATGCTTACACTCAAAGCAGTTTCCGCAGATGGCTCAAAGCTCCGCTCAGAAAATCAACAGATCGACATTATATTTATGAGCCTTGATTTTCTTGAGTTTATCGGGACTCATGTGGGGCGAGAAAATTTCGTTGGTAAAACCGGCGTAATCCGCGCTGAAAGAATTCTACCTAATGGAAATTATAATGATGCCCCCTATTCCTCCCGATCCCGCTGGACTATAGAAAATCTCCCAAGGTCATCAGACCCTGGGCATGGCGTCGCAATTGGGTTTGATGCGCTAAAAGCCTTAAAGGAAGCTACTTGCAAATCTTCATCTTCGTTTTTATCCCAACGTAATTTCCTGATAATTGAAATGATGGAGGCATCAGGTTCTCGTAGAGGAGAAACTGCTCCCATCATGGTGGCTGACATACTGGATGCACTGAACAATTTCTCATCCCCCAACGGCTTAACACTTACCACACTAAAGCATGGCCAACTTGAGTACAGAGAAGTAACAGTCCCTCGATCCACACTGGAAATTGCTCATGAATACATTAAAAACTCAAGACGCATAGTAATAAAAAAAACAATTGGAAAATCGAATGACCATGGTTTTCTTTTCATATCTGCCAGAACAGGAAAGCCGCTTTGTACAAACTACATAACTAACATTTTCTCGAAACTACGCAAAGATAGTGGAATTACTGAAAAAGCTCATCCACACCAACTTCGGCATCTATTCGCGCAAAATAGAAGCAACGATTACACTTTACTACTTGAATCAGGGTTGAACACTGCGACTCACAGCCCGAATCGACGAGATAATATGCGGCGACGAAAACTAAAACAACAGCTTGGGCATCATGGAGATCAGTCACCCGATCACTACATCCAGCAAGCCGAAGATGAACTATCAAATCTTTCTCTGTCAGACAAACTTGTCGCTAGAGAGCAAGCTTTGCGGAAGCACTCAGACCAAATCAGAGCAATGCAAAAATTCTCTGAGCAAATGACATCTCGTCAGTTTCGTGATTTTTCTCAACGTATGCTTGCTGCAATGCTGGACGATCTTGGCGAAAATCATCCACCCGTTTAGCTCAGCGTATTATTGATGATACAACTACTACTCTCCAGACCATCTCATCAGCGTTCACCTCTGAGATGGTCATTTTCCGACATTTAGATGTCTATGAGAGCTGCGCACATTCAGAGAAGCCCAAGGCTATCCAGGTAAGTTCCTACCTCCTTCATACCTCTTGCAGCCACGTCGATCAGGTTATCGCGAGTATGGCGTTCTGTAGGCAACGGACCAGCTTGGGGAACCCACCTGGCGGCGTCAACTTTAGGTAGTCGCCGCGCGGCTAGGATCATTGCCATAAGGTCATCTCTAGCGGTGCTGTCGTTCAGCACAGCAGCAAGGTCGCGCCCCTTGGTGTTGTAGTTTGTAGCATCGACCATGTTAGCTGCATGGAAAGAAGCACGCCGGATGATGCAGGGAACACATTTGCCACATTGCACGTGTGTTCGTTTCCATTTACCGCACGAGACTGTCTCGGATACCAGTTGCTTGAGGGTGGCCTGATCCAAACACTCCAGCAACATTTCACCTTTGGTTTTCAGCGAGTATGGATTTACGACCTTCACTGGCAGGCCAACGGTATCCAGTACTTGTTGAAACAACTCCAAGAAGTGAGGATGGGTTGTTCTGGTACTGAGCGCACCAATGCGTCTTCGCGTCATTGGTGGGTTGAGGGCGATCAATCCGTTCTCAGGGACGTACAACTCCACTGGAGGACCAGCAACCCGGAGCTGCGCAAGGGTCGATCCTACGAGCGCTCCGTATGCGAGAAAGTTAAAGCTTCGCGTACGCATCTGAACATCGGTCTGAGTACCCAACCATGAGATAGGGTGGGCTACAGCAGCGAATCTGGAAACGTTGATAGGAAGCTGATCACGGATCGCGATCTGCTTCTCTGAATCGCCTCTATAGGCATGGCTGATCAATAGAGGGCGGCGCCCTGTGGCCAGCAGATCCAGCGCTCCAATCCCGCTGTCCATGCCACCCGAAAAGAGACTCACGCAATCATGGCCCGCCATGACTGTTATTCGGCCTCGATTCTGCGCATTTAGCTGACGCGGCCCGTCTGGCAGCAGCTCAATCTCCCAGATGTCCCCACTGAGAAAATGGAGGGCCTTCTGAAGTAAAGGTACAGCTGGTTGCCAACGATCTGGATCAGCTATCGGAATCGATAAACGCAGAGCCCGTGCCCACCCGTCATCAGCATCAGCTTTATCAACAAACGTATCTGCGGCGGTGACTGCCATCGCAATGGTCAGCAAGTCGAAACCAACCCTACTCACAGGTGCGCCTAAACGCCTTACCGCAGCTCTTACTGGCCCACCAATGGAACAGGTTCCGCGAGCGTGAGGTCGACTGCCGTACATTAGTACTGGAATCACATTATCCGAGGGTGGGGGCAGTAAATGAGGTTCATGCTGAAAGATAAGATGCTTCACTGTTCGTAGCTCTCCCACTCACTCCAGACTTCCTTTATAGCCAGAAGCTGCACCTGCTCAACTCGGGCGGAAGAGAATGCTTTCAAATTTCCACTCAGCAAAGGACGCATGTGCTTGTCAGTGACCGACTCGACTAGTGAATGTAAGTCCTTTTCAGCCTGCTCCACTTGACCGGCTGACTTTGCCTTTGCGAACGCATCGTTCGAGTCCAGAACCACCTGACTGAAGACACAATTGGTCACGTAGACCAGCATCATCTGCACCAGCATCTCATCCGTGATGCTCGAAAAATCGAATTCGTCGTAGCCTTGGAGACACTCTGAGAGCGCTTCATTCATAGCCACTCGAACTCGATCAGAATCACCGTCTTCAGTGGCAAGGGCCTGCACAATAACGCTGATGGCAAGATCGGTGTCTTGACCATTGAGTGAAGCCAAATCAAGCCCAGGCAACGACTGCCCTTCGCGAAATGCGGCCATTGCGCCAAACAACGCTCCGCCCGCACCTGCCATTGACCCAAACCTGGCAGGACCAATCGCGCTGCCACCAGTCGCCGCACCTGCATAGCTGCTCACTGCGGAGCGGAGGTAGTCACCGTCGCCGCTGGCGACGAATCTCCCCAGGTTGGTGCGGAAGTCCTTAAAGCGCTGTGGGGGAGCCTCAGGTATTGCCGGCTGACCATCCGTATCTACCCATCCTGGGACGTACGGTGAATTTCCCCCAGGCCCTTTACTCGATGTAGAAGTCCCCATATCACTTCGACTCTTTTGGTTTGAACCAAGCGGCACCCTTCACCTTGGCGTTGAGCCACGGTTTGAGCTTTCCTGGCATCACTGTATGGATGAAGTCAGACAGAAGAGCACCTGCGTCGGCGGAGTGCTCTGCGAGTAGCTGTGCTCCGTCGAAACCGAGCGCTTTTTGAGACCAATCAGAATGCGGCCGCATTGACTCAATGAGTTGAGCCATAAGCAATCCACGCTCCGACACAGGAACACTCTGAATTGCGGAAATGGCGGACGGGGAGGACGTGTTATTGGTCCGTTTCAAAATGCCCAATGCGTTGGCTGCGTCTGCTGACAATCCTGCGCGGAGGACTCGCAACGGAGTGGTTTCACGGCTTAGGTAAACAATTGGGCGAAGATCGATGTTGGCCAGTGGAGGCTCTAGAGTTAACCACTCCCTTAGCAAATCGCCCTTCTCTTTCCACACCTCAGGGGACGCAGCCTTAAATTTGTCTGGGTCTTCAAGGAGGGTTTCCAGTGATGCCAATATCTCGGGTTTTCCTCCTGCTGCGGTATTGATGATGGAATACAAATGCGCAATCGCTTTTTCTTCCATGCATCGTTCGAACAAGGCGATCTTCGCAATCAATGCCTCATCCACAGGCATCTTCCGTAACTTTGCAACACGGGCGCGCATGCGCACCACGTTAAGCATACGCTTCACGATTCGGGGATTTCCCGAAACCGACGTCGAGTTGGCAAGCATTGGAGCGATGCGATCAGCAATGGGAAAAGCCTCGGTGACCTCTTTCGGCACACCTGAGCCGAGAAGACTTAACGCTTTTTCTGTGCTGATTGGCTCGTCTTTCCATGCTTGGCGAAGGTTTTCTTCGAGACCGGCTCTGAGGCTTTCAAGGCTGTCAGCAGTGGCATTTTTACCAGCGGAGGCGAAGAGCAGAAAAAGATATGCCCTCACCTCTTGGACTCCCAATTTCGGGACACGGACCGGTACCTGAATCAGCTTGTCTAGGTAATCGGTGACGTGCCGGTCGCCAGGGTCCTTGAAGTGCTCACTGACTGAATGGCGGACCATGTCTTCGTCCGCAGCAACCACGAAAGCGGTATGGCCCATGAAAAGGAAAAGACGCAGTGCTTCCAGCGTGTGAATTGTTTGCGCGGGCAGACAACGGTCCAGGTTGTCGACGAACACAACAAGGGTCTTGTTGAGGCCTTCCAACACGTCTGCGAACTCTTCTCTGAACGCGGCGATCTGCTTGGGCGGCGTGTTCTGCTTTTCATCTGCAAGCAAATCGGAAAAGTGCTCTTTAGCCTTGCCTCCCTCTTCTTTCAATGTGGCAACAGAGTCGCTATCGACATCACCGGAGAAAAGATTGTTGAGTGCCTCAACACCCTTTGCGCCAAAACCAAAGGCAGGCACCCCCATGGCGAGCGCACCGCCTTCGACCATAAGACCTAAGAGCCGCATTTTCTTGACGCGAGAAACCAGCTTCTTTGCTTTCCCCAGTAGAGACGGAGACGTTAGTGATACGTCCATCAACGTGGATGCAATCACTTCCATTAGAGCGGCACGAGAGTCGTCAAACCCTTGATAAAGCCAAGCATCAAACCGCACTACAACAAACTCGGGCTTTTCCTGATGGGGGTTCAGCCCATCCTCAATCAAGTTCAACAGCGTCGATTTGCCAGTGCCCCAGGATCCGAAAACGCCGACAGTTACCGGTCTCATATTGGGATCTCGAATCACATCGATCACTAGATCGGCGACCTCCGAGTAATTCAAAAAATCTTGCTTTGTATCGACGTCAGCCCACATCTAGGCCTCCCTGCCAGCGGTCACTTTTAGAAATTTGACGTAGGACGATGTACCCGTTTCGATGCCCCATGCCTTCCAACGGACATCATTCGCCAAAAACAATAGCTGCGCCACTGGTTTGGCATCATCCAAACCATCTGGCCTCATGCGCGTTAGCTGCACATTTCAGAAGCCTGTCTATTCGATGTAAAAAGAGGCGGAGTCAACGGAATGGATCTCAATGGGCAGAGAGGCCCCAGTCAGTATTCCGGTGGAAGTATCAGCACTTACAAAACCTTAACATCTATCCCTTCTCTGCCCGCATAAGCAATACAGAGGTAATCGCAGTCCTTCAAAATAGAAGCCAACTCAGAGTGTTACTTAGCGCCATGCTCTGAGCCGAGCAACACTCGATTGTTCCAATATCCGATTTCGTCAAAGTAAAAGCCTGTAAAGGCAGGCGTCCTTGCCCTGTTGTCACGATTTTATGCAGCCTTAAGCGTTCTGAACCGAATGTTCAAAGCCTCCACTGCAAGCGAGAAAGCCATGGCAAAGTAAACATAACCTTTGGGCACATGCTGCCCCATTGCGTCCGCGATGAGTACGAAACCCACAACAATCAAAAACGCCAGCGCAAGCATTTTCAAACTCGGATGCTTATCGATAAACGCGCTGATCGCGCCAGCTGCCAGCATCATGATCAGCACGGCGACGACAATGGCCGCGACCATCACTGGCACGTGGGAAACCATACCTACCGCAGTGATTACCGAGTCCAGAGAAAAGACGATATCGATGATCGCGATCTGAATGATGGTGCTCAGAAAGCCAGCCCCCTTTTTACCAAACTCTGACTCCCCTTCTTCCCCACCTTCGAGTTCTTGGAAAATTTCGCTGCTACTTTTCCACAACAGAAATAATCCTCCAAAGAATAGAATCAAGTCACGGCCTGATATCCCCTGATTGAAGACATGGAAGAGATCAGCAGTCAGACGCATGATCCAGGTGATGGAAAGCAGTAAAAGAATACGAGTGACCATGGCGAGGGCCAGGCCAAAAAAACGAGTTTTCGGCTGCATTGCTTTCGGCATGCGGCTGACCAGAATCGAAATCATGATGATGTTGTCGATACCCAGCACAATTTCCAAAACTGTCAGAGTAAAAAACGCGATCCAGATTTCCGGATTGAGAAACCATTCCATAACTTCATAACTCTCGATTGCCCAGAAAAAAAGGCACTACCAAAACTGGCAATGCCCGCATGCTCAAATGAGCGAGTCGTGTTAAGCCACATCGCCTCGACGGGGGTGACCAAACCAATCGTCGGTGCGGCGATGCACTGATGGCACCTGTAAGCCAATCAGACGGTAAGAAGTGAGTTGCCATCCATCTCAGACGGAATCGGCAAGCTCAGCATCTGCAACAAGGTGGGAGCGATATCGCACAACCGGCCATTCTTCAGTCCCTCTCGGCCAGGTTGTTTACTGACCAGAATCAGCGGAACGGGATTCAAGGTATGAGCTGTGTGTGCTTGGCCAGACTCGGTGTCGAGCATTTGTTCGACATTGCCGTGGTCAGCTGTAATCAGGCATTCACCACCGGCGGCGAGGGTTGCCTCCACCACCCGACGCAGACACTCATCGAGCACCTCAACCGCCTTGACGGCAGCGTCAAAGGAGCCGGTATGACCCACCATATCGCCGTTGGCGTAGTTGCAAACAATCAGATCGAATGCGCCACCAGCGATAGCGTTAACCAATTTGTCCGTCAAAAGGGGAGCGCTCATCTCAGGCTGAAGATCGTAGGAAGCAACGTCTGGAGAGGGAATCAGGACTCGCTCCTCCCCCTCAAAAGGCTGCTCTCTACCGCCGTTGAAAAAAAAAGTCACATGGGCGTACTTCTCGGTTTCAGCAATGCGTAATTGCGTCTTCCCAAGAAGCGCCAAGTGTTCCCCCAAACTGTTGCTGATCGCCTCCGGAGGGAACGCGCATGGGCAGTCCAACTCGTCGGAATACCGGGTCAATGTCAGCAACCGATCCCTTGGCAAAACAAAAGGTCGTTCAAACCCTTCGAACTCAGGCTTGATCAATGCCTGGGTCAATTCCCGAGCACGATCAGGTCGAAAGTTCATGAAGATCATCGCGTCATCAGGGCCGACACTGACAGGTTGCCCAATTGTTGTCGGCTTGACGAACTCATCCGATTCACCACGCTCGTAGGCCGCAGACAACGCCTCAGTGGCGGTTGCAACTTGATGTTCAGCATTCGCCGAAACAATCAGGCGGTAAGCGGTTTCGATCCGCGGCCAGCGGTTATCGCGATCCATTGCATAGTAACGACCGACCAACGAGACAATCCGTCCCGCGCCCAAGCGAGCGAACTCACTCTCCAATGCATCCAGCGATGTCTGCGCGCTCTTAGGCGGAGTGTCTCGGCCATCTAGAAATCCATGCACATAGATTTTTTCGACACCCTGTTCAACGAGGCAACCGCATGCCGCGACAATCTGATCGATATGGCCATGAACACCGCCAGGGGAAAGCAAGCCCAAGACGTGCACAGCACCATCGCGCGCCTTTACTCCCTGGAGCAATTCCAGCAACGCTGGGTTGCTAGAGAACTCTCCATCCGCGAGCGCTTTATCAATCCGGGTCAGGCTCTGGTACACCACCCGACCTGCTCCCAGGTTCATATGGCCTACTTCGGAATTCCCCATCTGCCCCTGAGGAAGGCCTACTGCAAGACCTGATGTTTCGATCTGGCTGTTCGGATAGCGCTCAAGCAGCGCATCAAAAGTTGGCTTTTTGGCCGCTGCAAAAGCGTTCGAGTCAGTTGCCTGACGAATGCCGACACCGTCGAGAATAATCAAAGAGCGCGTAGTCATCACTCCCCCTAGAAGATGTAATCAGTGGTCAAGAAACTCGACTCACGATTTCGGATGATGTCGCTGACCAGCTCTTTGTTGTTCTCCTGGAACTTGGTGGCGACCAGCGTTCGGATGGAGAACACCCGCAAGGCGTCGTCGACGGACAGCGTCCCTTCGGCTGAGTTTTTACGCCCGTTGAATGGAAAGCTGTCCGGCCCACGCTGGCATTGTGCGTTGATGTTGATACGCCCCACCTGGTTTGCGAACGCATCTACTAGGCGTCCAACCTGCGCCGAGTTGTTGCCGAAGATACTCAACTGCTGGCCGAAATCTGAGTCGAGGACATAGTTGATGACTGTCTCCAGATCACGATAAGCCACCACCGGCACTACAGGCCCGAACTGCTCTTCGTGGTACACCCGCATGTCGGAAGTCACTGGGTACAGCAAGGCAGGGTAGAAGAATGTTTCGCAGACTTCACCGCCACCAGCATTGACTACTTTGGCACCTTTACTCACGGCATCGTTTACCAGACCAGTGAGAAAATCAGTCTTGCCAGGCTCCGGCAGTGGAGTTAATGCCACACCTGCCTCCCAAGGCATGCCCGGTTTCAGTTGGGCAAGCTTCGACTGAAATTTATCCAGGAAAGCGTCCACGACGTTTTCATGAACGAACAGGATTTTGAGTGCGGTACAACGCTGACCATTGAACGAAAGCGACCCGGTCACAGCCTCCGCGACTGCGTTATCCAAATCGACATCAGGCAGGACGATCCCTGGGTTTTTCGCATCTAGCCCAAGCGCGGCACGCAGGCGGTGAGGCTTCGGATGCAGTTTCTTGAGATCACTTGCAGCCTTGTTGGTACCGATGAAAGCGAAGACATCGATCTTACCGCTGGCCATCAAAGCACTGACCGTTTCTCGGCCGCTACCGTAGATGATGTTGATGACCCCAGCCGGGAAGCTGTCGCGGAATGCTTCAAGCAAAGGCCGGATCAGCAACACACCGAACTTTGCGGGTTTGAACACGACGGTGTTACCCATGATCAAAGCCGGGATCAACGTAGTGAACGTCTCGTTCAGGGGATAGTTATAAGGCCCCATGCACAGCGTCACGCCCAAAGGAACGCGGCGGATTTGACCCAGCGTGTCTTGCTCAAGCTCGAAGCGACTGGAGCGACGATCCAGTTCCTTGAGCGCATTGATGGTGTCAACGATGTAATCGCAAGTACGGTCGAACTCTTTCTCTGAGTCCTTAAGATTTTTGCCGATCTCCCACATCAACAACTTCACCACGGCTTCGCGTTGTTCGCGCATGCGCTTGAGGAAAGCCTCGACATGGCGAATACGCTCAACCACACGCATGGTGGGCCAAGCACCTTGACCGCGATCATATGCCTGCACCGCAGAATCCAATGCGATCATCGCAGTTGGAGCATCCAGCAACGGAGTGCTGCCCAAAATTGCGGACTCGTATCCTGACTCTTTTTTCAGACACACGGGACTACGAACCGGAGCTAATGGACCGTCCCACAATTGCAGCTCACCATTAACGAGATACTCTCGCTGTTCGATGGCCGGTCCTGGACGGAAAGCGTTAGGGATCTCGTCAGCGCTCGGGAACAGTGCTTCAAGTCGATTGTTCAAAGACATTTTTTATACCTCTGTGCATGCACCAGGCGCTGCCCGTAAGAAATAAACGGACAGCAGCACGTACACATTGAAAAGAATTCAGATTGCGATTGATTCGGTCGCGGGGTTTGCCTGAGCCGCCCAGCAAATGGCAGCGAAAGACATCGCGTCCAGAGAAGCTCCGCCTATCAAGCCGCCATCGATATCGGGTTGATTGAACAGTTGCTCTGCGTTGTCGGCCTTCACGCTTCCACCGTACAAAATCCGGCAATCGACGGCGGCTGCGCGGTCTTCTTTAGCCAACCACTGTCGGATGTGTTGATGCACTGCTTGAGCCTGCTCTGGCGTCGCAGTTTCGCCAGTTCCAATAGCCCAGACTGGCTCGTAGGCTATGACGCCTTTAGCCAGATCCTGAATGCCAACAGCCTTCAGTACCGCATTCAGCTGAGCAGTGACGACACCTTCCGTTTCGCCGCACTGGCGCTGAGCGAGTGTTTCGCCGACACACAAAACCGGAATGAGCCCAGCACGAAGCGCCGTAGCAAATTTCTTTGCCACAAGGTCATCGTCCTCCGAATAAAGTGCGCGGCGTTCCGAATGTCCGACCAGCACGAAGCGGCAGCCGATGTCATGGAGCATCGAAGCACTGACCTCACCGGTATGAGCGCCTGAAAGCAGGGAGCTAAGATTCTGAGCACCTAGCGAAACGTCTGAATCATCAAGTAGATCAGCCACGGTGGTCAGGTAAGGAAACGGCGGGCAGATTGCAATTTCGACACCTTCAAAGCGTGAAATCACAGGAAGTACGCTACGCAGCAATGACGCATTGGCAGCACTACTACCGTTCATTTTCCAATTGCCGATCACCAATTTTTGTTTGTTCGAAGAGGTCTGCATGATTCAGGCTTTCCTGTTCAGAAGCGCAGCCGTGTTGTAAGGCGCCCGCTCCTGCAAGGCCTCTTCAATGCGCAACAAACGGTTGTATTTACCCACACGATCCGAGCGGCTCAGAGATCCTGTTTTGATCTGACCCGCGCAAGTGGCGACAGCGAGGTCGGCAATTGTGGTGTCCTCGGTCTCACCCGAACGATGGGAAATCACTGCGGTATAACCGGCATCCTGCGCCATGCGGATGGCGTCCAGCGTCTCGCTGAGTGTTCCGATCTGGTTGAACTTGATCAGGATCGAGTTACCGATCCCTTTCTGAATTCCTTCGCGCAGTATTTTGGTGTTGGTCACGAACAGGTCGTCACCCACCAATTGCACATGACCAAGCTTTTTAGTCAGGCCTGCCCAGCCGTCCCAATCGCTTTCGTCCATCCCATCTTCAATAGAAATAATCGGGTATTTGTCACAGAGCATCGCCAGGTAATCGGCGAAGCCTGCCGAGTTGAATGCCTGGTCTTCTCCGGAGAGCACATATTGACCGCCCTCGTAAAATTCCGAGGCCGCACAATCGAGTGCCAGGGTAATGTCTTTGCCCAGTTCGTAACCCGCTCTACTCACTGCCTCCTTGATAACAACCAGTGCTTCTTCGTTGGAGGCCAGTGACGGAGCGAAACCACCCTCGTCCCCCACCGCAGTACTCAGGCCACGTTCCGACAAAACTTTCTTCAAGGAATGGAACACCTCAGCGCCCACGCGAAGCCCTTCCCGGAACGACGATGCTCCGACTGGCTGAATCATGAACTCCTGGATGTCGATGTTGTTATCGGCGTGCTCACCACCGTTGATGATGTTCATCATCGGAACCGGCATACTGAATTTTCCCGGCGTGCCGTATAGCGCTGCCAAGTGTTCGTACAAGGGAACATTCTGAACCTTGGCAGCTGCTTTGGCTGTCGCCAGCGAAACGGCAAGAATCGCGTTGGCGCCCAGGATGCTCTTACTCTCTGTGCCATCCAGGGCGATCATGACATTGTCGATTTCGCGCTGATTCAATGCATCCAGTCCGATCAAGCATTCGCGGATCGGGTTGTTTACATTCTCAACCGCCCGCATGACACCTTTGCCCATGTAGCGCGATGCGTTGTCTCGCAACTCAAGTGCTTCACGTGAACCAGTCGAGGCACCGGAGGGGACGCTGGCGGTAGCAGTAACTCCATTCGCGAGAGTTACCACAGCTTCAACAGTCGGGTTTCCTCGCGAGTCCAGGATTTCCCGAGCACTGACTTGTTGAATTTGGCTGTTCTTGTTAAGCATGTTTATCCCCCTTCGGATGGTTCGAAGCTAACGTGTCATCGCTCTGCGGCTTGAGTAATTCCTGCTGCTCCGCGTACTGCTCACGAAAATCGAAATCTCTTGGCCACGATTCACTTTCAAGGTGATGTGTCGCGCCCTGGTCTGCTGAATTAATCTCACTCATCAGTGCTTCCTCACTCAGCGAATGGCTTCACCGACACACACGACTCGAAGGGAGTTAGTGCCGCCTTGGGCGTTGGCGTAGTCGCCCTTGGTGATCAGAACGTGATCACCAGCCTTCACGACGCCACGTTTGGTCAGTTCCGCAACCGCCTTCTCGTTCACCAACTCCGGGGCGAAATCATCGCTGTCGAATGGAATGGTGGTGACACCTCGAAAAAGCGTGACCCGATTCTGAGTAGCCAGGTTGCGAGAGAATGCAAAAATTGGGAGGTGTGAACGTATGCGCGACATCAAACGAGGTGTATCGCCGCTTTCCGTCATGCAGATAATGGCTTTCACGCCATGCAGATGGTTCGCTGCATACATTGCCGACATGGCGATGGACTCATCGATCTTGTGAAACACTTGATCAACCCGATGCTTGGAACGATGGGACTGAGGGTGCTTTTCGGCGCCGATGATAATCCGGTGCATGGCCTCAACAGTCTCAATCGGATAGGCGCCTGCTGCGGTTTCAGCTGAAAGCATTACTGCATCGGTTCCATCGAGCACAGCATTGGCGACGTCGAATACTTCAGCGCGCGTCGGCATCGATTGAGTGATCATCGACTCCATCATCTGCGTCGCAGTGATTACCACGCGATTGAGTGTGCGAGCACGGTCGATAATCAGCTTTTGCACGGCAACCAATTCTGCGTCGCCAATCTCAACACCGAGATCGCCACGAGCGACCATTACACCTTCCGACGCCTCAATGATCGCATCCAGAATACGTAGGTCATTGACGGTTTCTGCGCGCTCAATCTTGGCGATCAGACCTGCCTGCCCTCCTGCTTCATGCAGCAGCCGACGAGCCAGCTCCATATCAGAAGCATCTCGCGGGAACGACACAGCCAAATAATCCACCTGCATTTCTGCGGCAGTCTTGATATCGGCGAAGTCCTTTTCGGTCAGCGCCGATGCAGACAACCCTCCGCCTTTGCGGTTGATCCCTTTGTTGTTCGATAGCGGCCCGCTGACCAGAACTTCGCAGATCAGTTGCGTGGCCTCGACCTTCAAGACCTTAAGCTCAATTCGTCCATCATCAAGCAGCAGTATGTCGTCTGGACGGCTATCGGTAATCAGAGCTTCGTAGTCAATACCGACTCGCTGCTTGTCCCCCGCATTCTTGTCCAGGGAAGCGTCGAGAACGAACTGCTGACCTTTATCGAGGATCACCTTTCCTTCCGCAAAACGCGCAATTCGAATTTTCGGACCTTGTAAATCCGCCAGTACCGCCACGAAGCGACCGTGCTTGGCAGCCAACTCACGGACCAATCTGGCACGAGCAATGTGATCTTCAGCCTTGCCATGGGAAAAATTCAGACGCACGACATCGACGCCAGCTTTCACCAATCCCTCAATGGCTTCGAATGATTCTGTTGCTGGCCCTAATGTGGCCACGATCTTGGTTCTGCGCTGCATGACAGATGCTTCCTCGAACAGGGTTTTATTATTGAACGCAAAGGAAATCTTGATTCTGCTTATGGTTATTAGCGTGCAAATAACCAATCAGAGCAAAGCAATCTGATTGGTATCTCTAACAACCTCGGCTCGATTAAATCCTTTAAATCTCAGCGTTTCTGCCTTGATAACAAATCATTGAGGTGAGCCGTCTCGAAAAATCGCTCAAAAAATATTGGCACATTGACACACCAAAATGCAATGCTATTTTAGTCAGCACAAATACACGCATCCGGCCAAGACCCGGATCGCACTACTCTGCCGAAGGGATAATGCTCATGCTGCCAAGACACCTCTCAATCGCCAGTCGAATGGTTCTCGGGTTCTTCATCATTGCCGCGCTGAGCGTTGCTTTAGGGGTATTCGCGTTGCGGCAGATTGACGAGGTTCAGGATCAATCGATCCAAATCAAGGACAACTGGCTCCAGCGGGTCCGTGCGTTGGGTGCAGCTAATGCCGCGCTGAATCGCTATCGGATGGGATCGATGCAGCACATTCTTTCGGTCAGCGAAAAAGACATGCAGTCCTACGAGGACAAAACTGCCGGGCGGTTGCAGCAAGTCCGGGAGCAAATGCAAACCTATGCTCAGTTGCTGACCAGCGATGAAGACAAGGGCCGTTTGAGCGCGTTCAACGCCAGCCTGGAGGTGTATGCGAAGAATCACCTCGAATTACTCAAGCTATCTCGGCAAGGCGACAAGCTTGGTGCGAGGGAGTTTTTGATGACCATCAGAGACTCGTACGACCAGATGACCAAAAACTTTGATGACCTAATTGATCGCTCGAACCAAGGAGCAGAAGCCGCGGGTAATCAATCAATCGATGCCTATCAACGTGCTGTGAGAGGAGTGGTGCTGGTCATCATTTTGGTTGGTATCGGCACAATCCTGGTGGCGTGGTTACTGACCCGCAGCATCACTGCACCGCTGAATGAAGCCGTAAGAGCGGCGAGAACAATTGCCGAAGGTGATTTGAGTAAGCCCATCGAACCGACCGGTAATGATGAAGCCACTCGCCTGCTCGAATCCCTGTCGACGATGCAGAACAACCTGATCAAAACCCTGAGCCAAATCTCCGGTTCGTCGAAGCAACTGACCTCCGCTACCGCTCAACTAAATACGGTTACAGAGGCGTCAGGCCACGACATTCTCCAGCAACATGCGGAGATCGAACAGGCAGCCACGGCGGTCAATGAGATGACAGCTGCCATTGAGGAAGTGGCGCGTAATGCGCTGTCTACTTCAGAGTTGTCGCTGGCTTCCCGGGACATTGCTCTTCGCGGTCAACAGCGCATGGTGGAAACCCTCGGTGCAATCGAAACACTCACCCGAGACGTGCAACTCAGTTCAAAACAAGTGGAAGGTCTGGCGGATCAAGCACAAGGCATTGGCAAGGTTCTGGACGTAATTCGCACGATAGCTGAGCAAACCAATCTGTTGGCGCTGAACGCTGCTATTGAAGCTGCGCGGGCGGGCGATGCTGGACGGGGTTTTGCCGTGGTTGCCGATGAAGTTCGCGCACTCGCTCATCGTACCTCGCAGTCCACGCGAGAAATTGAAGACATGATCAGCGGGATTCAGAACGGCACTGATACTGCCGTGTCGACTATGCGCAGCAGCAGTGAGAACACCCGCCTCACTCTCTCCCTAGCGCAGTCCACCCAAAGCGCATTGGCAGAAATCGTGGCCGCCAACGATGACATCAACCAACGAAACTTGATGATCACCACGGCGACTGAGGAACAAGCCAATGTGGCACGCTCGGTCGACCAGAACTTGCTCAATATCCGAGACCTCTCTGTTCAATCAGCGACAGGCTCACAACAAACCACCAGCGCGTCTCAATCCCTTGGTTTGCTGGCCCTTGAGCTGAATTCGATGGTTCAACACTTCAAGATGTAGCGATATCGACAATGCAATATTTTGCATAATGGCACGTTAAAAAGTAGTCAAGCGCGGCAAAACCTGATCGAATTGAGGTATGCCTCATCGGATCTCACATTCCGGTTCAACCGGTTTGTATTTGTCGCCACCCCATTTCGTAAGTGATCACAGATATGGCCTCAAGCGCCCTCGTACAACGAATCGCTGCCGAGATCCGGCAGAAAATCCAGACCGGTGAGCTATCACTGGGCGCTCACTTGAGCGCACAAAAAGTCGCCAACGAATTCAACGTCTCTCGCTCTCCGGCACGCGAAGCATTGGTATTGCTCTCGGAACAGACTGTGCTTGAGCAGCTGCCCAATCGCGGGTTCTTCGTACTGGAATCAGTGCAGGATCCTTCGCAGATCCAAGACGAGGTACTTCCCCTTGAAGAGCCGGATGAATACTACCGACTCTCGGAAGACTGGTTGAATAACGCAATCCCGAGCGAAGTGACGGAGCAGTTTCTGCGCACTCGCTATGACCTGACCAAAGCCCAAGTCATCGACATTCTGAATCGCGCCGCCAAAGTCGGGTGGGCTGAACCGAAACCAGGTTACGGCTGGCGTTTTCTCGATGTGGCGAAGACACCGGAAACCCTCGAACAAATCTACAAAGTGCGCTCTTTGATCGAGCCAGCGGCACTGCTGGAGCCTACTTACCTGCACGACTTGGCCAAGCTCCAACGTCTAAAAAAGGAGCAGCAGGACATGCTCAATGGTGGCATCGATAACCTGCCGGCGGATGTCCTTTTAAAAAACGGTATTCGCTTCCACGAAGAGTTCATCAAGCTCTCGGGAAACCCGCTTTATCACATGATTCTGGTCCAGATGAACAACATGCGGCGGCTCATCGAGTACCGCTCGATGATCGACCGCAAGCGCCTCTATAAACAATGTACCGAGCACATTCGGATGATCGAACTGGTGGAACAGGGCAACAACCTGGAAGCCGCGCATTTGATGAAGCAGCACTTGAGCGGCTCTTTTGCTCACAAATCGCCGATCCTGAAACTGCGATCAGAATCAGCCGAAACCACCCCTTCAATTTCTGGCCTCAGCACTGGCCTCGCATCAATTCTCCAGGAGAGCACAAGTTGAGCACCGAAGAACAACTACGCGAAGAAATTTGCATCGTCGGGAAAAGCCTCTATGAACGCGGTTACACCGTGGGCAGCGCAGGCAACATTAGCGCACGCCTAGAAGATGGCTGGTTGATCACTCCCACCGACGCCTGCTTGGGAAGATTGAAGCCAGAAGAGATCGCAAAAGTCAGCAAGGACGGCACTTGGGTCTCGGGCAGCAAACCGTCGAAGACCTTGGAATTGCATCGCCAGGTGTACGACCGCAACCCTGAAGTCAACGGAGTGGTTCACACTCATTCGACCTCGCTCGTAGCTTTAACGCTCGCCGGGGTCTGGGCCAAGGACGACATCCTTCCACCATTGACCCCTTACCAAATCATGAAGGTTGGCCATATCCCATTGATCGCTTATCAGCGTCCCGGCTCTCCCGACGTGGCGGCACAAGTGGCGCAATTGGCCAACAACGTTCGAGGCGTCATGCTGGAGCGCTTGGGTCCTGTTGTTTGGGAAAGCTCTGTCTCTAAAGCAAGCTTTGCTCTGGAAGAACTTGAGGAAACAGCAAAGCTTTGGATGATGAGCAATCCTAAGCCTGCGCCACTGGCAGAAGAAGCTATTGAAGATCTACGACAGGTTTTCTCTGTTAAGTGGTAACCCTGCTGAGGGCAAAGACAAGGCGCTCGATTGAGCCAATGACTAATCGTTCGCCTTGCTATTCATAATCCCCAATCAGCTCGTCACTGAAACAGCTAGTCATTCAAATCCGTCTCAACCACTTACATCGCTGTCACAACTTCACTTCGTCCCTTCAACGCAGAAGAGTTATGGGTGTATTAACGCTTGTTCTGGGCCGCTTTCCGCTTATCTTAGGTGATCGGCTGAAGATTGAACGTGTTAATACAACACCCTGCTACCCTTTCCTCTCCACGGAGGAAACACAATGCCAAACTCAGACCTGCTGCCTTCCCTGCTGTTCAAGATCAACGAAAATCAGCTCGCCTTAGAAGCCGCCATCATGGAGCTTACAAACTGGGTAGAGAAACGAGGCGCCTCTGAGGTGGCGGCAAACGTTCGTGGCGCTCTCACAGCAATAGACCGAAACGAAGAGTTCATCAAGATGGCACTAGCAGTGATGATGGCGCCGGAATGACTGCTGTCGCCTGCGTGTTCAAACATTCGGGACAGGCAGCAAAGGACCAAATAGCAGCCCTTCGTTAATGACAAAGATTGACCGATACCGGCAGATTGGAAGCGGCAGCCTCAGCCGAAGGGTAGGTGTAAAAATTTGGCTACACATCTTTATCAATCTCAACGATCATTGATCCGCATTTTTTCATGTCGTCACCGTTGTTGCGTGGCGCGCAGGGTCTTAACGCCAGATTTTTGAGGATATGTGAGCATGGAGGTCTTAGGCTTTCAGATACCGGGCAGCGCTTGTAAAGTAGTTATTCCAAGCGCGCCTGACCTAGAGAACAAAGTAACAATAATTCTCGGTGAAAATGGCACTAAGAAAAGCACACTGTTACGTGCGTTATTAGATGACTCGATCCAAGATCCTGAGCAAAGGCGCCGGAACCGATACCCCTCAGCTTCAACGATTTTTTCAAGCCTACCTTCGCAGGTTATTGCGCTGTCGGCGATCCCTAATGACCGGTTCCCTACAAAAAAACGACATGGAGAGGACCGAATTGATGGCCGTTACTCCGCTGAAAACTATGAGTACATTGGACCGAAACACAATCAGAATATTGTCAGCCGCAATCAAAGCCTACAAGCCTTAACCGGCTCCGTCCTTCTGAATCCTAATCCTGAAGAATCCGTACGCAGGCTAATTGAACGGGTATCAAAAAAAACAGGCGTGCCAACTACCTTTGATGTTGAATTAAGTCCGGTGATGTCGAGATTTAATGAGCATTACAAGCCAAATACACGGAAAGCTGGATTGATGGATCGACTCACAGGCTTAGAAAAATCAATGGTGGAGGATGCGCTCGGGTATGCTCATTCCAAAAGACCAGTCGTGCGATTAGATCTATTTGCCGGGCTCGAAGTTAACCCAGAATTATCAGAGTGTTTAGCACTCGCCTATAAATTTGGTTTTTTGAATTTTAAGTCCCCAAAAGACTTTAGAGAAAGCATTAGCGATCACTTTAGTATTGAGCAATTTAGCGCAGGCCAATGGGGACTATTTTCTACACTTGCAACGTTGGCGCTCCGGATCCAGGATAATACACTTATCTTAATAGATGAGCCGGAAAGCGCACTGCATCCTAGGTGGCAGAGAGAGTATATTGATGATCTGATGGCAGCGGTAAGTCACCGAAGAGGTTGTCATATTTTTTTGGCTACGCATTCCCCCCTCATAGTTGGAACTGTCGGCAATAGTAGTGTCGAGTTACTTACGCTCAGGAAGGATACAGCTGGAGAAATTTATGCAGAGCTATCCGACGTGCCAGTTGGCTGGCAATCGAATGATATTTTAGAAGAAAAGTTTGAGCTGCATAGTACTAGGTCGCCGGAGTTTGTAGCTCAGATTGAGGAGATTCTTGCCATTGTAGCAACGGGCATAAAGGGTAACAAAACAAAGCTAAAAGCCAAGCTTTCCAAGCTTAAGCCAATAGTTGCGTGTTTACCTGAGAATGACTCGATGCACGGGCTAATTTCTTCTCTGATTCGTCTTGCTGACTAAGTAGGGTAGTATGACGTTCGATATACTTTCTAAAGTATCATGGAGCGACGAGCACCAAGAACGTATTGATAAATACTTTAAGGGGCAGTGCTCTGAGTGGACAAAGACTTCACTTGCGCCGTTGCGAAAGGATCTGCGCGCTGGCTTGCTGAAGCTTCAAAATTATACATGCGCCTATTGCCGTAGAGCCTTGTCGCATGAAATTGGCCGAAACGAAATAGACCACATTATTGCTAAAGCCATTGATGGAATGGCACGATTCACATATGAAAGGATTAATCTGGTTGCCATTTGCAAGCGCTGCAATAAAAACAAGAGCGATAAACCGGTGCTAATGCGTGCACTGACCAACCATTGCTCTTATCCAATAAGCCCTGACGACTATCTATGGGTGCACCCATATATCCATAGATACAGTGAGCATATCAAAATTCATGAAGGCTATATTTTTGAGCCCATAGGTGGGCGAAGCAATAAGGCGCGAGCAGAAGCACTTATCAACGCATGCGGTTTATCCAGCATGCCTGAGGTGGAGAAGCGCCGGGCCTTTGAAAGTATTTCATATGCGTCCGATTTGCATTTGTCGGTACTCACTGCGATTGGTCAATATCCGCATATTGCGGATAATGAATTGGCAAAGATGATCATAGATGCTAGGGCAGAATTGACAGGAAGCTCTCACGAAACCATATTGAATATGATAGTGGGCGTGCGCTCGGCAAGTTTCGAGTTGATTGAGAAGGCGGTGAGAGCTGCTAGTTTGTAGTTGGGTGACAGCAAGATGTTCACAGCCACTAGTCAGAGACTGGCGCCGCTGCTATGACGCAAAGCAATGCTGCCTCTGTGGCTTTGGGCTGCGAGTGGAGTTGAATGACAAGGATCACACCGAATGTTGGTTTGATGACGTCAGTGCAGCAAGTTTAAAACAAGCAGCGCAATCCTGAAGCAGCTGCCGCTTGCCGGCGTCATTGAAGCAACTGGCGGTAGCTGCTATCGCGTTCTGGCCCTACCCTGTAAATCCAACCTCATACCACCATTCAAGCCAGCGAATGGTTCTGCGAGCATACAGGTGGGTGGCCGTTTTTGGTCTTACTCTGCGTGTCGTGGAAGGCAGAACTCGGGTGGAGAGGACATTCAATGACTGGATCTGCATTCCATGTCGGCCATAGACACGAAGCCAACCATTTCGTAACCTCTGGACAGAACTAGTCATTTCCACTCCATCGCACTTAGTCGGATTTAAAAGTCCTAAACAATAGGGCTCAAGGGGTTACGAACGAATAAGGAATGTTGCTCAAGGAAATGGCGAAAACACCAAAAAATCTGCCACAAACTCAATATAGAAACCAATTATGATCAAGCAAGAAAAATACTGGATAAAAGACCTAACTGACAACGTAAAGTTTATCAACTCATGCATTGATAAAAAAATACCCTTTTGCGATGAAGGGAGTGATGAACTGCTTCTCGAACTCGAAAAAAGAATAATGACCTCCTGCTACATCATAAGAAAGCTAAACGAATCGAATAAGATACCTGACCCCTTATATAAAACAGAAGTGGAATTGGCGTTCTACCCTAAAAAAGACTCATCATTTGACCCTGGTGACATTAATGTAGAGAATCTTCACGACATGAAAAACATGGAGGTTAAAAAACGATATTTTTCATACATGGCAAATCAAATAATTCACAGCTATTTCTTTGAGATTTATCAGTATTTTGACGAAACCATATCTGGATTCTACTTCAACTCCGATAGAAGTCGAAAAGCCGGTATCTATTACGTAAGAATTGAGGATTTTTTTGAAGCATTAACAGATGTTTCCAGGGTATATGCTGTTGGCGAAGCTTTCATTATTAATTCCGACAGGGAACTTGTGAAAGTGTGGAGCTAGCAACTGTTGATATCAACCAATTTACCGCTGCTGCTGAAGGGCTGTAATGAGTCAGAAGCAGCCGCTCATAATTGGTCATTTTCGCCCCCAAGATGCCCTCCGCAAAAGGTGGCAATTGACCGATCAATGGACACGCTGCTTGAGCCCCAAGTAATACGCATACAGATGATCTCGATTAGCATCGCCTATAGAAGTCCAAAGCCAAAGCCAGTCACCCAGAATCGTTGAAAAAAATTTTGAATAAACTCATCAACCGGAACATGGAGCGCAATAACTCATGAACTCAAGCTCTAAGCCCTCAAAAACTGAGTATGCGAATCAACATTATGTCCCCAAGCTACTCCTAAAGCGATTTTCGTATGAAGACAAAATTAACATCGGATTGATGAGTGCTTCGAGTGGAGAGGTAAGATCGCCGATTCCATATAAGCCGCAGTGCGCCAAGCACTATTTTTACGGCAAGGACTTGGTCATTGAAAAAAAATTGGGTGTAATTGAGGATGAAATTGGAAAAATTATTGATTTAATAAGCTCAATTTCCGCCCCACATATAGACCGATCAAGCCGTGCTCATATACTTTTTACAATATTCTCTGTTTATCAGCACGTTCGGACTGACAAGGCCTTGAAACTGGCTGAAGAAGTTATTGCAAAAAACTACTCTATTGCCAAGGAGCATGCAAAGCCTGACCTTATGCTTAAGCTGGCAGAGACGGCAAACGGGCAACTCTCTGAACTAGAATTGTCTGAATTTTACGATAGTGTAACGGTCTCCATGACCAGCCCGCATTCCATCCTTTTTGAAAGCGCCAATAACATCATACTCCCTAGTTTACAGCTTGAGATGAAGCTACTTATAAATGATACTGAAACCCCTTTCATAATTAGCGACAACCCTTTGATTTATATGGATGCACAAAGCGAGGATTGTTTCTACAGGATGCTTCTACCACTGACGCCAAAGCTATTGCTCGTCTTTTATGACGGATGCAAGTACAAAATCGGGATAAGAAAAACCAATTTCCACAAATTGACGAACGAGACCGACGCGTTCTATCTCAATGTCCTCCAGTACCTAAACTGTCAAAAAAATGTTTATTTTGGGCCAGACACTTCTACAAAACATCTCATGTCTTTGAATAAGTCATTCAAAAAATTCAGAGCCAATGAGGCAACCGCGCTAACCGAGCTAAATGGTCGAGCTTTTCTAAAAACTAATAGACCTAAAGTCAATCATAGGTTCAGCTTTGTAAAAAAGATCGCTTCTTAGAGAAATTTGCAAGACTGAAGACTTCCTGCCTTCGTCCGTAGGAGGCTATTTTTTGAGCGGCAGCTATGGGCCGGTTGCTGCCCTTGGTGACAGGCAGAAATCGGCCAGGAACGGTCACGCTCGTGATGATGACGCTTACGCCGACATCGGCCATAGAGACTTTGCAAACGACTCCGTGCTCTCCAGCAGACCCTTGTCTCTTTTTCCCTCAGCCTCATGCCTCGTTTGGTTTAATCAACTAAAATGGATCAAGGGGAGCAGGCGGACAAGGGGCGCTTGCATTACAAGTGCCGTAAGACATTCCCCCATATGTGACATCTACTTATTATGATTTGGAGTCATAGCCAATTTGGGAGGAAACTTGACCTGCGATGACTACTTGCGTGGTCTCATTCGGCAATACGCAGTGAATGCTGAAGGGGCAGAGGCTGCTGGAAACCAGATATATCCACTGCTTGAAAAGTGGGGCAATGGATATTTGCTCAGGGCAGAATTTTCAGGCTCTCTCGCCAAGGGCACGGGCATCTCTTTGTCCACTGATGCAGACATCTTCCTCTCCTTGAGTTCTTCTACTCCGGGAACGCTCGCGGAAATGTATACAACACTCGGAAATGCCGTTCGAGCTGGTGGTTATCCAGTTCGAAAGCAGGACGTTTCTATCGGGACAACGGTCAATGGCTATTCAATCGACTTGGTACCTGGTCGCAGACAGTCCCAGTTCGGAAACGAGCACAGCCTCTACCGGAATCGTACTGGCAGCTGGACCAAGACGGATGTCCAGAATCACATCACCACCGTGTCTAACAGTGGTCGCATCGACGAGATCAAACTGGTTAAGCTCTGGCGAACCCGACACGGCCTCCACTTTCCCTCGTTCTACCTAGAACTCGCTTGCCTCGATGCTCTGCGCTACGCGCGCTTCGGCGACTTGGCGACGAACACGTGGAATGTTCTGAAATACCTCAGGGACAATATTGAAAGCGTCAAACTTTATGACCCAGCGAACACCAATAACGCGGTTTCGGGTGATTGCACAGCAGCCGAGAAGTCAAGCATTGCCTCGCAGGCTCGCGCTTCCCTGAGCAAGAAGACATGGGTTGAGGTAGTCTGGTGAAATGAACAAAGCAAAAGAAGCTTCGAAGATCGACGGACGTACCTTCTTGCGGGACGCCTTTGTAGCGGAACAGGAAGTTCTTCGTCTCCAGCTTGCGCTATCGAGTAAGTCGATTACTCATAACGGTGTCATGGGCGAGGTCAATGAAGCGCATTTCATTGAAGTCCTCCGAAAGTACCTACCGAACCGCTACGGGGTAGCACAAGGCATTGTTGTCGACTGCAATGGGGCCACCAGCGATCAGATTGACATCATCATTTTTGACCCGCAGTACACACCAACCCTGCTCGACCAACAGTCTCATCGATTCGTTCCCGCCGAAGCTGTCTACGCCGTCCTTGAAGCAAAGCCCAGTATCAACAAGCAGTATCTCGACTATGCCGCCAATAAGGCGGCATCGGTCCGTCGCCTTGAGAGAACGAGCGTTCCGATCCGACATGCAGGCGGAGAGCACCCTGCCAAGGCCCTCTTTCCTATCATCGCCGGTATCGTCGCAACCGATGTTGAATGGGCCGATGGCTGTGCCAGTAAGAGCCTCATTGAGACGCTGGGAGCTTTGACCGGCGAGCGAGAGATCAACCTAGGAATTGCTCTTTCTGACTGCGCCTTTCAAGTCAAGGAAGGAAGTCTGCACCTCACAGAGAAGGGGGGCTCGCTCGCTGCTTTTCTCTTTTTGCTACTTGGCCGACTCCAAGCGCTCGGCACAGTGCCTGCGGTCGATTGGGAGCGATATGGGGCCGCGCTCAGCGGTAACGCTTAACCCCTCGTGTAAGTTAACGCACAATAGCTGCGCTTTGGAATTCATCCTACTGCGCTCCGACGCGGCTTAGTTCAAACGTTAGTGTCTGCTATGGGCGAAAGCAGTCCTTAACGACAGGCCACTTTCGCGGTCAAATACGCTGTTTTGCGGAGGATTCAAACAACAATGGAACAGCAGTTTATGCTGGGGTAGTTGCTATCAGCCCTGGCTACATTCCGCGTAGCGGGTGCCAGGCCTAAGCCGCTGCGCGGAAGCTGGCCAGTGGTACTCCGTTGCTCCGCTTGCTCTGAGGCAGGCAGTAATTGATCTCATTCCCCCATCTCGGGTGAGCCTATGCTTGCATGACAACCTTGCGCACGACATAAGGCAAGATCCCACCCTCCTTTAAGTACAGAATTTCCTGTTGTGAATCCAGTTGTAGAATCAATGACACTGACGTTTGGGCTCCCTCAGCACAAGTGATCGTCAAACTTACCGCGTTTGCCCCCACCTGCAATTCCTCAAGTCCGCTGAAATCCAACGATTCATTGCCCGTCAGTTGCAGACTTTGGGAGTCGACCCCAGCTGCAAAGTTAATGGGCAAGATGCCCATGCCGATCAGGTTGCTACGGTGGATGCGCTCAAAACTCTGCGCGATGACCGCCTTGACGCCCAGCGTGGCTTGCGCCTTGGCTGCCCAGTCACGACTGGAGCCCGCCCCGTAGTTGAAGCCGGCGAAAATCACCAGCGGGACATCCTTGGCGACATAGCTCAGTGCCGCGTCGTATACGCGCTGAATCGAACCGTCATAAGCCGTGGCAAAACCGCCCTCTCCCGGCTGTTGCTTCAACAGCTGATTCTTCACTGCCCGATTGACGAACGCACCACGCATCATTACTTCGTGGTTGCTGCGGCGGGTCGAATATTGATTGAGGTCGTGCGGGTTTTCGCCGCGTTCGGTCAACCAACGCCCGGCCTGACTTTCGAGTGGAATAGCACTGGCGGGTGAGATGTGATCGGTGGTGACGTTGTCGCCAAGCACCATCAATGCGCGAGCGCCGTGAATCGACAGTTCAGAGGAGGCTTGGGCTTTGACGTTTTGCAGATAGATCGGCCGCCGCAGATAAGTCGAATTCGGCGCCCAGGGAAACTGCACACTGCCGCTGGCCGACAGTGCCTGCCAGTGATGAGTACCGTCCCAAAGCATTGCGTTGCGCTTGCGGAACAGATCAGGGCGAACGGTGTGGCTGACCAGTGCCTGAATCTGTTCTTCGGTCGGCATCAACTCGTGCAGATACACATCCTTGCCTGACGCATCCTGGCCCAACGGCTCAGTCTGTATGTCCATGTTGATGGTGCCAGCCAACGCGTAGGCGACGACAAGCGCCGGCGACGCCAAGTAACCGACCTGCACCCGAGGATTGACGCGCCCTTCGAAGTTGCGATTTCCGGACAGTACGACCACAGTTTTGAGGCCTTGATCCGAGAAGCGCTCCATATGTTCTTCGAGGCTGCCGGAGTTACCAATACAGGTCATGCAACCGAACCCTGCCAGGTCAAAACCCAAAGCCGAGAAGTCACTCAGCAGGTCAGCTTGTTCCAGGTAGTCCGCCACCACCCGTGAGCCGGGCGACAATGATGTCTTGACCCAAGGCTTGCTGCGCAAACCGCGACGCTGGGCGTTACGTGCGAGCAATCCGGCCTGAATCATCTGGCTTGGATTCGCGGTGTTGGTGCAACTAGTGATCGCTGCTAAAGAGATTGCGCCATGGGTCAGAGCCTGACCAAACGAAGGCTCGAAGTACTCCGTTTCCATGTCTGAGGAGCGCGCAATCACACCCTCCCGCTCACCCAGAATGTCTTGCCGAAAGGATGGTGCGGCGTCCGCCAGCTTGCGCCACTGGTGCGGCTGATGAGGCCCTGCAACACTTGGCTCGATTGCCGCGAGGTCCAACTCAATCAAGTCATCAAATTGCGGCTCGGGCAATGAGTCGTGGCGCCACAGACCTTGAGCTTCAAGATACGTTTCAATACGCGCAATGGTGTCGTCGCTACGGCCGGTCAGATGCATGTATTCCATCGTGCTGTCGTCGAACGGGAAGAACACTACCGTGGCGCCATATTCAGGAGCCATGTTCGACAGCGTCCCCCGTGCAGCCCAACTGAGCTTCGACAGACCGGGTCCACAGAACTCAACGAACTTGCCCACCACGCCTTTTGCACGCAGCATCTGAGTGATGCGTAATGCCAGATCGGTAGCCGTCACTCCGGGCCGCAGTTCGTTGCTCAAGCGAATGCCGAGAACCTCAGGGAAGCTGATAGGTACCGGCTCGCCCAGCATGGCAGCCTGTCCCTCCAGCCCACCCACGCCCCAGCCCAGCACGCCGATGGCGTTGATCATGGGCGTGTGGCTGTCGGTCGCAACGATATCGTCAGGATGCAGCAGCGGTTGGCCGTCGGCCGTCTGACTTTCCCAGACGACGGTAGCCAGTGATTCCATGTTGACCTGGTGGATGATCCCAGTGCCTGGTGGCACCACCTTGAAATTGGTCAGGCTCTTTTGTGCCCACTTGATGAACTCATAACGTTCGGAGTTCCGGCGGTAATCGATGTCGAGGTTATTTTCAACTGCATCTGCTTCGGCGTAGCGTTCGACAATCACCGAGTGATCGATGACCAGCACCGCAGGGATCATCGGGTTCATCGTTTCTGGTGCGCCACCCATTTCGGCAACCATGTCACGCATACCGGCAAAATCAGCCAACGCCGGCAGACAGGTTGTATCGTGAAACATCAGCCTATTGGGATAAAAAGGCACTTCACAAGCGGAGGAACCCTCGCGTATGCACGCGAGGAAATTATCCAGAGACGTAGGTGAGCAACGAGCCACATTCTCCAGCAGAATACGGATCGAGTAAGGCAATCCAAGTAGTTCGTCAGGCGAAAGTATCTTATACAGATCGACGTAGGCATAACGGGTGTCGCCCACTTGTAGGTGACTTTGATGGCGTGCATCGATGGCTGAAATCATGGGCTTATCATTCACCGGTTGAGTGCATGAGCAAACGACTCTATGCGGTCGTTCAGTTGGACCCAGCGTAACCAAAGGTAGGCCCGAGTAAAATTGAGCGTTGAGCAAGCCATCGTTCGTCCACGGAGAACGCTCCATTGGCGAGTCTGAAATTGTCAGGGACTACGCACTTCCCTACCCTCACTGCCAATGACATTTTCCTCTGGAGAACCCGTATGCCCGCCCCTACCGCAGAAGTACTCAACGATCTCGCCCCAACCGGCGTACTCAAAGCCGCCATCAACTTTGGTAACCCTGTTCTTGCACAACGCAATACCGAAACTGGGCAACCGCAAGGGGTGTCCGTCAGCCTCTCAGTGGAGTTGGGGAAGCAGCTGGGCGTCCCTGTTGAGTTCATCACCTATGATGCTGCCGGCAAGGTGTTTGAAGCCTTGGTAGACAAGCAATGGAACATTGCATTCCTGGCCATAGAACCCGTGCGTGAAGCCCTGGTTGCCTTCAGCGAGCCATACGTGATTATCGAAGGTACCTACCTGGTCAAGAACAGCTCCACATTCTTCAAGATGGAAGATCTCGATCAGCCGGGCGTACGGATTGCCGTCGGCAAGGGCGCTGCTTATGACTTGTACCTGAGCCGAACTCAACAGCACGCGACTCTGGTCCGTGCGTTGACCTCGGCCGCCGCAGTAGATCTATTTCTCGACGAAGACCTCGATGCAGCTGCGGGCGTGCGGCAGCCACTCCTCAAAGTCGCCGAGGCCAATAACGAACTGCGCGTGCTGGATGGTTATTTCACCTCAATTCGCCAAGCGATGGGCGTTCCCGTGGAATGCACCTCTGGCGCGGCCTACGTTCGGGCGTTCCTGGAAGAACAGAAAGCCAGCGGCTTCGTGCGCAAGGCACTCGTCGACAGCGGTCAGAGCGATGTCACCGTCGCTCCCTTGCAGGGCAACTAACCCATCTCTAATTTAGGTTGAATCGCACGACGGCGCTCAGCGGCGAAGGCGTTTCAACCATACCTTGTGCACTGGCTCGGCAAAGAGCATTACCACCACCAGGCGCATTATCTGCATCGCTGTGACAACACCAACACCTAGATTCAAGGCTTCGGCCGTCAGGTACATCTCGGTACTGCTACCCGGCATCATCCCCAATGCAAGTGTCATCAAAGGAAAGCCCAACAAATACCCGATTCCAAACGCCAGAGCCGAAGTGCAGAAAATCATCATCAAGGTGAACAACGAGACCTTGAGCAGGAACGTCGGTGAAGCCCTGAAGAATTGACGATCAAAATAGCCGCCTAGCGCGCAGCCAATCATTAACTGGCCGTAATGACTAAGCTCGATAGGTAATGCCGTTTGCAAATTGAAGTTCGCCGTGAAAAAAGCACAGAACGTCATTGGGCCAAACATCCAGGGATTCGGTAACTCGCACCGCTTCCACAGCAGCGCCGTGAGTGCACCACCTACCAACAAGGGTGTAAGCCAATACCAATCACTCGGCAATCGCGTATGCGCAACCGTTGGCGAAATTGTTGCGATGATAAACATCGCTGGAGGGACGCAAAGTACGATCAACACCAAGCGAACGCTGTGAGCCGCGGCGATCTGACTGACGTTTGCCTTGTGCCTGATTCCCGATTGAATCATCTCTGAAAAATTGGCTGGCATGAACGCGAAGAAAGCGGTTGTCAGGTCCATTCCACGGCGCCGCATAAACTCGACGCCGAGCAACGCAAGCAATAGGGTCAGAAAGGCCGCGAACAGCATCATCGCGAAGTGACCCAGAATTTGTTCCAGCACCACAGGAGTGAAGTGCAAACCAATGGACGTCGCGATCATCCACTGCCCAGTCAGACGGCCATTGGGAATTTCCCCAACCCGCCAGCCTAAGCAACGCACCAGGATCACCGCCAACATCGATCCGATAATCCATGGCAAAGGCCAATTCAAGTAACTGGCGATCAGAGCCCCGGCAATACCAACGAGCGGTGTCGCCCACCACAATCCCATTGAGGTGAAAAACGCCTTCATGTCCTCGGACCACCGAAGACCATACACACAGGGCTCCCCGTCTCGATCACATTACCCGTCGGGGTTAAGCCTCCAGTTGTTGGATCAACACTGAAAACCACTATCGAATCGCTGTCCTCATTGGCGACGTACATGAGATGTCCGTCGGGAGAGAGCGCAAAAAATCGCGGCGTGCGGCCTTTCGTTGGCGTCGCCGAAACGAACGTCAGCCAACCCGTTTGCGGGTCGATACTGAAAATCGCGATGCTGTCACTACCTCTATTGGAGGCATAGAGGAATCGCCCTGCTCTATCGACTTCGATTTCAGCAGCGGTGCTGTCACCGGTAAATGAATCAGGCAACGCAGAGATGACCTGCTGCGGCAGAAGCTCACCACTTTCGCTGTCAAAGCGGTATGTGCCGACTGTGGAGTCCAGTTCATTGACTGAGTAGATCACTGGTAATCCAGGATGAAACGCAACATGCCGTGGCCCTGCACCTTTCCGAGTGGCCACAAACGGACAAGCCGCCGGCAGCAGCTTGCCCAGTTGCGAGTCGAATCGATAAATGAAGATTCGGTCGAGCCCTTTGTCCGGCACGACCACGAGCTTTCCACTCGGATCGAATGGATTGAAATGAGGTTTCGGGCCTTTTTGCTCTACTCGATGGGGTCCGATTGGCCCCTCGGTCAGCACTTGATCACAGAGTTCGCCCAACTCCCCTGAAGCGAGTATCGGCAACACAACTACTGAACCGCTGTAATGATTGCTCACCACCAGGAAACCACCGTCCGGTGAAATCGCTAGATGAGCGGGATTGTGACCCTGGGTGCTTTGGCTATTGAGATAGCTCAAGGTGCCATCGGAGTTGATGCTAAATGCGCTGGCTTGATCCGAATCGCCGTGAACGCAATACAGGAAATTCTGTTGTTTACTGATAGCCAGGAAAGATGGATTCACCAAACCATCGACGAGTTGCACATGAGACAGCTGCCCCGATTGCGAGTCGACGCGGTAGACGTTGATCCCATTACCACGAGCATTTCTTTCCCGAGTGGTACGACAGCCGACGTAAATAAACATGTGCTCATCTCAAGAGTAAACAGGTGACTGAACAGCGCCTGTTAAGCGGTCAAGTGCGCGACGAACGCACGGGCAGTAGGTGGTAAAGCCTCGAATCGTCGAGCAACGATTTGCAACTGACGCTTGGCCCAAGGCTCAGCCAACGTGATCGCCTGCAAATGGAAGGGGCGTAGATAAGGACGCAATACGTCACGAGGTAAAATGCACACGCCCAGATTGGTTGAAACCATTCGGCACATGCACTCAAAACTGGAGACACGGACACGCTGTCTGACCGTCGTCCCTAACAATGAAGCTTGTTCGGTCAGCAACAGGTGAACAGAGCTTTCCGCATGGGGGCCGATAAACTCATATTGCAGCACCTGCTTGAAACTCACCTGTGACTGCCCAGCCAAAGGATGGCTTTGTGGGACGGCAACTACTAACTCATCCACGCGATAAGGTAGTGTTTCCAGCCCCAGGGACGGCGTCTGTTCGGCAGTAATGCCGACGTCCGCACGTCCATCCGAGACAGCTCGTACAATTGCGGCGCCAACGCGTTCTTCGATGTCGAACTTGATACCAGAGTAGGTTTCCAGGAACGTGCCGATGTCCAGGCTAAGCTGCTGCGCTAACGCGGATGTAATGGCATGCAAACGAACATGGCCTTTGATTCCAGCGCCATATTCACTCAACTCCTGATCCATCTTTTGGAGGGTTTCATTCACCTGCATCGCGTAATGGCGAAGCGACTGCCCCGCAGGAGTCAGTTCCATTCCGCGGGGGTAGCGAACGAACAGAGGCGAGCCTACTTTCTCTTCAAGCTCGCTGATCCTTTTACTGACGGCGGACGTCGCCAAGTGGCAGAGTTGCGAAGCCTTTGTCAGGTTCCGCTGCTCAGCCACTGCCATGAAAATTTCTAGGCTGAGCAGATCATGGCGCATTGGCCAATGCCTTCTCGAAGAAGTCTACTGTTCCGAAATTGCCGGACTTAAGTGCCAAGGCCACCGGATCGTCTCGCAAGCCAAGCGTCCACGGCACTCCGGGATCAATAGTCGCGCCGATTCTCAGCGCCTTGACCTTAAGTGCCTTGACCACAGCACCCGAAGTTTCGCCACCGGCAACCACGAGTTTGCGAACACCCATTTCATATAGGCCAACAGCTACAGCGGATAGCGCGTCTTCAACAATCTGGCCTGCGGCTTCAACACCGAGCTTCTGCTGTGCAAGCTTTACGGTCTCTGGCTGCGCACTGCCGTAAATCAGAATCGGCCCTTGCTGAATCAAGTCCTTCGCCCAGGAGAGTGCCTCGGCTACCTGGTCATGACCATTCGCGAGGAGCAGTGGGTCAAGGGAGAAACTTGGACGACTCTTTTGCCAGTGCTCGACCTGACTATTGGTCGCCACTGAACAACTGCCGGAAACCACCGCACCCAACCCTTCAATGGCGGGTAGTACCGACGCGGTCTCGGATTTGCCGAGCAAACCTACACGACGGAAGTTTTCAGGTAGACCTAGCGCAACGCCGGAACCGCCGGTAACAAGTTTATGGTCCGCAACGGCCTGACCGATTGCGTGTAGATCCTCATCATCTATCGCATCGACGATGACGTAACCCTGGCCCTGAGACTCAAGATTACTGAATGCATTTGAAATGGCTTGCGCGCCCTTGTTAACGACCGAATGCGCAACGAGCCCGACTGGCTTGAGCGTCTGTTGTTGCAGTACTCGAACTAGATTGGAATCAGTCATTGGCGTCAATGGATGATTGCGCATTCCGGACTCGCTCAACAGCACATCACCGACAAACAAATGACCGTTAAAAATCGTGCGTTTGTTCTCGGGGAATGCGGGGCAAGCCACAGCGAACGAAACGTTCAAGGCTTCAGCGAGTGCGTCGGCGACTGGGCCGATGTTCCCGCGAGAAGTGGAATCAAACGTCGAGCAGTACTTGAAAAAAAACTGTTGGCAACCCGCAGTACGCAACCACTCCAACGCTTCAAGCGATTGAGTAACAGCCTCCTCGGGGCTGACGGTACGGCTTTTCAAGGCAATAACGACAGCATCAATATCCTCTGGCAAGGGCCCTTCAGGTACACCGATGACTTGCAGCGTTCGCATCCCGCCACGTACCAAAGTGCTGGCCAAATCAGTACCGCCGGTGAAGTCGTCAGCGATGCAACCGAGTAGTAATTGACTCACTGTTCTCTCCTCGCGCCCCTTCCTCGGTTAGCCCAAGCAAGAAAGGCATTCTCTTGTTATCAATCCAGCAAATACTCCAATCAACGGGCGGCATGACATTCATGCCGCCCGTGACGATCAGCCCAGGATGACCTTGGCAACGGCCTCACCAAAAGCTTTGGTGCCGCTAGAACCGCCCAGATCAGGGGTGCGTTGCTTAGGATCTTTCAGAACCACATCCACGGCCTTGTCCATTTCCAGACCAGCTTTGATCAATGCTTCATTGTTGTGGTGCTCGCCCATCCATTGCAGCAACATGCCGACGGAGAGAATCATGGAAACCGGGTTGGCCTTGTCCTGACCTGCGATATCCGGCGCGGAGCCATGTTGTGCTTGGGCGCAGCAGTGAATATCACTGGCCATCATGGAACCAGCGAGACCCAGGCTGCCCGACAACTCACTGGCAAGGTCACTGATGATGTCGCCGTAGAAGTTCGTAGCAACCAGCACGTCGAAACGCTCAGGGCTGCGCACCAAGTGAGCAGTCGAAGCATCGACCAGCAGATCGTCCAGAGCCACTTCTGGGAAGTCCTTTGCCACATCACGAACGCACTCAAGGAACAGGCCGTCAGTCATATGGAAGCTGTTAGCTTTGTGAATGGCAGTGACCTTCTTGCCACGCTTCATAGCCAACTCGAACGCACGACGGGCAATACGCTCACTGCAATGACGAGTGATTTTACGCGTGGATAAAGCCATATCAGGGGTCGGCATCACTTCGCCCCAGCCACGACTCATGTTGCGGTCCGGATAAAAGCCTTCAGTCGCTTCGCGCATGATGACCAGATCCATCGTTTTGCCTTCCTTCATGTTCGAAGTCAGGAACGAACGAGTACGCGCAGGACGTACGTTGGCATAAAGATCCAGGCCAATACGGAAACCGGCCGAAACGTTACGACCACCCTTTTCTGGCACTGGATAGTCGGCGTGCGATTGGGTGCCGAGAATGATTCCGTCGTAGCCCTTGGCCTTTTCCAGCACTTCATCACGCAAGGTGGTGCCGTATTTATCCAGGCTCGTGAAACCTACGTCCTCGTAATCGAAGCTCAGGCCCAAATCGAATTTTTTGTTGGCTGCTTGCAGGACCGACATCGAAGACTCAACGATTTCCGGACCGATACCATCACCAGGAAGAACCAAAATACGCATCGCACACCCCTTGCTTATTGTTTGAGCTGAATTTGTGGAAGCAGGCCTGCCTGCAAACCGCTCCATTTATGTACATCGTAAATACAAAGTACAATATTGACGAGGCGAAGTCCCTAACCATTTGCTCCCGTTCGTCCTGAGATTTTCTTGGAGCAGTGTCAACATCGCCTTCGACAGATTGCATTTTATTGCACGAATATTCAGTTTGTGCAATCTTTTCGCTCAACGGTCATCCATCAATCGAGCTAGGAGACTCACTCCATGACAGTAAAAACATCTGATTTGTGCGACCAATACCCGGACACCGTTCGGGTTCTGGCCCCCGTGTTCAGGGACTTTGGCGGGAAAAACGATTTCGAGGGCCGTGCTTTCACCCTCAAATGTTTTGAAGACAACTCCAGGATCAAGGAGATAAGCAGTTTGCCGGGGCAAGGCAGAGTGTTGGTCGTAGATGGAGGGGGTAGTGATCGGTACGCACTGTTTGGCGATGTGATCGCTGAGGACTTGGTGAAGAACGGCTGGGCTGGAGTGCTGATATACGGCTACATCCGCGACAAGGCAGCTCTGAGTGACATGCCGATTGCCATTAAGGCACTGGGCACATCACCGCGAAAGACCGTCAAACGCAATGAGGGGCAGATTGGTATAGCGGTGGAATTCGCTGGGCACACCATCGCAGATGGCGACCAGCTATACGGCGATGACGATGGTGTAGTACTGCTGAACACGCCCCAGATTAGCTGACCACCGAGACCTCAAGGCTGCGCTGGTACTCCAACTCGTCCTTGGCCTCCTTGTCGGTTTTTTGCCGACCGACAACATCGAGGTGGTTGCGCAGGAACTCCGCAGCTGCTTCTCGCTGCCCACTTTCGATGAGATCCAGAAGATGGATGTGCTCTTTACACTGGTTGATCAACCGAGGCCGATCAACGTTGGCCTTGTAAGCCATAAATCGACGCAGCTGGTTTTGCCGGCGGATTGCTTCGAGAAAAAAAGCGTTGCCCGAGCAACGAACCACCAGTTCATGAAGTTGTGCACCTATCTGAAAAAGCTGAGATCGAGACAGGTTAAAAATGTCTCCATCCAGCATTTTTTGCTGGGTCTCACGAGCTTTGGCAAACGCGGCCTTATCTACTTCGTAGCCAGGTTCGAGAACGGCAGCAGGTTCAATGGCCATACGAAAACGATAGCTTTGAATATGAGCCTTGGAGTCATGCAAAAAGCTGTTGATCTCCCAGCCCTGCCCTGGCTTGCGCTCAATCATCGCCTCATTGGCCAACCGATTCAGGACCTTCATGAGTTGCCCTCTCGGCACCTCATACTTGCGCATCAACTCCGCTTCAAAAAAAGTCGTCGGGATGTCGCCGCGAAGAACGTCATCAACCACGCGCAAATAGAAATCTTCAAAAGGGTCTACTTCCAGGGGGAGTTTACGACTGTCGATCCCTCGGGCGTCAGCCGTCAGGAAATAGCCCCTATTCGGCTCCTTGGTCGCGAGGCCCAACTCAGCCAACAACGCGAAACCACGTCGAATCGGCGAACGGGAAACCCCCAACTCTTTGGCAAAAGATTCCTCGCGCAGTGGATCTCCGGCGCGCATCGACCTGGCTCTCGCCATATCGATGATCTTGGGAGCCAACTGCTCCGCAAGGTCTTTTTTTATCTTGGGCTTCATTTTGGATTGTTCGCCCGCCAGTGGTTGTGGAGGAGTCAATTCTGCTGAATTCATGGAAACCGGTTATCAGTGGAGGATGGATTCGTTGACATCCAAATCCGAGACTTGAAAGAAAAATAACACACCTGATACGCATCAACACGCCACTGAAATGCCGATGCTTCACCGCCCATCAACTTGATCTACTACAAACCAGGAATACGCCATGACCGCACCACGTATCTATTTGATCCATGCAACGCCTGTGGCAATCGCTCCCATCACTGAAGCTTTCACTCGGCTCTGGCCCGAGGCCAAGCTCGCAAACTTGTTGGAGGACTCGCTTTCCAGCGACTTGGCGGAAGCCGGTGAACTCAAATCAGCATTGAACGAACGTTTTTTGAAGCTGGCTACTTATGCTGCGGAGTCAGGAGCTGATGCGATCTTGTTTACGTGCTCCGCTTTTGGCGACGCCATTGATCTGTGCAAGCGCTCGCTAAGCATCCCAGTGCTCAAGCCGAACGAAGCCATGATCGAGGAGGCCATTCAACGCACCCAAAGGATCACCATCCTTGCGACCTTCAAACCAGCCATTGCATCGATGACTGAGGAATTTCAGACCTACGCACGCCAAGAGGGTGTCGAAATTGAAATCGATACCTATGTCTGCCCTGAAGCATTCGATGAACTGCGCAAGGGAAATGCGGATCGTCACGACGCGCTGATTGTCGACTCGGCTCGTAAGCCAACGAACAGCGAAATTTTGTGTTTCGCGCAATTTTCCATGACCAGCGCAGCGCAACAGTCAAGCCAGGTGAGCGGCCTGCCAGTATTGACCACACCTGATAGCGCAGTGATGAAACTGCGTAGCCTCCTGCAAGCCTGAGGCAGTTTCGAGTATTGAAGGAATTAAACATGACCAGATTAAACGCACACATTGGATTCCAATTTACGGAATTGCCTTTTCTAGAGCGGTTTGCAGCGGCCTCGAAATCGGGATTTCGAGCGGTCGAGTTTCCCTCGCCCTACGAATACGAAGCGATACAAATTGGGGAGCTTCTCAAAGAGCATCAGCTAGAGATGGTGCAATTTGCGGCGCCACCAGGCTCAACAAGAGGCACCACCGGCATTTGTGGCTCAAAGCAGGAGTTCCTGGCAGAAGTGAGCCTAGCCGTTCAATACGCAAAGGTGCTCGACTGCAAAATGGTGCACCTGATGTCTGGTGTGTCGCATGCTGAGCTTGGGGCTATTGCTGACAGCGGCATTTATCGACGTAACCTGAAGTACGCGGCTGAGTTCTTGTCTGGCGAAGGCATTGAACCTTTGATTGAAGTCATCAGCCCAACTGAGGTTCCTGGCTACCTGATGAGCCGCTTCGACTTTGCAGAGGAAATGCTGGAGTCCCTCCCCAACCTCGGCTTGATCTTGGACACCTATCACACGGAGTTACTGGGCGAGGATTGTCTACGAAAGCTCAGCCAATGGTGGCCGCGCGTAAGTCATGTCCAAGTAGCCGACTTCCCAGGCCGCAATGAGCCTGGTACTGGCAATATCGATTTTCCAAAGCTGCTCTCCATGCTTGAAGACCATGCCTATCAAGGCTGGGTGGGATGCGAGTATCGCCCTCACACCTCCACGCTAGACGGGCTTGAAGGCCTATGGAGAACCATGAAACCCAACCCGCATGAATATGACCGTTGGTAAGAAATCGTTTCTTTTTGGAGAAATTGTACTGCGTTACCTTGCAAAACAATTTCTAGTGGAGTTTATTAGGGGTCAGTAGCCCTTGAAGGTTGCACGCAATGCTCCCCACAAAAAACACAAAAGGAGTTAACGCATGACCAAGAAGATCGCCTTTGTTACTGCTGGCATGGGAAACCTGGGCACAGCAGTTTGCCAGCGACTCTCCCGAGACGGATTTACCGTTGTTGCAGGATGCGGTCCCAATTCCCCATTGAAAGACACTTGGCTGGCTCAGCAAAAAGAGCTTGGCTTCAACTTCATCGCCTCTGAAGGAAGCGTTGCTGATTGGGACTCTTGCCGCCAAGCCTTTGAGCAGATCAAGAAAAATGTCGGCCCAGTCGATGTCCTGATCAACAATGCCGGCACCGCTCGTAATGTTGTCTTTCAGGAAATGCAGCCCAACGACTGGGCAACCGTCATCGACACCAACCTCAATTCCCTGTTCAACGTAACCAAACAGGTTATCGATGGCATGACAGAAAGAGGCTGGGGACGAGTGATTAACATCTCTTCAGTTAATGCCCAGCTCGGTCAAGTGGGTCAGGTCAACTACTCCACCGCCAAGTCTGCAATCCGAGGCTTCACTCGCGCCCTGGCACGAGAAGTCGGGTCCCGCGGCGTCACAGTGAATACGGTGTCTCCTGGATACATCGCCACTGCCAAGCTCAAGTCCGTCACAACTGCCGACGCTATGGACCGCATCATCCAGGACATTCCGACTCGACGCCTTGGAACACCTGAGGAGATCGCTGCTGTTTGTGCCTGGCTTGCCTCTGATGAGGCTGGGTATGCGAACGGTGCTGACTTCTCGCTGAATGGTGGCCTTCACATGAGTTGATACTCGTGTGAGACTCAGCGGCAACCCGCTGGATCAAACCAAAAATACAGCGGGAACCTTGATGCGCTTTTTGCGCAGATCCCATAAAAACAATTGTACTTTACGTCAAGGTGATACAAATGCTCTCATTACTCGGCTACGGCATGATCGTGACCTTTATGGCACTGATCATGACCAAGCGGTTGTCACCGTTGGTAGCGATGACAACAGTCCCGATCATATTTGCACTCCTAGCGGGATTTGGCCCGGACATGGGCGGCATGATGATCGAGGGTCTGAAAAAGGTAGCTCCGACCGCGGTCATGGTGATGTTCGCGATCCTCTACTTCGGCGTGATGTTCGACACAGGTCTGTTCGATCCCATCATTCGTAGGTTCATCAAGCTGATCAACGGCGATCCAATGAAGGCCGTTGTGTTTGCAGCGCTTCTGGCCGGAATGGTATCGCTGGACGGCGACGGTTCAACGACGTACATGATTACCGTTACCGCGATGCTGCCTTTGTTCAAGCGTTTGCGAATCGAACCACTGTCACTCACTTGTGTGGTAATTCTTGCCGCGAGCGTCACTAATCTATTGCCATGGGGCGGCCCACTTGCTCGTGCAGCAGCGTCTTTGCAGGTCGAGACTTCCGAGCTGTTTATCCCGCTTATTCCGGTGATGGTAGTCGGCTTCCTCGGTGTCTTGGCACTGGCCTACTTCATCGGTATTCGTGAGCGTCAGCGTTTGGGTACGTTGCGGTTATCGGTTGGTGCTGCTGCCACCGTCTTTGACGATGATGCTGACGAAGGTCTGCCATCCATGTCAGACGAAAATGCCGAACTGCGTCGTCCAAAACTGTTCTGGTTGAACGCAGGTCTGACAATCGCGTTGATGGCCGGTCTGGTGGTGGAAATATTGCCACTTTCCATTTTGTTCATGGTCGCGTTCTCTATTGCACTGGTAATCAACTACCCGCACATGAATGATCAGCGCCGTCGTATTTCTGCGCATGCTCCTACAGCTTTGAACCAGATCGCGATCTTCCTGGCAGCCGGCATCCTCGCAGGCATTCTGTCCGGAACGGGCATGGTCAACGCGATGTCAGCGAGCTTCCTAGCAATGCTGCCTGAGACTTGGGGCCCTTACATGGCGCCGATCACAGCACTGGCGAGTATTCCGGGCACCTTCTTCATGTCCAATGACGCCTTCTACTATGGTGTGCTTCCTGTACTGGCCAAGGCTGCCGAAGTCTACGGTATTACTCACGCCGAAATTGGCCGTGCCTCGCTGGTAGGTCAACCTGTTCACCTTCTGAGCCCTCTCGTGGCCTCGACCTACCTGCTCTGCGGCTTGGCAGGCGTGGAGTTCAGTGACCACCAGAAATACACAATGAAATGGGCGTTCGCACTGAGCTTCCTAATCTTGATCGCCTGCTTGCTGTTGGGATTGTTCCCTCTGGCAGCTGGTGTCTGATTTAAGAACTCTCGAAGTTCGAATCAATAATGCGTCACAACGAAAAATCCCGGAATCTAAGTAGACTCCGGGATTTTTTCTAAATACAGAACCAACTACGACTACCACTTCAATGGAAATCGAGCGTCCCAGTGGGTTGTAACCGCAGCCAATGCTGGTGCCACTTCGCATCGCGGGTTTCCAAAAACGAGCCGCTACGAGGTCTGAAAGGCAGCAATCGGCCGACTCTGTTGAAAAAGCGGCCATGGTTTCCATGACAGAAAAGTACGCGCTTGAGTTTGAAATCTGTACTTTGAGCAGAGGATACCGGACTCATATTTGGCGTAGCTGTCGCAGAAGAGGCGTTTCAGCAGTCAGTACACGGGCATCTCGAAGGACCGACTGTTTCAACATAATTGGCAATTAGCGGGCATCCAACACAGGCGGTTACCCTCTGTTTGAAACTTCAATTGCAACGATTGATAATTGTGCGGTGCGGCCCGAATTTGCGCAATTGCCCTGATCGGCCATCTACTTCCGATCCAATCTTGATGAAAGACCTCAGTCCAGCCGAAATAGGCCAAAAGTGGACCTCATTGCCCCCTTTCACAATCTGCATCAGATCCAGCCGTAGATCTTTTATCCGTCAAGGACAGCAAGAGGCGTTAGGGCTTCTCGGAACTCGTCTGCGTATAGAAACAATCGCCACCCAGCCGGTTCCTGACGCGCACCTTTTTTTTAATTTTAAAGGCTTTCAGCATTTAGGTGGTAAACGCCCTATTGTGCTAGTTGACGAGAAGCCTTTCACGGTCAATGCTGGCATACAGCCAATGCGGCAGCTGAAGGGAATCGAGATGAACGATATCGACGTCACACCTACAGAAGATGAAGAGCAGGAAGAACTACTAGTCGCGCTTGAGAAAAAAGGGAAAGATAAAGAAGCAGAAAAGTTGAGAGTGCTCTCCGCAATTGCAAGCAACAGTCCTACTCGGGTAACAGACAGGGTTGCCTGGATCCTTAATCATTACCCCCAGGCCCGCGATTCGGACATAAAATGCCAGATTATCTATTGGAAAACATTCCAAGCCGATCTGTACAGTGGCGGTGACATTTCGTTCGAAAACTATCCAAAATTACAACGACTTCACTCAATTGCACGAGCCCGCGCTGTAGTACAAAATGTACTCGGCCTATTTATCGCCTCACCGGAAGTTCGAAAATTTCGAGGAAAACTTGAAGAAGAGGAAAAGCAACGCGCACTCGAAGTTAGGCCTACCCATCCGGTATACTGCATCTATGCTGACGAAAGCGGAAAAACCGGGAAGTACTTACTTGTCGGAAGTCTATGGGTTCTGCGCAGTTATGAGACAATCAAGATAACAGCCGCCATCAATCAGAAGAAGCAGGAGATCGGATTCAAGGGCGAGATGCACTTCAAGGAAATCGGTAAAGGAAATCTAGAAGCCTACGAAGCACTTCTCGGGGCAATTATACAAAACTCATCCTCTATTTCTTTTAAGGGACTGGGTGTTGTTAGAAGTGGGCTTTATAATGTGGACGACACTTTGAACAAACTCTTTTACCATATGGTCATCCAAGGAATTTCCGAAGAGAACAAGTCAGGACGAGCCGTACTCCCTCGAAACCTTCAGTTCAGGAAGGATGCGGAAGAGGCGTCAAAAGACAAACTATCCATGATGGAAATTGAACTTCAATTGCAGAATGCTTCGAAAAATTTATTCCAAGGAAACGTGTACATTGACATCGTTGATGTTGAGGACTCTAGCATTTCACCACTTATGCAGATTGCCGACCTTTTCGTAAGCTCTATTTCAAGAATCCTCAATAAAGAGGAAGGTAAAGAAGGACCGAAAGACATCTTTGCGAAGAAATTTTTGGAAGCATTTGGTGTGGACACTAAAGATGAACACCTTGACGGATTAAGCGAGTGCGTAAGCTTCTCCTAGCTGCTTTTAACTTTAGTTTCCTACGCCGCAGCGATAAAAGAGATGCCATCCCGTGCTCCAGCACAGGAAATGTTACTCTATCACAGTTCGCTTCTACGCTTTCCTTACCTGGGAGGAACACAATGTCAAACTCTGACCTACTTCCCTCTCTGCTATTCAAACCAACGAAAACCAATTCGCACTCGAAGCCGCCATCATGGAGCTTTCAAACTGGGTGGAGAAGCGCGGGTCATTAGAGAGATAACGTTCGTGGCGCCCTAGCTGCGATAGATCGAAATGAAAATTCATCAATGACTCTTGCAGTGCTGATGACTCCGGAATGAACATAATCTTCCTCAGTTCTCAGTACTCAAAAGCAGGCAAGTGTAGAGAACAAAATTGGACGAAATAGTTCATCACGACAGGCAAATCATCACACGACTCCAATTGCAAATGAGCCCGTGTGGATCTTTATTCCGCTCATCATCGACACATCTTCGCAACCTGGCATCTAAGTCTCGCTCCAAAATTTTCCGTAATTTCAGCAACCACGAGGAGTTCGTGCTTATAACCCCATATTTTAACTAAAAATCTATCAAGAACGCCTCAATATTCTGACCACACAATGACCTTTGCCTATTCTTGCGCCATTGCATTCTTTTTTTGCGTCCACTTTGACCAGCAAAATACCAAATAAATTATATAGCGGAATATATCAATTCACAGTTCGATATAGCACCAACCTCTTTGACGCTGTGAATAACCTGACCTTCAAGAGTTTCAATGTAAAACTCGAAAGCCCCACGTTCTTTCGAGTAGTACTTATACACCTTTTCAACTATATAGAACTGAAGATAACGACTACCATTTACCTCGGGAGGTACCTGTAGATAAAGAGAGTGTTCATACTCACCAATATCTCTCAGAAATTTTGAAGCAAACATATTCAAGCCTGAGACATAGTTAACCTCAAGCAAACGAATAGCTCCGTGACTCGTGTACTCGTGATACGCAACAATAAATGTAATGAATCCTCCTCGTTGAGCAGCAAACTCTAAAAATATTGTCGTAGGATCGAACAAATCCTTCAGGCCACTGATCGATGATTCTGGCACTTCAAGTAGCATTGCTTCTTCTCGTATGGGATCCATCACTCCCCTCTCCTGCCGAAGCGTACGCTTCTTCATTTTAAAATCTCAGCCTGCTGAGCTACGACCTAGGCAGCAGACGGCTTCGAATGCATGCCACACCCGCTTTTGTCGCCAAGACTTGCGCACCAAGACACATATAATATTGAACTATCCATTTTAACTAGGACATAAGTCCCAGTTAAAATAGCTCAGTTTTTGATCCAATGCCAGCTTTTAAGCTGGACATCGGCAGTGGAATTTCAACAAGCATTTGGCTTTACCTTGCGCAGGCTGAGACTCGCAAAAGGCCTTACACAAGAGGCTTTTTACGACATCGTCTCTGAAAGCTATGTCAGTAAGCTTGAGAATGGTAAGCGAACACCCACATGGGGTTTGGTTACTGAAATTGCATCCATCCTAGAGGTAGATCCGTTGGTGCTTATCACCTTGGTCGTTGCGGAACAACGTGGCCTCGACGCGAAGATCTTAGCTGAGGGCGTTGTCCAGGGCGTTGAGCGGACCGAAGGATCAATGCCTTCATCCTGAAACAGCTCAGCTCTTCACATCTAGTCCTCCTCCCTCCTCATCCCCCAACCCTATCGTCATCAAGCCAGCCATTTCTGCCATTGGCACCTCCTTACGTGGGGGACGAGCGCGAGCTGATCGGCTACCATTTCGAGAAGTGGTAACGATCTGGCCTGTAGGATGACTACATATGACTGAACAATCCGATGATGATGAACAAAGGCCAGCCAATGAGATCCCGTCCTACGACGAGCTGGTAGAGTTGAAAGCACTTGGTCAGCGGAGGATGGACGAGTTGAGAGGGATCTGGCGATCAAAGCAAGCCGCGATGACGGCATCGGAGCGCGAAGCAGCCGAGGTGAGATTCCGCTTGAGCTTCGAAAAGATTGCAGTGCAATTCGGAAAAAGCAGGCCCTTGATCCTGAAGCGCAATCACGAAGGAGGAGAATGACCTCCAGCCATAGCTAGATCCCATGTCCCAGCTTGCGAATTCGCTGCCCGGCAAGCATCGCTTGGGGTGCAAGGAGAAAACTTAGAAACAAGCTCGCTGTCACATAAACAATCACCGCATTTCCAGGTGTCGGCGGCAACCAGCGGCTGAGAAATACACGTACCGCCCCCTCTGCATATTGAGTTTGACTCGGTGCCAAAACAAAGCTAATCGCGATCACCAGAGCCAAACTTACGATGGTCAAAAATGACCCCCATGTTCCGACCAACAAAGAACGCAGGACAATATTCTGCAAGGAATAATATTTGTGAGCAGCGGACAAGCGAAGTCCCCGCTCAATAATTCGAAAGCCAGTTGAGACAATCAGCAACAACCAAATTATTAAGACAATCCCCATAAAACTTCCAAAGACCGGACATCTACGCAGTCAAAGCTATCATATCGCATCGCTGATGAATAGCAGTCACTTACAACCTTCGCTACTAGCATCATTCCATAAAACCGCGCAGAGATCGGGCATATAAATATGTCGAGAGCAATATGCCTCTCTCTCGAATTAACCATGTATCAAAAAATTAACTGCATGATTTTTCTGGGAGCACGAAGTTTGACGCACCGTCAGCGAAGGTACACTCCAAACATAACCCACAATTCCGAAGAGTATTGAGAGCCGACTTCTTAAAGTCTTAGGCTTCGTGGACTTATCGCTAACACGCCATTCATGCCTAGTCGCTGCAAGCATCGAGATGGATGATTCGATCTTCTCAACGATCAGTGCAGCAACCCCAGATTCGGCTGAGCCCGCCAGCACGCCAAGACAGGAAAAACACACAGAGTGATTCCGTCGTGGACTCAAAAAAGACTATCGAATCGTCTAGAAGAACGGATCCAAGGTGCATCCCCTTCAATCCTTAGGCCCTCCTGAGGCGGTGAGAAACGGTGCGAAGGCCTCGCTGTACGCCAGAAAATGACCACCAGCGCAGTAAAGTTAGCTCAGAAATAAACTCGCTACAGGGATTGAATGGGACCAGCTTCTGCGATTTGGAAGGCTCGGAGCGCGTGAACTCTGCTGACTTCAGCGCCTAAATTAGGCACATAAAAGGAGATCGCAGTGACCTTACTGACCCCGGCATACAATTGCTCTCTAGGATCGTCGGACTCAAAAGAACTGAGTTATCTACCGCATCATGACCTCTTTAGCTCTAGCGACTCCGCAATCACGTGAGCATCCGGAATGAGGGCAGCGATCTGATGCAGGCTGCGTAGAGAAATATCAACTTCAAGGATTGCATCTACATCAGGTAAAACAGGATCCTGTTGTAGCTGACAAGACATAATAACTGACTTTTCCCCAACCTTACCCAAAAACCTGAGAACATCTTGCAAACACTCACTTCGAAAAGTGTACATAAATCACCTTCACAGCTCTATTATTATGCTTTAATCATATCAAATTCCTACTTTAAAAACAGAATAACTATAATCAATATAATATTTTTCATCGCTTCCAACCCAAGAAGCACTGCAATTCAAACAAAATACTTATGACAATAATCAAAAATAATTATATATACACTCACTTACTCCACTCCCTCTCATGGTTTTTAAAAATTATTTATTTTATAAAAATTATAAAGTGGTTAGGACTTGACGATTAAATAGGGTTTTTGTCGTAAGTCGCAAAATGCCAGAATCGAATCAGGACGCTTGAGCCTGAGCCCGGAGCGGGTCAGTCCGGGTGAACTGGTGGCTTCGGTCGTGCGGATTTTCGATGGCCTGGCCCGACAGAAGGAACTCGAGCTGGTGCTGGAGTTTTCACCGGCCAACCCTACCTTCGATGTGTTGCTCGACCCTTTGCGTTTCAAGCAAGTACTGTCCAACCTGGTCAGCAATGCCATCAAGTTTACCGAGCAAGGCCAGGTCCGGGTCATTGTCGACCTGCATCCGGCCATGCAACCTGAGCGCGTACAAATGCGGGTGCTGGTTCACGACACCGGGATCGGGATCAGCGAACAGGATCAACAGCGCCTGTTCGAACCCTTCGCTCAGGCCGACAACGCCACGCAATCGGCCAGGGGGGGCGCAGGGCTTGGGCTGGTGATCAGTCGCAACCTCTGCGAGATGATGGGCGGCAGCCTGCAATTATGCAGCGAGCCGGGCATCGGCACTCAAGTGGAGGTGTTGCTGCAGCTGGAAACCTTGCCGCTGCAACAGTCAGCCCAGGTGGCCGAAACGCAAATCGTCGTCGCCACGACCCCATTGAATGTTCTGGTAGTCGACGATCACTCGGCCAATCGTTTGCTCACATGCCAGCAACTGGAGTTTCTTGGGCATCGGTTTACCGTCGCGGCCGATGGCCAAGAGGGACTGGAGGCATGGAAAGGCCAACCGTTTGATCTGGTGATCGCCGATTGCAACATGCCGGTCATGAACGGCTACGAGCTGGCCCGTGCCATTCGCCAGCACGAACGACAAGACCATCGTCCTCCCTGTACCGTTCTCGGCTTTACCGCCAACGCCCAACCCGAAGAAGTACAACGCTGCAAACAAGCCGGAATGGACGACTGTCTGTTCAAACCCCTCAGCCTCGGTGCCTTGAGTCAATGGATGGAAGGCATTGAACCCACTCAGGCACCCCCTGCGTTCAGCCTGCACGGGTTGAAACTGCTGACAGGGGGCAACCCGGTGCTGAACCGGCGATTGTTGAACGAACTGGTAAGCAGCAACCGCCAGGATCTGCAAACGCTGCAGTCGCTATCCGCCTCCGGGGATACGCAGGCGCTGCAGGATATTGCCCACAAAATCAAAGGTGCGGCCCGGATAGTGCAAGCCTCCCGCTTGATCGATCGCTGCGAGGCGCTCGAAGCAGCCTGTCATGAGGGTTTTGATCACGCAACAGTGGCTGGATGCTGCAAATCCATGGAGTGCACCCTGCTTGAGCTGGAGCAAGCGTTGTTATGTCAGATTGAGCATTACGACAAAAGCAAAGTGACAGAGCCTTAACTATGCTTGGACCCTCGGCAGTGTGTTGACCATCATGGAGAGACCCGCAATGCCTGACCCACTGCGCACCGATCCACGCCGGTTACCACTGCATGTCCATATCAGCGTGATGTTCACTTTTTTGTTGTTGCTGACCGGAGTGGTGCTGGGTCTTTTCAACTACCGGCAAACCACACAAATCATACTGTCGAGCAGTGAGAAACTCTTCAACCGCATTGAGCAGGATGTCCGCCTGGACCTGCACGCAACCTATGAACCCATTCGTCATCTGTTGAGCCTGCTGGCACTGAACCCGGCAGGCCAGTCCCCTGATCTGGAACAACGCCTGGCACTGCTTGGACCGTTCAGCCAGTCACTCGAGGACAACCCCAATCTGGCTTCGCTGTACCTGGGCTACGACAACGGTGACTTTTTCATGGTCCGCCCGCTGCGTACCCCAGAGGTCAAGGCCCTGGTCAAGGCCCCGGACACAGCGGCTTACCAGGTCTGGAGCATCGAGCACAAAAGCGCTGGCCAGCCCCTCTCCCAGTCGTTGTTTTTCGACCGGAACCTGGCACTTGTCAGCCATCAGGACAACCTGAATGACACGTACGACCCACGCAATCGTGCCTGGTTTATCAGCGCCCGCAGTGAAACCGACCAGATCACGACCGAACCCTATATCTTTTTTTCCACCCACAACATTGGCACGACGCTGGCGCGGCGCAGTGGCGACAAGGCAATCCTGGCCGCCGACCTGACACTGGCCGAACTCAGCGCCACCCTGGCCAAGCACGTCGTGACCCCCAATACCGAAATCGTGCTGTTCGATGCCGAAGGCAATGCCATTGCCTACCCTGACAGCCGCAGGCTGATCATCGATGATCAGACATCCCGCCTGATCAAGGCGGCGGACCTGAGCCCCGGCCTGGGTGCGCTGCTCAACAGTCCGCCTGAAGGCAGTCGCCTGAACGCCGAAGGCCGGCAGTGGATCGTGGCGCAAAGCAGCATGCAGGAAGGCGGCCCCCACGGCCTGCGGCTGGCTCTTCTGGTACCGGAAGACGAGTTGCTCGTCGACGCTTACCGAATGCGCTGGCAAGGTGCGCTCATTACCCTGGCAACACTGCTGTTATGCGTGCCACTGGGTTGGCTGACATCAAGAGTCCTGGTCAAACCCTTGCGTGCGCTGGTGCAGGAGGCCGATGCGATTCGCAGTTTCGATTTCAATTTTCCGCTTTCCCGTCGTTCGCCGGTGCTCGAAGTCGACCTGTTGAGCGTGTCGATGGCACGGATGAAGGACACACTGGCGAGCTTCTTCCAGATCACTGACAGCCTCAGCGCCGAAACCCGCTTCGCCCCGCTGCTGGAGCGGGTGTTGTTCGAAACCGTGAAGATCGGTCAGGCCCATGCCGGCCTGATCTATCTGCGCGAAGGGGATGGCCAGCACATGGAGCCCCACGGACTGGTCATCAATGACACCGCCGCAAACCTGCAAGCCTTCGACATCCGCGGACATTCCCTCGATAACGCGCAAAGCCCCCCATGGCTGCACCAGCTGGCAATCGCCGACAATGTCGTCAGTAACCTGGGTTTCGAGCAGGCGGGGGATCTGCAAAAAGTCTTGCTCGCGCTGGAAAGTCCTCGGGTCCACCTGATCGGAATCCGCCTGCACAATCGTCACAACGAAACCGTGGGCCTGCTGGTCTTGCTATTGGCCGACAGCGGCAAGCAGAGCGATCTGGACAAACTGCGTCCGGACCGCATTGCATTTCTCCAGGCGGTGTCCGGCGCGGCTGCGGTGTGCATCGAAAGCCAGCGCCTGCAAGCCCGGCAAAAACAGCTGCTGGACGCCTTCATTCAACTGCTGGCCGGTGCCATCGACGCCAAAAGCCCCTATACCGGCGGCCATTGCCAGCGCGTGCCGGAACTGACCCTGATGCTTGCCCAGGCGGCGGCAGCCAGCCAGGAACCCGCCTTTCGCGCCTATCAGCCGACCGAAGATGAATGGGAGGCACTGCACATTGCCGCCTGGCTGCACGATTGCGGCAAGGTCACCACACCGGAATACGTTGTCGACAAAGCCACGAAACTGGAAACCCTGACCGATCGCATCCACGAAATCCGTACCCGTTTCGAGGTACTCAAGCGCGATGTCTGGATCAGCTACTGGCAGGCCATTGCCCTGGGCGGTGACGAGCAATCGCTGGCAGAACTGCGCAATGCCAGCCTGGCCGGGCTGGATGATGACTTCGCCTTCGTTGCCCGCTGCAATCTCGGTGGCGAAGCCATGGCCGACGCTGATCTGCAACGCCTGCGCCGCCTGGCTGAACGCACCTGGACCCGGACCCTGGATGACCGGCTGGGCGTGTCCTGGGAAGAAAACCGGCGTCAGGCCCGAACGCCCGTCCCCACCCTGCCCGTCAGCGAACCGTTACTGGCGGACAAGCCCGAGCACCTGTTCGAACGCAACGAAAACGAAGTGATACCGCCCGATAACCCCCTGGGCTTCAAGCTCGACGTTCCGCCCCACAAATACAACCGGGGTGAGCTGTACAACCTGAGCATTGTCCGCGGCACACTGACGAGCGAGGAGCGTTATGTCATCAATAACCACATCGTTCAGACGATCCTGATGCTCAACCATTTGCCGTTCCCCGAGCACTTGCGCAGCGTCGCGGAAATAGCCGGCGGGCATCACGAAAAAATGGACGGCAGTGGTTATCCGAAACGCTTGAAGCGAGAAGAAATGAGCCTGCCGGCGCGGATGATGGCGATTGCCGATATTTTCGAAGCGCTGACTGCCGCCGACCGCCCCTACAAAAAAGCCAAGACCTTGAGCGAGGCGCTGGGCATCATGGCGTTCATGTGCCGTGACGCCCATATCGATCCGGAGCTGTTCGAGCTGTTCATCAAGGCACAGATCCATTTGCAGTACGCCAGGCGCTTCCTCGCCCCTGAGCAGATCGATGCGGTGGACGCGTCGGGCCTGCTGGCCAAGGCCGGCCTGGCGTCTTGATCAGCAGTCGGTCAGGCGCAGGAAAATCGCCGCCAGCTGTTCGATCCCGGCCTGGTCCTGTGCGCTGAAGCGCGCCAGTTTCGGGCTGTCCAGATCAAGCACGCCGATCAAGCGGCCGTCCTTGACCAGCGGCACCACCAGTTCGCTGTTCGAGGCGCTGTCGCAGGCGATGTGACCGGGGAACGCGTGCACATCTTCAACCAGCTGAGTCTGCAAGGTGGCTGCCGCTGCCCCGCAAACACCACGCCCGAACGGAATCCGCACGCACGCGATCTGCCCCTGAAACGGGCCCAGCACCAACTCCTCATTGCGGTTGAGGTAGAAACCGGCCCAGTTCAGGTCATCGAGCTGATTGAACAGAAACGCCGAGAATTGTGCGGCATTGGCGATGAAATCCCGCTCGTCCGCCAGCAGGGACTCCAGTTGCGCGTGCAGCATGCCGTAGCCTTCGAGGCCCTGGCCGCTCTTTTGTAAATCGATCATGCCTTGTGCTCCAACAGTTTCAGCCCGACCCAATAACGGGCAAATTGATAAGCGCAACGTCCATTGCGATTGCCCCGGCCGGTGGCCCAGCGTACCGCCAGAATGTCCAGTTCTTCGGTGCGCTGCCACGCCAGTCCGGCCTTGCCGGCCAACTGGCCGATCCAGTGTTCGACGACGTTCAGGAAGTGTTCCTGGGTAAACGGATAGAACGACAGCCACAAACCGAAGCGGTCCGACAGCGCGATCTTGTCTTCCACTGCTTCGCTGGGATGCAGTTCGCCGTCGACCCGTTTCCAGTTTTCGTTGTCGCTTTCCTTTTCCGGCACCAGGTGGCGACGGTTGGACGTGGCGTACAGCAAGACGTTGTCCGGTGCCTGTTCCAGCGAGCCATCAAGGACGCTTTTGAGCACTCGGTAATCGCCCTCGCCCGACTCGAACGAGAGGTCATCGCAAAACAGCACGAAACGCTGGGGTAGTTTGCCAATCTGTTCGACCACTCTCGGCAGGTCTGCCAGGTGATCACGTTCAATCTCGATCAAACGCAAGCCGGCCTGGGCGTGCTCGGCCAACAGGGCGCGCACCAGCGACGACTTGCCGGTGCCGCGCGAGCCCCAGAGCAAGGCGTGGTTGGCGGGCATGCCATCGAGGAACTGTCGGGTATTGCGTCCAAGTTGCTCGACTTGCCGGTCGACGCCGATCAGGTCCGACAGGCGCATGTCGAGGCTGACCTCCAGCGGCATCAGATAACCGCCGCGCGACTCTCGCTGCCAGCGCGCGGCCAGGCATTGTGTCCAGTCGATGGCTGGCCGGGGTGCCGGCAGCAACGGCTCGATACGGGCCAGGACGGCATCGGCGCGTTCAAGAAAAGCATTCAATCGGGAATCCACGACTTCTCCTCGGGCACGTTCACGGTAATGATGGTGATACAGCGACAAAACACAGCGTCAGACAACTGGCTGCCCCCACGGTACGGGCCTCGCGAGAACATCGGCAGGCAGGCATGATCGACTATGCTTGAGCAGCGAAAGGAAACGGAAGTGGTTCACTCCCCCATGGACATCAAATTCACCAACCGGCTGTCGTTCAAACAGGCCCGGCTTACCGTGCTGGTCGGCTTCATTCTGGGCACGCTGCTCAGCCTGCTGCAAATAGGCATCGATTATGCCAGTGAAGACGCCTCCATCAATCGTGAAATCCTTTCATTACTGGAAATCAGTCACAACCCGGCCTCGCGAATCGCCTACAACATTGACGCCGAACTCGCCAAGGAACTGACCCAGGGCCTGCTGCGCTCGCCGGCGATCATCAGCGTGAAACTGACCGACAACAACGGCACTGTGCTGGCCAACGTCAAGCGACCCGGCATACAAAACGGTTACCGGATGTTCAGCGATTTCCTGTTCGGCGCCAATCGACAATTCGAAGACCGGCTTTACTTGGATAACTTACCCAACGAGTCCCTGGGTACACTGCGACTGAACGTCGACACTTACGCCTTCGGCGACCGGTTCCTGCGCCGGGCCGAGGTGACCCTGCTCAACGGCTTCGCCCGTAGCCTGCTGCTGTCCGGCATCCTGCTGGCGCTGTTCTATGTGATGCTGACCAAACCTCTGGTGCGGGTCATCCGTGAGCTCAGCAGTCGCGACCCGAGCAGTACCGAACCGACGTCACTGGAATGCCCCGCCGGGCACGCCAATGATGAGATCGGTGTCCTGGTCAAGGTTGCCAACCAGCAGTTCAGGAACATCGCCACCGAAATCCAGCAGCGGCGCAATGCGGAAAACCGCCTGACCGAGTACCTGGGCCAACTGGAAAACATTGTCTCGGCCCGTACCGCCGAGCTCAAGGCGATCAACGCCCGGCTGAGCCAGTCCAACGAGGAACTGGAGGTCGCCCGCAGTACCGCCCTCGACATGGCCGACGCCCGCTCGGTGTTCCTGGCCAACATGAGCCATGAAATTCGCACGCCCCTCAATGGCTTGCTCGGGATGATCGCGCTGTCCCTCGACGGGCCGCTGAATGCCGAACAACAGCAGCAGCTGTCAATCGCCCATGACTCGGGCAAAGTGCTGGTGGAATTACTCAACGATATTCTTGATTTGTCGAAGTTCGATGCCGGTCAACTCGAACTCGAACACATCCCCTTCGACCTCGGCTCGCTGATCGAAGACACCGCCAACCTGCTGTCGCAGAACGCCGCCCCCAGTGTCGAACTGACCTGCCTGATCGACCCGCATTTCCCGGCACTGGTGCTCGGCGATCCGACCCGGGTCCGGCAGATTGTCAGTAACCTGCTGTCCAACGCCCTCAAGTTCACCCGATTCGGACGTGTCGACGTGCGCCTTTCGACGTTCGGGGATGGCGTCAGAATCGAAGTCTGCGACACCGGCATCGGCATTCCTCCCGATGCCCAGGTCAAGATCTTCCAGCCGTTCACCCAGGCCGGTGCCGGTATTACCCGCCAGTTTGGCGGCACCGGGTTGGGCCTGGCGCTGACCTACAACCTTTGCGAAGCCATGCAGGGGCGCCTGACGATCAGCTCCGAGCCGGGTTTTGGCAGCCAGTTCTGCGCGGACTTGCCATTGCCCAGCCATACCCGTGCAATGCCTGCCGTTTTGCTCAAGGGCAAAGTCGTCGCCATCACAGCCGCCAGCAGCGGGCTGGGCGAGTTGCTCAACAGTCTGTTGCCGGGCTGGGGGCTGGACTATGAACGGCGCTCCATGGATGACTCGCTGCTTGGCCTGGCAGCCGACGTGCTCATTACCGACTGCCCCGAATGCCTGTTCAATTTGCGCCCCACCCTTGGTGCCCCGATCCTGCTGATCACCGCTTATGGCCATTTCATGCCCAGCGAAGAGGCCAACGCCCTCGCCCCCTTGCAGCAACAGGCACGCCCCCTGGCACGCAATACGCTGTATCAGACGTTGCGGCGGATCCTGCAACCGGAAACTCACCCGATCAGCGATACCCGACTCGACACGCAATGCCCGCAACGCCGCGGGCGCGTGTTGCTGGTGGAAGACAATCCGGTCAACCAACTGGTGGCCAAGGGCATGCTCGGCAAACTCGGCTGCGAGGTCACTACCGCGGCTCATGGTGCCGAGGCCCTGGATCAACTCGAGCAGCGGGATTTCGACCTGGTGCTGATGGACTGCAACATGCCGGTGATGGACGGCTATGAGGCCAGCCGGCAAATCCGCCGCAGCGGACGCTGGCCCCAACTGCCCATCGTCGCCCTGACGGCCAACGCCATGTCGGAAGAGCGCGAACGCTGTCGCGCCGCGGGCATGAGCGACTACCTGGCCAAACCCTTCCGGCGAGAAGAACTGGCCGCCCTGCTCGACTTGTGGGTTCCCGCTACGACAGCGCCTTGATCTGTCCCAACAGGTGATCGAGACCAGCGCGCAAGTCGTTGAGACGATTCAGATCGACCCCACTGTCGCACAACAGACGCGCCTTGAGTGGCCCGACCTGGTCGCGCAAGGCCATACCGGCCGGCGACAGGCTCAAATGCACTTCACGCTCATCCCGCGCCGAACGCTGGCGCTGCACCAGTTGCAGTTGTTCCAGGCGCTTGAGCAACGGGGTCAGCGTGCCGGAATCCAAGGCCAAACGCTCCCCCAGCGCCTTCACGGTCGGTTGTTCCGGGGCTGTTTCCTGCCACTCCCACAGCACCAGCATCGCCAGGTACTGAGGGTAAGTCAGGCCCAACTGATCGAGCATCGGCTTGTAGGCGCGAATGACCGCACGGGAAGCAGCGTACAGCTTGAAACACAGCTGGCTGTCGAGCCTCAGGGAATCGACTGACAAGCTGCTCATTTGAGCAGGGCTTCGATTTCGTGGGTCAGGTCCTGCGGCTTGGTCGCCGGGGCGAAGCGCTTGACCAGTTGCCCGTCCTTGCCGATCAGGAACTTGGTGAAGTTCCACTTGATGCCCTGGGAACCCAGCACACCCGGTGCGCGCTTTTTCAACTGCACGAACAGGGGATGGGCGTCGGCGCCATTGACTTCGATCTTTTTGAACAGCGGGAAGCTGACACCGAAGTTCAGTTCGCAGAACTCGGAAATCGCCCCTTCATTACCCGGCTCTTGCTTGCCGAACTGATTGCAGGGAAAACCGAGCACCACCAGGCCCTGGTCCTTGTAGGTCTGCCAAAGCTCTTCAAGGCCCTTGTACTGCGGAGTGAAACCGCACTTGCTGGCGGTATTGACCACCAATACGGCTTTACCGGCGAAATCCGCCAGGGTCTTTTGCTCGCCCTTGATGGTGGTGCAAGGGATGCTCAGCAGGTTGTCGCTCATGATGAAAGTTCCGGATTCGGGAAGATGAGCTAAACATAGCGAGCAATTGAATTGCGTGCAATTTAAATTATCGAACGCCAATCCACTACTGTAGGAGCGAGCATGCTCGCGATGGACCAGAGAACGGCTCGGGGCACCAGGCTTCCCGAGTTATCGTTGACGACCATCGCGAGCAAGCTCGCTCCTACGGGGCTCGCATTACTCGCGTGGAACGAGGTCCAGGCACACCGAATTGATGCAGTAACGCAGGCCGGTAGGCGGTGGGCCGTCCGGGAAAACGTGCCCCAGGTGCGCGTCACATTTGGCGCAGACCACTTCGGTGCGGATCATGCCATGGCTGACGTCACGGATTTCGGTCATGGCGCTGTCGCCGATCGGCGCATAGAAACTCGGCCAGCCGCAACCCGAGTCGAACTTGGTACTGGAGTCGAACAGCGGCTCTTTGCAGCAGATGCAGTGGTACACACCGTCGGTTTTGGTGGCGTTGTACTTGCCGGAAAACGGTCGTTCGGTGCCCTTGAGGCGGCACACGTTGTATTGCTCTGGATCGAGCATCGCCTTCCATTCTTCCAGGGTTTTTTCCAACTTTTCCATCATCACACCTCAGCGGCTGAAAAAGCCCGATCTGTACCTTTTCCACGGATCGGGCGGCACGTATGATTGCGCCTCGTCAAACGCCAGTCTGGCAGCCAGACCACGCGCATTCAAACGGAAATATGGGTGCTGCATCTCAAGGCGTCAGGCCTGTGTGAATACGCAGGATTCCCAGCACGGTTGTCCAAACGCCGTCTGGATCGTTCATTTTCGGGAACACATCGCCATGCAGGTCAGCAAATCGAACAAGCTCGCCAACGTCTGCTATGACATTCGCGGCCCGGTGCTCAAGCACGCCAAGCGCCTGGAAGAGGAAGGCCATCGCATCCTCAAGCTGAACATCGGCAACCCGGCGCCTTTTGGTTTCGAAGCGCCGGACGAAATTCTCCAGGACGTGATCCGCAACCTGCCGACCGCCCAGGGTTACAGCGATTCCAAGGGCCTGTTCAGTGCGCGCAAGGCCGTGATGCAGTATTACCAGCAAAAGCAGGTAGAAGGCGTCGGCATTGAAGACATCTACCTGGGCAACGGCGTATCCGAACTGATCGTGATGTCGATGCAGGCCCTGCTCAACAATGGCGACGAAGTGCTGGTGCCTGCGCCTGACTATCCGTTGTGGACCGCAGCCGTGAGCCTGTCCGGCGGCAATCCGGTGCATTACCTGTGCGACGAGCAAGCCAACTGGTGGCCGGACCTGGCCGACATCAAGGCCAAGATCACCCCGAACACCAAGGCCCTGGTGATCATCAACCCGAACAACCCGACCGGCGCGGTGTACTCCAAAGAAGTGCTGCTGGGCATGCTGGAACTGGCCCGCCAGCACAATCTGGTGGTGTTCTCCGACGAGATCTACGACAAGATCCTCTACGACGATGCCGTGCACATCTGCACCGCTTCCCTGGCGCCCGACCTGCTCTGCCTGACCTTCAACGGTTTGTCCAAGTCCTATCGCGTGGCCGGTTTCCGTTCCGGCTGGATCGCCATTTCCGGGCCGAAACACCACGCCCAGAGCTACATCGAAGGCATCGACATGCTGGCGAACATGCGCCTGTGCGCCAACGTGCCCAGCCAGCACGCGATCCAGACCGCCCTGGGTGGCTATCAGAGCATCAATGACCTGGTGCTGCCGCCAGGCCGCTTGCTGGAACAACGCAACCGCACCTGGGAATTGCTCAACGACATTCCGGGCGTGAGCTGCGTCAAGCCGATGGGCGCGCTGTATGCATTCCCGCGGATCGACCCCAAGGTCTGCCCGATCCATAACGACGAAAAATTCGTCCTCGACCTGCTGCTCTCGGAAAAGCTGCTGGTGGTTCAAGGCACCGCATTCAACTGGCCATGGCCAGACCACTTCCGCGTCGTGACCCTGCCACGTGTCGATGACCTGGAGATGGCCATCGGACGCATCGGCGGCTTCCTCAAGTCCTACCGCCAGTAAGCGCCCAATCACCGTGCGACGCGCCTGCATGTCGCACGGTGATTCATCCGGCAACACTTTTTTGCATTCCGCCACTGGCTGCCGCTTTGCCCGCCGCCGGGTAACGTCTTGCCTGCTCGCGCCTGACAAAGGCGGGGCTTTGGACATGAACTGACCGACAAACACTTCCCGCACTCGCGTAGGAAATGCCCTGCAAGCAGCTAGACTGTTGCCGTAGGACACAGTTTGAAATAGTCACCCGGTTGAATACCCCGGTGCAGCACCTTATATACCCCGCAGTACGCTACATCTTAAGCATGAGGAGATTTCTACAACCATGATGCGCATCCTGCTGTTCTTGGCCACTAACCTGGCGGTCGTGCTGATTGCCAGCATCACCCTGAGCCTTTTCGGCTTCAACGGGTTCATGGCGGCCAATGGGGTTGACCTCAACCTCAATCAGCTGCTGATTTTCTGTGCGGTCTTTGGTTTCGCCGGCTCGCTGTTCTCGCTGTTCATCTCCAAGTGGATGGCGAAGATGAGCACCAGCACCCAGATCATCACCCAGCCACGCACCCGTCACGAGCAATGGCTGCTGCAAACCGTCGAGCAACTGTCCCGCGAAGCCGGGATCAAGATGCCCGAAGTCGGTATCTTCCCGGCCTACGAGGCGAACGCCTTCGCCACCGGCTGGAACAAGAACGACGCACTGGTCGCGGTCAGCCAGGGTTTGCTCGAGCGCTTCTCGCCGGATGAAGTGAAAGCCGTCCTGGCCCACGAAATCGGTCACGTAGCCAATGGCGACATGGTCACCCTGGCACTGATTCAGGGCGTGGTGAACACCTTCGTGATGTTCTTTGCGCGGATCATCGGCAATTTCGTCGACAAAGTGATCTTCAAGAACGAAGAAGGCCAGGGCATTGCCTACTACGTGGCGACCATCTTCGCCGAACTGGTTCTGGGCATCCTGGCCAGCGCCATCGTCATGTGGTTCTCGCGCAAGCGCGAATTCCGTGCCGACGAAGCCGGTGCAAACCTGGCCGGCACCGCCGCGATGATTGGCGCCCTGCAACGTCTGCGGGCGGAACAAGGCCTGCCGGTGCACATGCCCGACACCCTGAACGCCTTCGGCATCAACGGTGGCATCAAGCAAGGCTTCGCTCGCATGTTCATGAGCCATCCGCCACTGGAAGAGCGTATCGACGCCCTGGCTCGTCGTCGCGGCTAAGAGGCTCCACCGCAAATGAAAGGCCCGCAGTGATGCGGGCCTTTTTTGTCTGCTGGATTATTGGGTGTTCTTTCGGCCCCCTTCGCGAGCAGGCTCGCCCCCACTGATGCCACAGATCAGAGGTGGGAGCGAGCCCGCTCGCGAAGGGGCCAGTGCTGCTAACCGCTATTACCGACTGGAAACCCGATACACCCGCTCCTCAAGTCGCGTCACACCCGCTTCAAGGAACTTCCCGCTCCCGCTCAAGACATCCTGATCTTCGAGGATCTTCAATCCCCACGAAGCCCCGAACAACCGCTGTACTTCATCATCGAGCACAGCAAATGGCGGCCCGGACATTTCAGCCTGATCGTAGTCCAGCGTGATCAACACCCCCAGAGAGCCCTTGGGCAGAATCTGTTTCAAATGCGTCGCGTACTGCTCGCGCATCGATGGCGGTAAGGCAATCAACGCGGCGCGATCGTAAAGCGCAGAGCAATCTGCGACATCACCAGGCGTCAACGCAAAAAAGTCTCCGCACCAAAGCTCGATGGAGCCCGCCCGGTACACATTGAAAGGCCCTTGCTCACTGACGGTCGGATCCAGTTGATGCTCACTGAAGAAGTCCTCCACGGCCTTCTCCGACAATTCGACACCCAGCACCTCATGCCCGCAGTGCGCCAGCCACAACAGATCCAGGCTCTTGCCGCACAACGGCACCAGCACCCGCGTGCTTTCTTCCAGGCCCAGCTGTGGCCAGAACCGCTGTAGATGTGGGTTCACCTGCGGAAGGTGAAAGCCGATCTGATTCGACGCCCACTTCTTGTGCCAAAACTCCGGCTGCATAATTAACCCCGAAAATTCGATCAAAACACCCTAAAACTTATATTAGATTTAGATTAATGATCTGACTGAAGATGTTGCATCTTAACTCTCAGGAGCTCATTCATGTTCCCCAGCCTGTACATATCCCACGGCTCCCCCATGCTCGCCCTGGAGCCCGGTGCCAGCGGGCCGGCCCTCGCCCGCCTGGCCGCCGCAATACCCAAGCCCAAGGCCATCGTGATGGTGTCTGCGCACTGGGAAAGCAATGAGCTGCTGGTCAGCGGCAATCCGCAACCGGAAACCTGGCATGACTTCGGTGGTTTTCCCAAAGCCCTGTTCGAAGTGCAGTACCCGGCTCCCGGCGATCCAGGACTCGCCGCAGAGGTTACCGGGTTATTGAAAACCGCTGGCCTTCCTGCGCGCATCGACAGCAATCGGCCGTTCGACCATGGCGTCTGGGTGCCCCTGTCGCTGATGTACCCGCAAGCAGACATCCCGATCGTCCAGGTTTCGCTGCCCACCCGAGGCGGCCCTGCCCTGCAGACCCAAGTGGGTCACGCCCTGGCCAGCCTGCGCGAGCAAGGCGTCCTGCTGATCGGTTCTGGCAGCATCACCCACAACCTGCGGGAACTGGACTGGCATGCAGGCCCCGAGAGCGTGGAACCCTGGGCACTGGCGTTTCGCGACTGGATGATCGAGAAGCTTGCAGCGAACGACGAAGCCGCGCTGCACGACTATCGCGCGCAAGCACCGAATGCCGTGCGCAACCATCCCAGCGACGAACACTTGTTGCCGCTGTACTTTGCCCGTGCCGCCGGTGGGCAGTTCAGCATTGCTCATCAGGGGTTCACCATGGGTGCGCTGGGCATGGACATTTACCGCTTCGGCTGACAGACAGACCGCGTCGCGGCCTTCGCGAGCAAGCCCGCTCCCACATTTGATCGCATTCTTTCTGAAGTAACGCGGTCGCCTGTGGGAGCGGGCTTGCTCGCGAAGGGGCCACCGCCACTCTTCAGCCAGGCTTGAACTGCAGGCAAAAAAATCCCCGAACCAGTCGGGGATTTTTCATGTTCGATCAATCAGCCCAGGAGCGGATCAATCTTCGCGGTAGCGACGCAGCTTCAACTGCTTGCCGGCAACGCGAGTGTCCTTCAGCTTGGTCAGCAACTTCTCAAGACCATCTTCCGGCAGCTCGACGAGGCTGAAGCTGTCACGCACCTGGATGCGACCGATCGCTTCACGCGCCAGGCCACCTTCGTTGAGGATGGCGCCCAGCAGGTTCTTGGCGGCGATACCGTCACGCGCGCCCAGCGCGGTACGGCAACGGGCACGGCCTTCGCCCAGCGGCATCGGAGCACGACGCTCGCGGTCACCACGCTCAGGACGATCACCGGAACGCTCTGGACGATCGCCACGCGGTGCGTTGTTCGGCACCAGTGGACGTTCTTTCTCGATAGCGGCCAGGTTCAGCGCTTGACCGTTGGTAGCCTTGCGCAGCAGGGCTGCGGCCAGGGCACGCGGGCTGCAACCGATGTCGGCGGTCAGGCGATCGAGCAGATCACCGTGGGTCGATTCGGCATCGGCCACCAGCGGCGACAGGCTGTTGGTCAGTTTCTTGATGCGCGCATCCAGAACAGCCTGAGCGTCTGGCAGGCGAACTTCAGCAACCTTCTGACCGGTTACACGCTCGATCACTTGCAGCATGCGGCGCTCACGCGGAGTCACCAGCAGCAGTGCACGACCTTCGCGACCGGCACGGCCGGTACGGCCGATACGGTGAACGTAGGACTCAGGATCGTACGGCATGTCAACGTTGAACACGTGAGTGATGCGCGGAACGTCCAGGCCACGAGCAGCAACGTCGGTCGCCACAACGATATCCAGACGGCCATCCTTGAGGGAGTCGATCACGCGCTCACGCTGGTTCTGGGCGATGTCACCGTTCAGCGCAGCGGCTTTGTAGCCTTTGGCTTCCAGGGCACTGGCCAGGTCCAGGGTCGCTTGCTTGGTGCGTACGAACATGATCAGGGCGTCGAAATCTTCCACTTCCAGCAAGCTGAGAACGGCCGAAGTCTTCTGGTCAGCGTGAACCAGCAGGTGAGCCTGCTCGATCGCGGTAACGGTCTGGGTCTTGCTCTGGATCTTGACGTGCTTCGGATCGCGCAGGTGGCGTTCGGCGATGGCACGGATCGATTGCGGCAAGGTCGCCGAGAACAATACGGTCTGACGGGTTTCCGGCATGGCCTTGAAGATGACTTCCAGGTCGTCCATGAAGCCCAGCTTGAGCATTTCGTCGGCTTCGTCGAGAACCAGGTGGTTCACGGTCGCCAGTACTTTTTCGTCGCGACGCAGGTGGTCGCACAGACGGCCCGGAGTGGCGACAACGATCTGTGCGCCATTACGGATTGCTTTCAGTTGTGGGCCCATCGGCGCGCCGCCGTAGACAGCCACAACAGTCACGCCCGGCATTTGCTTGGCGTAGGTTTCGAAAGCGGTTGCAACTTGTAGCGCCAACTCACGAGTTGGGGCCAGGATCAGAGCTTGCGGCTCGCGCTTGGACGGATCAATGCGGTGCAGGATTGGCAGGGCAAAGGCAGCGGTTTTACCGGTACCGGTTTGCGCCTGACCAATCATATCGTGACCGGCGAGAATGATCGGGATCGACTGCTGCTGAATGGCCGAAGGCTCTTCATAGCCGGTAGCGACTACTGCAGCGACAATATTAGGGTGAAGTTCAAGAGCGGCGAAGCCGCCGATTTCCTGGGTCATGGGTCTGCCTCTAAGTGCATCCGCAAAGACCCATGCTCCAAAGCTGCACATGCCGTGTTGAGACTCAAGAGTCGCCCTGGCAGCTTTGTCGGCGGGGATTTGCGAAAACGAATGAATGAAAAAGAATCGTCAAGGAAGAGTCCGCTGGGCGGACGTGCAGCCGAAGCTGGCTTCGGGGAATTGCGCTACCTAAACGCGGCCCGGTTAAAGGCCGGCGCGCACTATACCGGAATTCGCCCAAAAAGGGAGCTTTTTTTATCGAAATACCACCGGACACACCGTTGTGTCACAGGCTTTGCGAATAATCGGTCAGCCGTCTATTTTTCAAAGGCCCGGCCTTGCGGGTGATGGCGCTAAAACGGTTCACCCTTTGCCGTGCAGACCGCCGGTCTGACACGCCTTTCCTACCCCCGAGGATCGCTCCATGAATCAGCCCTGCTCCAGTCGAGTCAGCCGCGAACAGCGTGGTCACGTGTTCCTGATCGGTCTGGATCGGGTGGCCAAGCGCAACGCCTTTGATCTCGACCTGCTCAACGAACTGAGCCTGGCCTATGGCGAGTTCGAAGCCGACGGCGAGGCGCGCGTAGCAGTGGTGTTCGGGCATGGCGAGCACTTTACTGCCGGGCTCGACCTGGTCAATGCCAGCGTCACCCTTGCAGACGGCTGGCAAGTCCCCGCTGGCGGCTGTGATCCGTGGGGGGTGTTCGCAGGTCCCAGGGTCAGCAAGCCGGTCATCGTCGCCGCCCAGGGCTATTGCCTGACCGTTGGCATCGAATTGATGCTCGCCGCCGACATCAACCTGTGCGCCAGCAACACCCGGTTCGCCCAGATGGAGGTACAGCGTGGAATCTTCCCGTTCGGCGGTGCCACCCTGCGCCTGCATCAGGTCGCTGGCTGGGGCAATGCCATGCGCTGGTTGCTGACCGGGGATGAATTCGACGCCCGTGATGCGCTGCACCTGGGCCTGGTGCAGGAAGTCATGGCCAGCGAGGACTTGCTACCCCGGGCGATTGAACTGGCTGAGCGGATCGCCCGTCAGGCTCCGCTTGGGGTGCAGGCGACACTGATGTCGGCACGACAGGCCCGGTATGAAGGAGAAACCGCAGCGGCGCAGGGATTGCCCGCGCTGGTCAAGAAGTTGATGGCCAGCGAGGATATCAAGGAAGGCGTGCGGTCGATGGTGGAGCGGCGGCCAGGCGTGTTCAAAGGGATTTAGCCATTGCAGTGGCTTTAAGGGCCCCTTCGTCGGATCGCCGCCCGGGGCAAGCCCGCTCCCACAGGGATTTGCGCAAAACCTGTGGGAGCGGGCTTGCCCGCGAAGGGGCCATCAGAGACAACTCAGGTAGCCGGGCGGATCGCCTTGATCAACGAATCCAGCGAATACCCCAACCGCGGCGCCAGCCCTTGGGCGCGGGCGATCAGGCCGTCCATGTCCAGCTCCTGATCCAGCTCCGACGGCACGATCAGAATCACATTGCCCTCCTTCACCGGCAGCTCCCAGTAATGTCGATGGTACAAACCGCGCAACAAGGCGGCGCCCAAGGGTTTGCCATCGTCGGTGGCCCATTGATTGATGACCAGCCAGCCACCCGGATTCAATCGCTTCTGGCAGTTTTCCAGAAAGCTCCAGGCCAGGTGCCCGACACCCGGACCGACATCGGTATAAAGGTCGACGAAAATCAGATCGGCCGACTCGGCAGTGTCCAGTAGCTCCAGCGCATCGCCAACGCGGATGTACAGGCGCGGATCGTCATCCAGCCCCAGATACTCGATGGCCAGGCGCGGTACGTCCGGGCGCAGTTCAATGGCTTCGACGTCTTCCAGCGGCAGGAACTTGAGACAGGCCTGAGTCAGCGTCCCGGCGCCGAGGCCGAGAAACAACGCGCTTTCCGGGTGCTCGTGGCACAGCGCGCCGATCAGCATCGCCCGGGTATAGTCGTATTCGAGCCAGCTCGGATCGGCGGTGAACACGCAGCTTTGCTCGATGGCATCACCGAACTCGAGAAAACGGTAGTCGGCCACTTCCAGCACACGAATCACGCCGAACTCGTCCTGTACCTCGGCGAGCAGATGCTCGACGCGTTCCTCAGTCATTTCATCTCCTGATCGTCACCGGGGCCGGCAACGCGATAACACCGCGTGTAGAAAGCGGCAAAGGCGAGATTGTCGGCGAAGCGACGGGAACAGGTCACGCACTAATTTGCTGATAACATGGAGGTCCGAGCGAAAACACTAGAGACCGTGATGAGCCAACCCTGGAGCCCCAACAGCTGGCGCGCCCTGCCGATCCAGCAACAACCCCGATATCCCGACGCCGCGCATCTGCAGCAGGTCGAGCAGACCCTGGCCAGTTATCCGCCATTGGTGTTTGCCGGTGAAGCCCGGGAGTTGCGCCGTCAGTTTGCCGAGGTGACCCAGGGCCGCGCGTTTCTGTTGCAGGGCGGCGATTGCGCCGAAAGCTTCGCCGAATTCTCCGCCGCGAAAATCCGCGACACCTTCAAGGTGTTGTTGCAGATGGCGATCGTGATGACGTTTGCCGCCGGCTGTCCGGTGGTCAAGGTCGGGCGCATGGCCGGGCAGTTCGCCAAGCCGCGCTCGGCCAATGACGAAACCATTGATGGCGTGACCCTGCCCGCCTACCGTGGCGACATCGTCAACGGCATCGGTTTCGACGAAAAAAGCCGCGTGCCGGACCCCGAGCGCCTGTTGCAGTCCTATCACCAGTCCACCGCCACCCTGAACCTGTTGCGCGCGTTCGCCCAGGGCGGTTTTGCCGATCTGCATCAGGTGCACAAGTGGAACCTGGACTTCATCGCCAACTCGGCGCTGGCGGAAAAATACAGCCACCTGGCCGACCGCATCGATGAAACCCTGGCGTTCATGCGCGCCTGTGGCATGGACAGTTCGCCTCAACTGCGTGAAACCAGCTTCTTCACCGCCCACGAAGCGCTGCTGCTGAACTACGAAGAAGCCTTCGTGCGGCGCGACAGCCTGACCAATGATTACTACGACTGCTCGGCCCACATGCTGTGGATCGGCGACCGCACCCGCCAGCTCGACGGCGCCCACGTCGAATTCCTGCGCGGGGTGAACAACCCGATCGGGGTCAAGGTCGGCCCAAGCATGAACCCCGACGACCTGATTCGCCTGATCGATGTACTCAACCCGGACAACGACCCGGGCCGCCTGAACCTGATCGCACGGATGGGCGCGAACAAGGTCGGCGATCACCTGCCGCAGCTGATTCGCGCCGTCCAGCGTGAAGGCAAGCAGGTGCTGTGGAGTTCCGACCCGATGCATGGCAATACGATCAAGGCCAGCAGCGGCTACAAGACCCGCGACTTCGCGCAGATCCTTGGCGAGGTGAAGCAGTTCTTCCAGGTGCACGAAGCCGAGGGCAGCTATGCCGGTGGTATCCATATCGAAATGACCGGGCAGAACGTCACCGAATGCATCGGTGGTGCGCGGCCGATTACCGAGGACGGTTTGTCGGATCGCTATCACACCCATTGCGACCCGCGCATGAACGCCGATCAGTCGCTGGAGCTGGCATTTTTGATTGCCGAGACCTTGAAACAGGTCCGGCGGTGAGTCAGTAGCTTTTTTGTTGCCTTATAGTCCGCATTCGCGGGCAAGCCCGCTCCCACAGGGTTCGCGCCGTACATTTAATTTGTGGGCGATGCGGACATTGTGGGAGCGGGCTTGCCCGCGAATGCGGACTCTCAGGCAACGCCAATTTGTGAGAATGCCACCCGCAACCTGTCTGCACTCGCCCGCGGGCAATTCAACTGAACCTGCGCCAACCCCAGCCAATCCGCCATCTGCCGCAGATTGACCGCCAATGCCTGCATCCCCTCGTCGTCCAGCCCGGGCTCCTCTTCATGCACCGCATGCACTGCCAAACGGCCGCTCGCCCGTTCCGCGCGCAGATCGACCCGTGCGGCAATCCGTTCGTTGTGCAAGAACGGCAGGACGTAATAGCCGTAAACGCGCTTGTCCTGCGGCGTATAGATTTCCAGCCGGTAGCGGAAATCGAACAGCCGCTCGGTCCGGCTGCGCTCCCAGACCAGCGAATCGAACGGCGAGAGCAATGCACTGGCCGCGACTTTACGCGGCACTTTCGGCTCGGGCAGACAATAGGCCGGCTGTCGCCAGCCCTGGACTTCGCAGGTGAGCAATTCTCCGGCCTCGACCAACTCGGCCAGACGCAGGCGGCTGTCCGCAAGGTTCAGGCGGAAATAATCGCGCAAGTCCTTCTCCGTACCGACACCCAAGGCCGTTGCCGCATGCCGCAACAGGCCACGCTGGGCGTCGCCTTCACTCAGGACAGGGTGCGCAAGAATCGCCGCAGGAATCACCCGCTCCGGCAGATCGTAGAGCCTTTCGAACCCGCGCCGTCCGGCAACGGTCACTTCACCGGCCGCGAACAGCCATTCCAGCGCATGCTTTTCCGCGCTCCAGTCCCACCAGGGGCCGGCCCGTTCCTGACGGGTCGACAGGCTCCCGGCACCAAGTGCGCCCTGCTCCTCAACCGAAGCCAGTACCCGGCGAATCGTGTCTTGCTGTTCACGGCCAAAACGCGCCAATTGCTGATAAATGTCTTCGCCACGGCTCGCACGGTGCATGCGCCAGCGCATCAACGGGTACATGGAAAGGGGCAGCAACGAGGCTTCATGGCCCCAGTACTCGAATAGCGTTCGTCTTCGGCCCTGACTCCAGGCAGCCTGATCGAGCAAATCGGAAGAATAATGGCCGAGGCGGGAAAACAGCGGAAGGTAGTGCGAACGCACCAATGCATTGACCGAATCGATCTGCAAAATGCCCAGCCGTTCGATCAGGCGATTGAGCGCAACAGCCTTGATCGCCGCTGGCGGCTGCCGCCCGTTGAACCCTTGGGCGGCCAGCGCCAGACGCCGAGCCTGTTTGAGGGTAAAGGACAACGTTGCGGGCATGGGCATCTCCTTGTCTGCTCGCAACCTACCTCACCGGTAAGGGGTTTGTGTAGCTTGATATTCATCAATTATTGATCGGGTCATTTATGCATCGGGTCATTCCAGAACGGTTTGATCGACTCGTTCTCCACATCCGCACGGCTCATGCCGATGTCCTTGAGTGCTTCGTCGCTCAAGCTCGCCAGCAGTTCGCGCTCGCGATGCAGTTCGTACCAGCGGCCGACCTTGTGCAGCAGATCGGATATCAGGTGAATCGAGTGTTTTTCTGCGCCATGGAACTCGTGATGACCTTTCATCTTGTTGCCCTCCGTTTGGATGGCTCCAGTCTCGCGCCGGGTCTAAGATCAATCCAACGAATGTTTCTGATGTCACATATCTCGGAGATTGATGGATGTCCGCCTACCCGAGTATCGATACCGAAGTGTTGCGCACCTTCGTCGCCATCGCCGACCAGGGCGGCTTTACCCGCGCAGGCGAAATGGTCAACCGCACCCAGTCAGCCGTCAGCATGCAGATGAAACGACTGGAAGAAGATGTGCTGCAGCGCCAGTTGTTCCAGCGCGACGGACGGCAGGTGCGACTGACGGCCGAAGGCCAGGTGTTGCTGGGTTATGCCCGGCGGATCCTCAAGCTGCACAGTGAGGTCTTCAATACCCTGCGCGAGCCCGACATGGTCGGCACAGTGCGCATCGGTACGCCGGACGATTATGTGATGCGTTTCCTTCCGGGGATTTTGCGCCGATTTGCCCAGTCCTACCCGCTGATTCAGATAGAAGTGCACTGCGAATCATCGAAACAGCTGTTGATGCGACAGGATCTGGACCTGTCCATCGTCACCCGCGAACCGGGCAGCGAAATCGGCCAGCTGTTGCGCAAGGAGCGTTTTGTCTGGGCCGAGGCGCAATGCTACAGCGCTCACGAGCAGACGCCGCTGCCGCTGGCGATGTTCAACAGTGATTGCTTCTGCCGCCAGTGGGCCTGCAATGCCCTGGATGCCCAGGGCCGCGATTACCGGGTGGCGTACAACAGCGACAGCCTGTCGGCGATCATGGCCGTGGTCAGCGCCGGCCTGGCAGTCACCGCGCAGCTTGAAAGCCTGATCACCGCGGACATGCGCATCCTCGGTGAAGCCGAAGACCTGCCGCTGCTGCCCGAGGCCAGCATCATGCTCGTGCGCAACCTGCATAACCCGTCACCGATCACCGAATGCCTGGCCGAACACATCGTTGAAGGCTTCAAACTTTGAAGGCGAGCATCACCACACAGAACACCAGGAACCCGCAAAACAGCCCGCGCAGCAGCCGCTCCGGCAAAGCGTGGGCAACTTTCACGCCCCAACTGATGCTCATCAGCCCCCCGACCGCCAAAGGCAAGCCGACCACCCAACTGACCTGATGGTGCACGGCGTAAGTCACCAGCGTCACCCCCGTACTCGGCAAGGCGAGCGCCAACGACAACCCCTGCGCAACCACCTGGCTGGTGCCGAACAGACTGGTCAGCACGGGTGTCGCCACCACCGCGCCCCCCACGCCGAACAACCCGCCCATCGTGCCGGATGCAGCGCCAAGCAGGCCCAGCCAGGGCCATGAGTAATTCATCTGTGAAGCCGCCGGTGCGCTGGCGACGAACATGCGAACGAGGTTGTACGCCGACAGCGCGATTAGAAAGGCGACAAAGCCTATGCGCATGGTTTGTGCATCAATGCCCACCGCCCAGATCGATCCGAGCCAGGCGAAGCAGAACCCCATGATGGCCAGCGGTAACGCATGGTGCAGTTCGATCCGGTTGCGCTGATGATAACGCCACAACGCCAGCATCACGTTCGGCACCACCATCACCAGCGCTGTACCTTGGGCTATCTGCTGGTCGAGCCCGAACAGAACGCCCAACAATGGAATGGCGATCAGGCCGCCGCCGATGCCAAACAACCCGCCGAGCGTGCCCAACGCGGCGCCGAAGACCAGATACATCAGAAACTCAATCACGGCCGATTTCTCCTCACGCCACCCCAACGATCCTACGCAGTTGCTTCTGGTGCGGAAACGCACAGAGACGCACAATGGCTGTGCCAAATTCGCACAAGCGCAGACTCGCCATGAACCCCAATCAACTGACCGACCAATTGGCCCTGTTCCTTGATGTGCTGGAAACCGGCAGTTTTTCCGCCGCCTCGCGTCGTCATCCGCTGACACCTTCGGCCGTGGCACGGCGTATCGACAGCCTGGAAAATGCGGTCGGCAGCCGGCTGTTCATCCGCAGCACTCATGCGGTACGCGCTACCCCGGCGGGATTGGCCTTTGCCGAGCGAGCACGGCGGATCGTCGCCGAGTTGCGCCTGGCCCGGGCCGAAGCGGTGTCCTTGAGCAGTGCGCCGGAAGGCCTGATCCGTATCGATGCGCCAGCAGCCTTCGGGCGCCGGCACCTGGCACCGGTGATTGCCGATTTCCTCATGCTCTATCCGGGGCTTGATGTGCAACTGCACCTGATCGACAGTTTCGTCGACATGCAGGGCCAGAACCTTGGCAAGGTCGATCTGGTGCTGCGTGCCGGGCAATTGGCCGACACCCGGCTGGTGGCCACGACACTGGCGAGCATGGTGCGAATCGCGTGCGCCAGCCCTGATTATTTGCGGCGTCGCGGCGTGCCGACCGATCCGTCACAGCTGATCGAACACGACGGACTCGACTGGGATGGCCTGGCCCCGCTCTTCGCCTGGCGTTTCGAGCGGGACGGGCAAATGCAGCTGCACCGGCCGGCGCGGGTGCGCATGAGCGCCAACAATGCCGAGGCGCTGGTATGCGGCGCATTGGCCGGACTGGGTATCGCGCACCTGCCAACCTGGCTGGCCAGCGAATACCTGTTGCGCGGTGAATTGCTGCCGCTGTTCTGCGACAACGGCCTGCCGAAACCGGAAAACGCCGGCATCTATGCCTTGCGCCTGGAACAACAACCCAACTCCCGCAGTCGTTTGTTGCTGGAGTACCTGAAAACCCGCTTCAGCCCGGTTCCGCCCTGGGATCTGGTACTGCAAACCCATTTGCAACGGCACTGATCGAAATTATCTGGCGCATTAAAGATTCGCCCGCTAGATTCTCAGGATCACAGATCAAGGCTTCGACATGACCACCGAGCGCAACACCCCGGACAACTGCGACAACCTGCTGCTGGACAATCAGGCCTGCTTCGCCCTGCATTCCACTTCGCTGATGATGACCAAGGTCTACAAACCCTTGCTGCAAGCGCTGGGCCTGACCTACCCGCAATACCTGGCGATGATGGTGCTGTGGGAACGGGACGGTTTGACCGTAGGTGAAATCAGCACGCGGTTGCTGACCGACCCTGGCTCGTTGACGCCGCTGCTAAAGCGCCTGGAAGCCGAAGGCCTGCTCAGCCGAACCCGCAGCCGTGAAGACGAGCGCGTGGTGATCGTCGAGCTCACCGAACAGGGTCGGGCGTTGCGCGACAAGGCCCGTGATATTCCCCAATGCATCCTCGGCGCCAGCGGGATGACGCTGGAGCGCCTGCAAAACCTGCAAGCGGAACTGCAAGCGCTGCGCAGCCACCTGCAAGACAGCCTGTAATTTCATGCCCTTCTGTAGGAGCGAGCTTGCTCGCTCCTACAATTGTTTTGCGCTTGTGTTGGCATAGCCGCTTCGAACCAAAAAATATTTTCGCCAAAAATATCCCGCCTCGATACCTCTAAATCGCTACTTCCAGCCAAGCCAACCCAACCACAAAAGTCGTCACTCTGAATTTTTTTCAAAATTTATCTTGCGCGCAAAATAATAGCGCGATACATTTATTTCGCACTTACTTAGCGCGCAAACATTTAGCGCAAACAAATCAAACCCTGAACGAGGCTTTCACCATGCAAACTCTCTACACCGCAATCGCAACTTCCACCGGTGGCCGTGACGGTCGTGCGGTTTCCAGCGACAACATCCTCGACGTAAAACTCGCCACTCCGAAAGAACTCGGCGGTGCTGGCGGCGCAGCCACCAACCCAGAGCAACTGTTCGCTGCCGGTTACTCCGCCTGCTTTATCGGCGCCCTGAAATTCGTGGCCAGCCAGACCAAGCGCAGCATCCCGAACGACGCTTCGATCACCGCCCACGTCGGCATCGGCCAGATTCCTGGTGGCTTCGGTCTGGACATCGACCTGCACATCAGCCTGCCGGGTCTGGAACAAGCCGATGCCCAAGCACTGGTCGACGCGGCCCACCAAGTCTGCCCGTACTCCAACGCCACCCGCGGCAACGTCGATGTGCGCCTGCACGTGACCGTCTGACCACCAACCAGGCCCGAACAGGAAACGAACATGAACACTTTCAGCAAGGTCTTGACCGGTACCCTTCTCGCCCTGTCGATCAACGGCGCATTCGCGGGTGATGGCGTTGAACACAACACCCAGGCGTTCCTCGACGTGCTGAATGCCGGCACCGGCAAACCGCTTGAACAGCTCAGCCCGAAAGATGCCCGCGCCGTGCTGGTGGGCGCGCAGGCCGGGGTGAAACTGACACTGCCAAAGGCCGATGTCAGCCAGAAGACCATTCAAGTCGACGGCAAACCGCTAAGCCTGACCATCGTCCGGCCAGCCGGGGTCAAGGGTGAGCTGCCCGTGTTCATGTTCTTCCATGGCGGCGGCTGGGTACTGGGAGATTTCCCGACCCACGAACGTCTGGTGCGTGACCTGGTGACGGGCTCGGGTGCGGCGGCCGTATTCGTGAACTACACGCCATCGCCGGAAGCGCATTACCCGGTGGCAATCAACCAGGCTTACGCCGCGACCCGATGGGTGGCCGAGCACGGTAAAGAGATCAACGTCGACGGCAAGCGCCTGGCGGTAGCCGGCAACAGCGTCGGCGGCAACATGGCGGCCGTGGTTGCGCTGATGGCCAAGGACAAGGGCACGCCGGCGATCAGGTTCCAGGTGCTGCTGTGGCCGGTGACTTATGCCAGCTTCGAAACCGCGTCCTACAACCAGTTTGCCGAAGGGCACTTCCTCACCAAAAACATGATGAAGTGGTTCTGGGACAACTACACCACCGACGCCAATCAGCGTAACGAGATCTACGCCTCACCCCTGCGCGCGACCACCGCCCAGTTAAAGGGATTGCCTCCAGCGCTGGTGCAGACCGCCGGTGCCGATGTGCTGCGCGACGAAGGCGAAGCCTACGCCCGCAAACTGGACGAGGCCGGTGTGCCGGTCACTGCGGTTCGCTACAACGGCATGATCCACGACTACGGCTTGCTCAATGTGGTGAGCCAGGTGCCAGCAGTGCGTTCGGCGATGCTGCAGGCGTCTGAAGAACTCAAGCAACACCTGAAATAACCTCTACCCACCTGTAGGAGCGAGCTTGCTCGCGATGGACGCCCAGACAACACGGGCATTCAGATAGCCCGCGTTATCGTTAACGTCCATCGCGAGCAGGCTCGCTCCTACAGAGGGTGAAATGTTTCAGGCACAAAAAAGCCCGACTCAATGGTCGGGCTTTTTCATTCCTGAAGCTGTGCTTATTTGGCACGGCCTTTGTAGGAACCGCCTTCGCGGGTANTTAACGTCCATCGCGAGCAGGCTCGCTCCTACAGAGGGTGAAATGTTTCAGGCACAAAAAAGCCCGACTCAATGGTCGGGCTTTTTCATTCCTGAAGCTGTGCTTATTTGGCACGGCCTTTGTAGGAACCGCCTTCGCGGGTATCAATCTCGATCATGTCGTCGATATTGATGAAGTCAGCAACCGACAGTTCGGTACCGTTCTTCAGTTTGGCAGGCTTCATCACCTTGCCGGAAGTGTCGCCGCGAGCGGAACCTTCGGTGTAGGCAACCTGACGCACGATGGTGGTCGGCAGCTCTACGGAAACCAGACGGCCTTCGAAGAACACGGCTTCGCAAACGTCGGTCATGCCTTCTTCAACGAACGGCAGAACGGCTTCGATGTCTTCGGCGTTCAGCTCGTACATGGTGTAGTCGGTGGTGTCCATGAACGTGTAGGAGTCGCCGCTGATGAAGGACAGGGTCGCTTCTTTGCGATCCAGGATCACGTCGTCCAGCTTGTCGTCCGCACCGTATACGGTTTCGGTCTTGTAGCCGGTCAGCAGGTTCTTCAGCTTGGTCTTCATGATCGCGCTGTTACGACCGGACTTGGTGAATTCAGCTTTCTGAACCAGCCAAGGATCGTTGTCGATACGGATCACGGTACCGGGTTTGAGTTCTTTACCAGTTTTCATTGCGAATATCCGAATTTGGATGGGATTTACAAAAATCTAGGCCGCGTATCATATCCAATTTCCATAAAACTGTACCAGCGCCGTGGCAAGATCCGCCTGCAAGGCCTGTTCCAGACACCACGCTTCGGCGTGTTTTTCCAGCTCTGGCCAGTGTTTACGGGTGGATTGCCAGTGGTCGGCCATTTTTTCACCGGCGTTCCAGGCCCGCCAGAGACCGCTGATCGCTTCCCGCGCCGGGTCCGAAAGCCCCTTTGCATAGAGTTCGAGGAAGGCTTCGAGCTTGTCCAGATGGATATCTTCTTCCTGCCGGTAAATGTGCCACAAAAATGGCCGGCCGGCCCATTGAGCGCGCACAAAGGAGTCTTCGCCGCGCACGGCATTGAAATCGCAGCACCACAGCAACCGGTCGTATTGGTCCTGGCGGACGAACGGCAGCACTTGCACGGTCAAGGCTTCACGCACATGCACGGCACCGGCCGCCAACCCTTCCACTCCGAGCCAGCGTTCGACGTCACCGAGTATCCGCCCCTCCGGCACCAGCAGATGAGTGGGCGCCGAATCGCCTGCCATCGCTTCGAGCCAACTGGCCAGCCCGGCGTTCTCATAGGCAAACAATGAGATCAATTGCGCGCCGGGTGCTCGATCTACTGCCAGCCCCTGCAGGAATTCTTTTTGAGCCTGCGGGTCTTGCTGAAATTGCCGACGACACTCAAGCAACCCGAGCTCGCGTATCAACCCGCCTGTGCCCTTCTGGAATCCCGGAAAGAAAAAGAACTTCTGTACGTTTTTGTACTTCACCGAGGGCAGGCCGTGACAGCCGGTCACCCAGTCTTCGGCACTCAGGTAGTCGAGGTTCATCCACAGCGGTGCCTTTTCCCTTTCGACCATGGCGTCCATATAGGCGCTCGGCAATTGGCAGGCGAATGCAGCGATCACCACATCGGCGGCTTGCGCCGGCTGCCACTCGGCTGACCATTGCCGCACTTCGACGCCTTGCTGCCACTGCTGCGCGGCTTGGGTGTCGATTTCCGGGCAAATACGCTCGAACGCTCGCAGATCATCGACCCATAGACGTACCGCCAGCCCATGCTCGGCCACCAGTTGCCGGGCCAGGCGCCAGGTCACGCCGATGTCGCCGAAGTTATCGACCACGGTGCAAAAAATATCCCAGCGGGTTTTCAATTCAGGCATTCCAGGCTCCCGTTGGCAAAGGCGCCGATTGTCCGCATAAATTACCCCGCGCAGAAGAGCCGACGGCGATTATTCTTCATGCGACAATCACCACTCGCCAGTGACCTTTCGCCAGGAGGCAACCATGCCCCACCGCCCCACTCCGCGCCGATCCTTCCCGTTTCGCCTGAGCGCCCTGCAGTTGACCGGCAGCATCGCCCTCGGCATGTGGCTGGGGTTCATTGCCATTGTGCTGACCTGCTGGCTCGCTTCGCGCCTGTTCTTCAGCGAACAACTGGCACCTGTAGCGGCGGCTGTGGAGCAACTGGCCAAACCACCGGTGGTGGTTCAACCGGTACCGGACATCCCGTCCCAGAGCCCGCTGTTCGGGCAATATGAGGAAAACCTGCGCAAGAACGAGCAGCAGCAACGGCTCGATCAGGCCCGTAGCAGCACTCGCAACCTGTCCAACCCTGGCTGTCAGTTCTGGCTGCAACAGGACCGGACCGCACCCAGCGAAAAAAGCCGCGCCAACGTCCTGCAATTCTGCGATTGATCATGAATAAACACAGCGTCCACCAATTGATTCTCGACCGGCTGCGGATCGATCTCGACATCGCCGAACGGGCCGCGCAAACCGCTTACGAAACGGCAACCCATGAAGAAAACATCGCCGAGAACAAGTACGACACCCTGGGGCTGGAGGCCTCGTATCTCGCGGCCGGGCAAGCCAGAAGGGTCGAGGAGATTCGCCAGTCACTGACCCTCTGCCAGAACCTGGCCCTGCGCCCGTATGACGATCAGCGAGGCATCGAAGTGGGTGCGCTGCTCGGGCTCGAGGACGAAAAGGGGCGCGAACAATGGCTGTTTCTCGCCCCCGATGCCGCCGGGCTGAAGGTCGATCTGGTGGGGCAATTGATCACCGTCATCACCCCTCGCTCACCGCTGGGCAAAAGCCTGCTGGGCAAGTTCGAGGGCGATGAGGTGGAGATTATCGTGGCGGGCGCTCGGCAACAGTTCGCTGTCACCGAGGTGGTCTAGGGCGCTCTATCAGTGAACGGGCAGTTCGACGCCGTCGAACAGCTCTTCCAGTTCCTGCTTGTTGTGGCATTGAATGGCCTTGGCCATGACCTCGCGCGTCAGGTGCGGCGCGAACTTCTCGATGAAGTCGCACATGAAACCCCGCAGGAAGGTGCCGCGACGGAAGCCGATCTTGGTGATGCTGGACTCGAACAACTCACTGGCATCGAGCACGACCAGGTCGCTGTCGAGTTTGGTGTCGACAGCCATTTTCGCCACGATGCCCACGCCCAGCCCCAGGCGAACATAGGTCTTGATCACGTCGGCGTCGGCGGCGGTGAACACGACTTTCGGCGTCAGGCCACGATGGCTGAACGCTTCGTCGAGTTTCGAACGGCCAGTGAAACCGAACACGTAGGTCACGATCGGGTATTCGGCCAGCGCTTCGAGGGTCAGCTTCGACAACTTGGTCAACGGATGGCCCTGAGGCACGACCACACAACGGTTCCAGCGATAGCACGGCATCATGACCAGATCGCCGAACAGTTCGAGCGCCTCGGTGGCGATGGCAAAATCCACGGTGCCATCAGCGGCCATCTCGGCGATTTGCATCGGCGACCCCTGATGCATGTGCAGGGCAACGTCCGGGTATTGCTTGATGAAATTGCTGATCACCGGCGGCAACGCGTAACGCGCCTGGGTGTGGGTAGTGGCAATCGACAGGGTGCCTTTCTTCTCGTTGGAGAATTCCTGGGCGATCTGCTTGATGCTTTCGACCTTGCGCAGGATTTCGCCAGCGGTGGTGATAATGCGTTCGCCGGCCGGGGTAACCCGGGTCAGGTGCTTGCCGCTGCGGGCAAAAACCTCGACGCCCAGTTCATCTTCCAGCAGGCGGATCTGTTTGCTGATGCCCGGTTGAGAGGTGTAAAGGCTTTGGGCTGTAGCGGAAACGTTGAGGTCGTGGTGCGCCACTTCCCAGATGTAGCGCAATTGTTGAAGCTTCATATGAATCCCTCAAAGCAGGTAGACGCCACGGGCATCAGCGACGATATATAACTATATTAATGGCTTGAAGAATAAATCTAGAACTTTTTTATCGGAATGCCACTATTCGTGTTCTAGCGATCCCCTTGGCGCCGACGTTGCACCAGCGGCACCAGATAGACCGGCACCTTGGACAGTTGCAAGACACGGGCGGCGGTTCGGCCCAAAGGCGTTTCCGCGCCGGCTCCATGGCTGTGACTTCCTACGATCAACAAATCCACGGAGAGTTTCTGCGCCTGGTCCAGAATCACTTGCGACGGGTCGCCCTGCAGCACCCGTACTGCCTGAATCCGCTCCAGGTCGTGCTCCCCTTCATCCCCCAGTTCCTCACGAAAACTGTCGAGCACCCGCTGCTCGATACTGGCAATCACCGTATTCAGGCCCTGGCTATGAAACTCATTGAGCGCCTGCTCATCGAGATAACTTTGCAGCACCGATTCGGCAAACAACCCCATGGGTTCAACCGCATGCACGACATACAGATTGGCATTGAAGGTCCGGGCCAGCTCCAGGGCATGCTGCATCACCACGGGCGCGTACAGGCCAAGGTCTGTGGCGTACAGCATCGAACGAATCATATGACCTCCTCGACTGCCAACATGGCGGAGATTTGATTCAGCTTAGCAGTGCCTTGGCGACTGCGACGTCCGGCGCAACGCATTGAATGGCGGGCTTAAACCTTTTGCTCGTTGCTTATGCCATGAGGCACGTGACCGGTGGCGACCACTTCACGGGCCAATTCACAGTGGCCAGCCTGATCGTCGAAAAACACATCGGCCGCAAAGGCTTCGAGAAAGGCAGACTTGGTCAGTCCGCCGAGGAACAGCGACTCGTCAAGCCGGATGTCCCATTCGCGCAACGTGCGAATGACCCGCTCATGGGCTGGCGCCGATCGCGCCGTGACCAGCGCGGTGCGGATCGGACAGGCGTCCTCCGGGAACTCACGCTGCAACAGATTGAGGGCCGCAAGAAAGCCCTTGAACGGCCCACCGCGCAAGGGCTCGCGGGCGGCCTCACGCTCACTGGCCTGGAACGCCTCCAGGCCACCGGCCTGATAGATGCGCTCCGACTCATCGGAAAACAGCACCGCGTCGCCGTCGAAGGCGATGCGTAGCTCGTCGCTGGCTGCACGGCTGGCGCCACCCGACAGAATGGTCGCTGCGGCGAAACCGGCGTCCAGTGCGCTGCGTACGTCTTCGGCATGGGTCGAGAGAAACAGGTCGCAGCCAAAGGCCTTGAGGTAGGGATACGGACTGCGCCCGCCGACAAATGCCGCACGGGAAATCGCCAGTCCGTAGTGGTCGATCGAGTTGAACACCCGCAGCCCGGTGTCGGCGCTGTTGCGCGATACCAGAATCACCTCGACCCTGGCGCGGCCAAGGCTGTGGTTGAGGCTCAGGAGCTTCTGTACCAGTGGAAAGGCATCGCCGGGCTGGAGGATTTCGTCTTCGTGTTCGATCTGATACTGCCGGTAGGCTTCGACACCGCTCGACAGATAGACCTTGTGGCTTTCACTCAGGTCGAACAGCGCCCGCGAAGAAATCGCCAGCACCAGCTTGTCGTCAATTGTCTTCGGCATGCCCTTCCCCCTCAGGTCGGTCGACTCAGGTGTTGCGTCGATCAATGAAACTCAAGCTGCGGTACAGGGCCTCGATGCGCGGCATTTCACAGCCCGCAGCCTTGGCTGCCGCCAGTGGACGGGCGTAGATGGCGGCCAGTTCAAGCGGCCGCTTGTGCAGGAAATCGTGGTACATGCTCGGCCAGTAGTCGGGCATTTTTTCGGTCACCCTGAACAAATGCTCGGCATATCCTGCCGGTACATCGTGCCCGCACGCGACTGCACCTTGCACCACTTCAGCCATCAGCGCCTTGATCAGTTCGCGACTGTCGGCATCCGCCATCAACGGTGTGGTGCTCGCGCCCAGCAAAACCGATAGCCCGTTGTAAGGGATATTCCAGACCAGTTTTTGCCAACGTGCCTGATGCAGGTTCGCCATCGCCTGGGAATCGAGGCCGGCGCTGCGGAACAGACCGACACCCTCCTCGACGATTGCGCTGCGCGCCGCCACATTGGCGGGACCGCTGTGATAACCGACATGCACCGCGCCCAGCGCCTGATGAGTGATCACGCCCGGCGCCTCGCGATGGACGCAGATGTAACAGAGCCCGCCGAGCACATGCAGCGAATCGGGGAGCAACTCGCGCAAGCTGTCTTCAACGTCCAGGCCGTTTTGCAACAGCAGTACCTTGGCGTTCGGCGCCGCCGCCTGCAGGATGGCGGGTGCCAGGCTTGCATTGCTGGTGGTTTTCGCGCCCACCAGCAGCCAGTCGCAGGGCGGCATGTCTTCAGCGGTCGAATAGGCCTGCACCGGGTTCAACGTCAGTGCGCCGTGGGGCGCGCTATCAACTCGCAACCCATTCCCGGCCACCGCGGAGAATTCGCTGCGCAGCAGAAAATGCACATCAAAACCGGCACGCGCCAGCATCACCCCGTAGAAACCGCCGATTGCGCCGGTCCCTATAATGCCGATCGTCGGCCTGGCAACTGTCCCCATCATGGCAACTCCTCTGCTGTTCGACTCAGCGCCTGGCGCACGGCCCGATTGAGCTCGGTGTCGGTCAGACGCGATTTCAGTGCCCCGAAGAATTCGCCGTCGCGCACCACAAACAGCGCCGGCAAGTGAAAGACCTGATAACGCTCGACCACGCCTGCGTTATTGCCGGCATCGATCCAGCACAGCCGATCGACCGCCAGGTCGAGTGCCGGCAATTGCTCGCGGGCAAAACGGCAACTCGCGCAGCCGACACTGGTGAAAATAACCAGCGATACCCCGCTCATCGCCAGCAGCCGTTGGTCGGCGTCAAAATCGGTCAGTTCCAATTCGACCACTATACTGGGGGAAACAATGTCAGATGGCCGACACATGGAGTCTGTGTTCATGGGACGTTTTATTCCTCACCCTGACGATGTGCCCGTCGAATTAACGTTGCTGAAACCTGAGTGTATTTCGCGACGGCAGCTGCACACTATCAGTCTCGGGGGCATGGCTTGCAATTATCACCGTGCGTGGCGCTACGGCACGGCACTGGAAGTGCGCATGCCGACCGTGAACCCGGACATGCGCTATCTGGGCTATGTCGCCTGGTGCCTGCGGCGCAAGCGCGGTTACCTGGTGGGCATCGCCTTCGTTGATGAACAAACGCTGTTCAGCGCCCGAATGGGCGAACAGGTGTGCCAGATCGAGCGTTACTGCCGCCTGCATGACGCCCACGACGACTTGCAGGATATCCAGGCCCTGGCCCTGGAATGGGTCCAGGAGCATGCCGACGAGTTCTCTCACGAAACGGTGCGCAAGGCTTTTGCCGAGCCCCTGCCGGATTAGGGACATAACCGAAGGGTTTGCCGGTCACGTTGGGGAAACTGACCGGGAATGGCCCCTAAACCGGTGTCTGCCCATTGTCGAGCCACGGTGTAACGCGCTAAGGTTCGGCTCCCCGACGCGCTTAATTTGCTGTGCTCCGCCGCGCGGGTTCGCTGGCGGCCGGCACCCGTGACCTGACGAGTAAACGATGGCTGATTTACCGATCAACGACCTAAACGTCGCCTCCAACGAGACACTGATCACTCCCGATCAGCTCAAGCGCGATATTCCCCTGAGCGACGCCGCACTGCGCACCGTCACCAAGGGCCGCGAAGTCATTCGCAACATTCTGGATGGCACCGACCACCGCCTGTTCGTCGTCATCGGGCCTTGCTCGATCCATGACATCAAGGCCGCCCACGAATATGCCGACCGCCTGAAGGCTCTCGCTGCCGAAGTGTCCGATACCCTGTATCTGGTCATGCGCGTGTATTTCGAGAAGCCACGGACCACCGTCGGCTGGAAAGGCCTGATCAACGACCCGTACCTGGATGACTCGTTCAAGATCCAGGACGGCTTGCACATCGGTCGCCAGTTGCTGCTGGACCTGGCCGAAAAAGGCTTGCCGACCGCCACCGAAGCCCTCGATCCGATCTCCCCGCAATACTTGCAGGACCTGATCAGCTGGTCGGCCATCGGCGCGCGCACCACCGAATCCCAGACTCACCGTGAAATGGCGTCCGGCCTGTCCTCGGCCGTCGGCTTCAAGAACGGCACCGATGGCGGCCTGACCGTGGCGATCAACGCCTTGCAGTCGGTTTCCAGTCCGCACCGCTTCCTGGGCATCAACCAGGAAGGCGGCGTGTCGATCGTGACCACCAAGGGCAACGCCTACGGTCACGTGGTACTGCGCGGCGGCAACGGCAAACCGAACTACGACTCGGTCAGCGTTGCACTCTGCGAGCAGGCGTTGAACAAGGCGAAGATCAAGCCGAACATCATGGTCGATTGCAGCCACGCCAACTCCAACAAGGACCCGGCCCTGCAACCGCTGGTGATGGAAAACGTCGCCAACCAGATCGTCGAAGGCAACAAGTCGATCATCGGCCTGATGGTTGAAAGCCACCTGAATTGGGGCGCCCAGGCGATCCCGAAAGACCTCGCCGACCTGCAATACGGCGTGTCGATCACCGACGCCTGCATCGACTGGGCCGCGACCGAAAACACCTTGCGCAGCATGCATGCCAAGCTCAAGGATGTGTTGCCCAATCGCGATCGCAGCTGATCGCCTGATCGGCCGCACAAAAAGCGCAGACAAAAAAACGCCGGGAAGAACCCGGCGTTTTTTCATGCATTCGTTTTATTGAAGGTCACTGGCTCAGCTTGGCCGCATGCCGCTGATGACGCTCCATGTAGCGCTCGACGTAGGAGCACGATGGAATCACGGTGTAGCCCATTTCTTCAGCGTACTCCAGCGCCTTCTCGGTCAAGGCTGCTGCAATACCGCGACCACGCAAAGCGTTGGGCACGAAGGTGCGATAGATATCCAGGGTCTGCTTCCCCAGATCCATATAGGTCAGATAGGCACGATGACCGTCCACAATGGTCTCGAACTGATGACCAGCCTGGTCATGGTGGATGGACAACGCCTCGCTCATCACTACTCCTCGCGGGTCTGGATTTCCGACCCCTACCTTACCGATGTTTTTCCGGCGAAGGAACATCTACGCCACCCCGTGCCTGATTCGACACCGAGAAGAGCTGCACCGATCTCGCGCTACCGGGCACGTACAAATAGTAGGCACCATTGACAGAAATGCTCAAGGTGCGCTCGTCATCGTGCAGGTTGGCGGGTGCTGCTCCGGATCACGCAGGAACGGCTCGACCGAAGGTCACTGCGGGTCGATAGCCTGAACATTGCCGGATGTTGAGACTTAAGACGAGCGCCCGCTGTTAAAGTCACCTGAACATCCAGAAAGATATTGCGAGGCGCTACGCAAAAGCCGAACAAAAGTGTAGACGAATCCATATAGGCGGACTTTAGCCAGACAGGAAAAAGAGCGCTGTGCCGAAGGAACTTTTTCTCGCCTGCTCGCTCAGCCACGGGCCTTGCAGCTGGATATTTTTTAAACAGTTCAGTTAAAAGTTGCTCGAAAAAGAATCAACGCCTACAATTTTTTTTGCTTCTTGCGTCACGTCAGTTTTACTTACTACAAGTAATGGGTAGTATGTACGCCGGCTATTTCCTCAATCGGAGGAGATAGCTACTTAATAGAAAGTCCTTGAAGGGGAACACGATGAACAACGTTCTGAAATTCTCTGCTCTGGCTCTGGCCGCAGTTCTGGCTACCGGTTGCAGCAGCGCATCGAAAGAAACCGAAGCACGTCTGACCGCTACTGAAGACGCAGCTGCTCGCTCCCAGGCTCGTGCAGACGAAGCTTACCGTAAAGCTGATGAAGCTCTGGCTGCTGCTCAAAAAGCACAACAGACTGCTGACGAAGCTAACGAGCGTGCTCTGCGCATGCTGGACAAAGCTAGCCGCAAGTAATAATCCTTCGGGATTGTTATCAAGCCGATCCATTTTTTGGGTCGGCTTTTTTATTGCCCGGGGTTTCTCCAGGCAATAAAAAACCCGTCGACGCGGTCCGCGCCGACGGGTTCCTGGCAAGCGTTACTGCATCGGGTCGATCGGCGTGCTCGACACCATCGGTGCAACGCTGTTGCCCGGCACGGCGATCTCCACCGGCAGGCCGTCTTCAGCGGCAACCACATCACGCACCACATCCCAGTTCATGCGCAGGTTGTTGGTGATGTCCTCACGCTTGAGCATCGCATTGATGACCGCGGTGTGCTTGTCGACCACCGACGGGTTGCCCTTGTCGTCCAGCGGCGTATGCGCCTCCAGATAGACCTTGCCGCCACTCATGCCGAACTTGTACGGGTCGTTGATGATCCGTACCGAAGTACCGACCGGCACCATGCCCGCCATTTCCAGCACGTTGTTGTTGAACATGCGGAAGCAGCCGTGGCTGGTGCGCATGCCGATACCGAACTTCTTGTTCGAGCCGTGGATCAGGTAACCCGGAGTGCCCAAGGTGAACTTGAAGGGCCCCAGCGGGTTGTCAGGGCCGGCCGGCACGACATTGGGCAGCGGATCACCGTCTGCCGCGTGCTCGGCCTTGATCGAAGCTGGAGGCGTCCAGGTCGGATTAGGTGTCTTGGCGGTGATGCTGGTGTGGGCAATTGGCGAGCCCCAGCCTTCACGACCAATACCCAACGGGAACGTGTACACCACGTTCTTGCCTTTCGGGTAGTAGTAGAGGCGGTACTCGGCCAGGTTGATCACGATGCCTTCACGCGGGCCTGGTGGCAGGATGAAGCGGGTCGGAAGGATGATTTCCGTGCCGGCGCCAGGCAACCATGCATCGACACCCGGGTTGGCCGCGACCATTTCCGTGTAGCCCAGGTCGTAGGCGGTACCAAGGTCGGCGAAGGTATCTTCGTACTTGGCCTTGATCACCTGCACCTGGCCGATGATGTCCTCACCGGGCGGTGGCAGGGGAAACTCCAATGCTGCAACGGGACCGGCCACAAACAGGGCGGCGAGAGTCAGGCAGCGGGTGACGGCAGGAAAGCGCGGCAACATCCGGAAAATCCTTCGCATGATCAACTGAGATATAAGAAAGCGATTGTACACCGCCGTCTGTTATTTCGGGGAGATCAGCCGATTGCAGGCGATGCAAGGTGATTTTGCGGTATTCCGTGGTCCTGTGTGTGTGTGGGAGCGAGCCTGCTCGCGAAGGCTGTGTGTTGGGCGACGAGTCTTTTACTGGTGTACATATCCTTTTCTGCGGTCACGGCGACTATTGGTTCCGCCCTTACGGCGGGTTACTTGGAAAA
>NZ_JBKFTN010000020.1:0-134568 GCF_050432945.1 Pseudomonas sp. 18173
GGGTTTGTGGATTTCCTTGCGGTGCTGGCACCAGTCGGACCAAACCTCGACGCTGACGTTTTTCGGCTTGGCCAACAACGGGTCAAACTTTGGCAATTTTCCTGGCGCGTTAGCGCCCTGCTTCTCCTGATTACTGGTTACCTGATTGGTAACCTGATTACTGGTACCCTGATTTGTCGGAAATTTTTCCGACCCTCCTCGGATTTTTTTCCGACCCTGTTCGGATATTTTTCCGACCTTGCTCGGAGATTTTTCCGAGGTAGATCGGACTTTTTTCCGAGCCTCAATCGCCTCAGAGGTCGGATATTTTTCCGACCCATCCAACTTGCGATTCCACTCTTTGGCCTTTTCGGTCAAACGAAACAAACTGATGTTGGAAGTGTGGGACAGCTCGATCAGCCCGGCGGTCTCGAGCCCTTTGAGAAGCCGGTACGCGGTGTCTGGTTTGTCAGTGAGCAAGGGCAATTCCTCCACGATCTTTGCCTTGCTCAGGGCAAAGAAAATCCCGTTATCGGTCTTGATTGGCCTTGCCCAGCTAGGACACTCGTAGACAAAGGAAAACAGCAGCGCCTGCTGTGAGTTCAATCCCCACTCAAGCGCTTTCACTTGGTTGATCGTGATGGTGAACTGCATATCAACCCTTCCCGCTTGGGATGCGGGCGGGGCCATTCGACTTGTACAATTCAATCTGTGCGATCACCTCCTCGTGTCGCGCAGCCAAGTACTTGGCATGCCCGGCCAAAATATCTGCCGCTTCCGCGCCAGAAATCTCGCCGTCATCCAGTGCCATGGCGAGAAGCTGGTCAACCCGGCCGCGTTTCACAGAGGCACGCAAAGAGCGTCGGTGGATGTCGACGTTGTCCAGATCGGCAACCTCAGGCAGGCGAACAAACACACCGCCATACATGGCGCAGATGTAGTCCGGTAAGAACGTAGTTTTCGCTTCAGTCTCAAGCGTGCAGATCTCATCGTCAGTGAGGGGCTTGACCCCTGCCGACTCGTAAATCCGGTTCTTGAAGCGCTTGAGATTCACCTCACCCAGGAAGTCAGAGGCGTATGCAAGTCCGCCGGGAAATGCATTGGCAGCGGCAATGACTGCTTTGCGGCGGGTATCTAGTACTGGCAATTTCATCGTCTAGTTTTCTCTCGGCGCCGTTGCGCTCAAAGTTTGCTCATGAAGTGGACAGCATCCGGCGACGCGACCTTTTTGCACTTTGGACCGGGAATGGTCTGAGCTCTTCAGCTGTGAAAGAGCCATCTGCGTGCTCAGTAACAAAAATGTCACGGCCAACCTGCAAAGCTTTGTTGAGCGACCCTTGGGACATCCCAAGCAGATTTGCTGCGTTGGTTTGCCCGCGTGCACGAGCAAACTCATCCAGACTTTTTCGACTCATCTCGCCGATCTCCTTTATCAAACACCCAGCAAGTATCTCCGGCGGAATTTAATTTATCAAGCCCGGCGGCATTTGATTAAATATCGCCGCTAGGAATAATCGTGGAATGAAAAAACGCGAACTCGAAGACTGGGAAAAAGAAGAGTGCTTGGCACTCAAAGCGGCTGTGGATGCCTTCAACACAGGCAAGTCGCGGCGTGACGCCCTGACTCAGGGAAAGATCGCAGATGCCTTAGGCATAAATCAGGGCTCCGTCAGTTCGTACCTGAACGGCTACAACGCACTGAATGCGAAAGTCGCTAGCGCAATTGCCGGATTGATTTCCAAGCCCGTGGAGTCATTCAGCCCTCGACTGGCTGATGAGATTGCGAAAATGGCGCAGTCCAGCTTCGAATCTAATGTCGAGGCGGGCCCCCCCATCTATTCCTCACCTCGCAGAATCAATATCGAAGGCACCGCACAGCTCGGCAGTGAGGGATATTGGACAAGCCTTGACCAGGCAGCTGGCTGGGTTGAGACCTACTCCAGAGATGAGGACGCCTACGCACTTCGGCTCAAGGGGGACTCAATGGCACCAGCAATCCGTAGCGGGTGGGTCGCTGTCTGCGAACCCAATCACCGCCTAGTGCCGGGTGAGTATGTGATGGTCACCACCGTTGATGGACAAAGCATGGTTAAAGAACTTCTCTTCGAGACCGAAGAAGAGGTCAGCCTCATGTCGATCAACTCGGCTTACGGCGAGCGGCTGACAGTCGCTCGGGTTGATATCGAGAAAATCCATTACGTAGGGGCAATTCTTGCCCCCAGCAAGGTGCTGGGCAGAATCTAAATTTGAGCCCTTCGGTTTGTCTCTAACTCCCTTGGACACCTCCCTCCTGAAGCCCGCAAATTGCGGGCTTTTCTCTGTTAAATAATTGTTTTTAATCGTTAATCTTTAGCGCTTAGGGTTCAAGCCATTCACTGTGTATCCATACATAAAAGGAGCAGTGCTATGGCAAAGCCAAAAAACAAACCAACACCGCCAAATTCGTTTGAGCTTCTTGGATTCCGCATCCAAAAAATCATCAGCGCCCCCGGCGCCCAAAAACGAAAAACGGCAGTCATTTGCAAGGAAGCAGATGAATGCCTTGAGGACTGGAAACGGCTCCTTGAAGAGATAGCAGAAACCGAGCACGTACTAGTGCATCGAGAAGATGACTGCGCCGCGCGCATCTCCTGGGACCTCCCCGCAAATATCTAACCCAAAGCAAGCCCGTCCAGCACAGGTTTTTTTCATAGATCGGAAATATATCTCCGGCGGCATTGACTTTAAATATCCCCGGCGGCAATATCTAGCCGTCGCAGTGAATCACAGCGGCAATACGGGGTCACCCGCCGCTCTTTAACAACCCAATCGATTCAAAGCTGTCAGCTGCAAAAAGACAAACGCACTAGGCGTGGGCGACCCCCACCTAAGTGCGCCGTATCTGAGTCCCGCTGACAGCCCAATCAGATTTCACTTCATAGCCTTGGCAGCAGGGCTATGTGGGAAACCCCCTCCCCCGTATGAGGAAACACCATGCTCGGAATGAAAAAACTCTTCGGAAAACAAGTCGGCAACGCCCAGGCTGAAATGAAGAAGGTCGTCAACCGCGACTTGATGCAGGCCATTGTCGGTGGCGGTCTATTGGTCGCTGCGGCTGATGGTGAGATTGAAGACAGCGAGGTTTGCAAACTGGATGAGTTGATTCGCTCCAACCCGAATTTGACGCACTTCGGCAGCGAGATCACCGAAACCATCAATCGTTTTACAGGTCAGTTGAACGCCAACTTCCAAGTAGGTCGACTGGCGATCAAGCGGGAACTGGCCGACATCAAAAACGTTCCAGCCGACGCAGAGGAAGCCTTCGTTAACATTCTTGCCGTTGCCCAGGCTGATGGTCAGATCGAGCCAGCAGAGCTGGTGGTGCTGAAGGAAATAGGCATGCACTTCGGTCTGCGCCTGGCTGACTACGGTATCGAGGCGTGAAGTACGCGACAAAGGTTCTGCTGATCCTGCTGGCACTGATCGTCGGCTGCATGTTACTGAGCAACGTAGCCTCTCGGGCCACTTGCTACTACTACGGCTTCCAGACTGACCGAGAGACCCGCTACGCCGCCTTTGTTGGCTGCATGGTTCTGGTTAACGGTGCGTGGATCCCTCGTAACGAAATCCGCGTAATGCAGTGACGTTTCACTGATGCCGCTTCTTACAAGGCGGCATTGGGAAACTAACTCACGCAAGGAAATGGACAATGCTGATTTTGACTCGCAAAGAAGGCGAAAGCATCAACATAGGCAACGACATCACGATCACAGTGTTGGGTGTTAGCGGCAAACAGGTACGTATCGGAACAAGCGCCCCAAAAGATGTCCTGGTAAATCGAGAAGAAATCACGCAGCGCATCCAGGCGGGTTTGTCGACTCCCTCGATGGCAACACCTGCAATCACTTAGACAAGTCTTCGTGATGCAAACAATGGCCCGGTTCCGATCGGGCTTTTTTACGCCTGCAATTTATCAATCAGTCCCCCTTCCCTGCCCAATGGCCACCAGCAGGTGGTCGGAGTGCTGATGAATACACCTAACCTATTCCGAGGGATCAACCATGCATCCATCATTTCTAGAGCGCATCGATGAAGTCGGTGTGCTACTGCAACGAACAAAGGCCGCCTGCTCCGGGTTCTACAGTCGTATTGATCGACGAGCCCGAGCCAAACCGGTGCGCTACCAAGTCGCCGGCGGAAGCTTCGGCATGTACCAGATTAAAGACCTCACCACCGGCAAGACTCGAGCCTTCCGTGACGACTACAAGGCTGCTCACGACCTTGCCATGCAGTTCGAAGCAAAAGCCAATCGACAGATTGCGGTGACGCTATGAAAAAGCGAAAGCCCAATAACATGCGTACCCGGTTAGAGCGAGCGAGCCGGGCACTGCTCAATGCCAATCACGTCGCGGTGGTCCACATCGATCCCAGCGGACGCCAAGGGTTGATCAACAGGAAGAGCTGCACGAGCATCCCGCCAGGACAGCGAATGGCTGAAGCAGTCTGCGACTTTGCGCACCGCTGGACGATCTATCTCAGCGTCCAGTGCCGCGATCAACGAGGGCACCGCTACACTAAATCAGTAGAGGTTGCTCCCCAAGGCAACTATCTGGCCGCGCACCTCGAAGACGTGATCGAGGAAACCTACAAAGACTTGGTCACCGAGAGCAATCCGAATCATCGGGTTGCTTCGGGCTGGATCGCCATCCCCGCCGAGATATCGCTGACTGAAGAGCAGGCCGCACGGGTGTTCGACGCCGTGGGTGTCTGGAGTCAACAGAGGGCAGCATGAGACGAATAAGCAACCTGGTGCGCCAGCGCCGACGACAGACATGGCTAGATCTACCAGCCCAAAGAATTGAAGAGACGGGCTATGGCCAAGAGCAACGCGGATATTCAGCGGAACAAGCGCGCCAAGGAGAAAGCCTTGCTGGACCGGATCGGCGCCGAGAAACGGTCGCTAATTGTGTCGAAGGCGCTGGCCGAAGCACTCCAAGTGCTGGGCGAGCGCCACGACTTCAGCACTGACCGCGCAAAACAACTGAACAACCATCTAAAAAACAATATCGGTTAGTTCATCAGCGATTACACGGTATAAGTTCTCCTTATTACTTGCATCACCATATCCAATTGACGAAAGCACATGATCATAAAACGATAAATTCCCTATTAACTCAGCGTTAATAGAAGCAGGGTGATCACTAGCTATTTTATTAATCTCATTTCTAATCGTTCTCCGGAGAGGCGAGGTTATCATCATCTTTTCTTTAGAGTAGGTAGATCTTTTTATACGAGCAACGTCAGCCGAAAGATCCTGCAGCATTTCCAAAATAACTTGATCAGGACTGCCAACTTTTTGTTCGAGTGACGAAACAGAAAAAGTACCGAAACTCTTTAGAAATGAGGTATCACCACCTGCCAATCCAGCCTTATGGGTAGCGACAACTTTTTCAGCTAGCGCCACTTTGAAGGCCATGACCTTACTGAACCGAAGATCTCTAGGATAGCTAAGATGCTCAATAACTCCGGTATCAAAGGAGTAATCAGTTTTATCATCTTTAATAATTACTGTTGGCTTATCAAACGCAAGTCGCATCCCCAACTCAAACATCACATTCGGGTTTTTGCAACTAACATCGCAAACAACTACATCAGAAGAGTATATATTCTGAACAATTCTTTTCTGAATAACTCCTACATCATCCTGCTCACTAACCAACTTTACTTCTATTTTATAGCTATCAATAGAGGATATTGATTCAACAATAATATTCTTTACTTCAAGCCAGTGTTCCGCAGAACAACCATCAATAGTAGAAATGGGCATGACAAGCCCGCAAGTAATTGATGTCGAGGGGTTATCATCGCTTGCATCTGAGCTAACAATACTTCCTTTGGCCACGACTGAGTCCTTGCTGACTGTTGAATTTAATGTGGCACCGATGATGGCACATAGATCGCTAAGACTCTAGACAAGTTTTCGATTATAAAAAGTCCGGTTCCTTCTTACACAACCCAATCCACAACCACCCCGGCATAGGACGCCCCATGCCCACAGAAAACCAAACCTTTCGCGCCGCCATAGGATGAGTGCACGACGGTGATGAAGCCGGTCAACACCGCCGTGCAGCATGCACTACGCTAGATCGAAGCAAGAACTTCTATCTAATCTGAAGTTACCGACTTTCTAGAACGATTCCGCAGGCTGGTAGATCTCTCTTCTGCATTCCGATGCAGTAAGGAAACGCTGTAATCGTAGGTCGATATCAATGGCACAGGCTCCTCATTCCGGGACATATCAAGCCATCGCCTTGTTCGTTCAACATCAAAAAACTCGTTCTTGAACTTCATCTTCGCAACAAGATTCGCTGAAACCCTGAAGTGTCCACAACCAGCTGAGCATTTGACCTCTGACCAGTCTCCAAGCGCGTGAACAATCCTGGCGGCAGCCTGACAGATTAAGCATTTCATATCCGATCTCCATATCAGTGAGCCATCAACTGTAGCTGATCACCGGCGAAGGACATCCCCATGCCCACAGAAAATCGATCCACTCGGTTTCACCCGGACCCGCAAAACGCTGATTAGCAACAGCGCGACAATCTCCAACCTGGCGCCTTCAGCAAACGAAATGCCACCTCCACTCACCCACCTTCTGCCGCCACACCCGGCATGGAGACGCTCATGAACATCCAATTTCTTTCCCACACGGAGGTCTGCGAGCTTACCGGCGCGCGGACCAAGGCAGGCCAGATCCTTAACCTGAAGAAGAACGGCGTCAGGCACACCATTAAGGTGAATGGCTGGCCAAGTGTTACGGCGTTGGCTGTGACGGCGGTCGGTATGCTTGAGCCGGAGAAACCCGTATGGAAACCACGCAAGGCTAGCTGACATGGGACGACGACCAAGCAAACCCGGATCAATTGCCCGGTTTAGAGAGCGCAAGAAAGCCAGCGGCCGGGTTTTCTATTATTACGACACCGGCGGCAAGGACCGCAAAGAGATTCCGTTGGGCAGCGACTACGGCCTGGCGATTATGGAGTACGCGAAACTCGAGCGTGATCGCACCGCTACCGACCTGGTGGCCAAGGTGATTACCTTCCGCTACGTGGCCGAGAAGTACTTAGTCGACGTGGTGCCGTCAAAGAAACCAGCAACACAAAAGGACAACGTCAGGGAGTTAAAAAACCTGATGTCATTTTTCGACGACCCTCCGGCCCCGCTCGAAACAATCCAGCCGCTGCACGTCCGCCAGTACCTGACCTGGCGTAAGGCCGCTCCGGTGCGCGCCAACAGGGAGAAGGCCCTGCTCAGTGCAATCTGGAACTTCGCCCGTGATATTGGCTATACCGCACTCGCTAATCCTTGCGCCGGGATAAAGGGCAACAAAGAGACGGGGCGGGACATCTATATCGAGGATGCACTGTTCAAGCGCGTGTACGAGAAAGCAGATGTGGGTCTTCGGGATGCGATGGACCTTGCTTATTTGACTGGTCAACGGGTGACCGACACACGATTGATGGATGAGCGAGACGTCCGCGAAGGGCTGATATGGGTCCTCCAGGGCAAGACAAACGCCAAGAGGCGAATTGAAATCACTGGTGAGTTGAAGGTTTTGATTGATCGAATTATGTCCCGGAAGTCAGGACACAAGGTCCGCTCGACGCGGCTGATCGTTACAGAGGATGGCACACCAATGTCGGTGGCAATGTTGCGGGGAAGATTTGACTTAGCCAGAGAGGCGGCAGGGGTCGCAAAGTCCGAGTTCCAAATGCGCGACTTACGCGCTAAAGCTGGCACCGACAAGGCCGAATCAAGCGGCGACATTTTGCAGGCCAGGGATCAACTTGGGCATACGACCGTCGTAATGACTGAGCAGTACATCCGAAACCGTAAGGGGAAGAAAGTCTCACCAACCAAGTGAATTGCGGACCAATTCAATAATTGCGGACCAGAAACGAACAAGGGCTTGCCTAGCTTTCGCTCGCAAGCCCTTGATTTATATGGTGCCCGAAGCCGGAATCGAACCGGCACGCCCTTACGAGCGGGGGATTTTAAGTCCCATGCGTCTACCAGTTTCGCCATTCGGGCGGTAGCGCGGTGAAGCGTTCAGGTTTTGCCAAATAACGATCTGGCAGTTCTGACGCCTGTGCAGCAGAGGTGGAAATATATACATCCCGCCCCGGTGAAGCAAGTTCGCAAATACCCTTTTCAAGACTAAATCTTGCAGGCTAGTGCAAATAAAAAAGCTCCGTAAATCATAGATCTACGGAGCTTGTTTATTAGTGGAGGCCGAGGTCGGAATCGAACCGGCGTAGGCGGATTTGCAATCCGCTGCATAACCATTTTGCTACTCGGCCTCAAAACATTTGATCTCTAGTAGCGCGACATCAAATGTGTACAAACTTGGAGCGGGAAACGAGACTCGAACTCGCGACCCCGACCTTGGCAAGGTCGTGCTCTACCAACTGAGCTATTCCCGCGTCTTGGTGTGGCGCATTCTATAGAATCCAGAAGCCCCGTCAACCCTTTGATTCAAAAAAGTTTTATTTCTTTTCAACGTCGGTCTTCAGATGTGGCCAGGCAGCCCGCAAGTACTGGACCATCGACCACAAAGTCAGGCCAGCCGACACCATCAGCAAGGTGTAGCCCAGCAAGACCCAGAAACTGAAATCCTTGGGATTGGCCAGCAGGATCACCAGCGCCAGCATTTGCGCGGCGGTTTTCCATTTGCCCAGGTTCGATACGGCGACATGGGCACGAGCGCCCAGTTCGGCCATCCATTCGCGCAGTGCCGAGACGACGATCTCGCGACCGATGATCACGGCAGCAGGCAATGTGAGCCACAGGTTTCCGTGTTCCTGCACCAGCAGTACCAGTGCAACCGCCACCATCAGCTTGTCGGCAACCGGATCGAGAAAAGCCCCGAACGGTGTGCTTTGTTCCAGGCGGCGGGCCAGGTACCCGTCCAGCCAGTCGGTGGCGGCAGCGAATGCGAAGACCGAGGCGGATGCCAGGTAGCTCCACTGGTAAGGCAGGTAGAACAGCAGAATGAAGATCGGTATGAGCAGAACGCGTAGAACGGTAATCAGATTAGGGATATTCATCGGCACAACTGGCTACGAGGTGAGGGGGCATTCTACTCGCTGTGCAGATTTGCATAAATCAACTCTGCGAGCTTTTTACTGATCCCGGGGGCTTTGGCAATTTCTTCGATGCTTGCACGAGACAGCTCCTGCAATCCACCAAAATGTTTCAACAAGTCCCGCCGACGTGTTGGTCCGACGCCGGCGACGCCTTCCAGTGTAGACGTCCGACGGGTTTTTCCACGCCGGGCGCGGTGGCCGGTAATGGCGAATCGGTGGGCTTCGTCGCGAATCTGCTGGATCAGGTGCAACGCGGGAGAATCGCCGCGCAACGTGAACTCATGTGCAGCATCGTTCAGGTACAGGGTTTCGAATCCGGCCTTGCGCGTTGCGCCTTTTGCCACGCCCAGCAGAATCAGATCGGGTACGGCCAACTCATCGAGCACGTCGCGGGCCATGGACAACTGGCCTTTACCGCCATCCACCAGGAGGATATCCGGCAACTTGCCCTCCCCGTCCTTCAGTTTGCTGAAGCGTCGGGTCAACGCCTGATGCATCGCCGCGTAATCATCGCCAGCGGTAACGCCCTCGATGTTGTACCGGCGGTAATCGGCCTTGATCGGGCCTTCGGGGCCGAAGACCACGCAGGAAGCCACTGTCGCCTCGCCACTGGAATGACTGATGTCGTAGCACTCGAGGCGCTGCGGCGGCTCATCCAGCTTCAGCACCTCTGCCAGCGCATCGAAGCGGGCGGTAATGTGCTGACGATTCGCCAGGCGCGCACTGAGTGCCTGCTCGGCATTGGTCACCGCCAATTGCTGCCAGCGCGCCCGCGTACCACGCACGCGATGGCTGATGGTCAGTTCACGACCGCGCAGCTCGTCGATGGCGGCGATCAGTGTCGGAAAGTCATCGTGAACCACATTGACGATCAGTTCGCTCGGCAAGTCGCGCTCAGGACTGCTGATGAAGTACTGGCCAAGAAACGCGGCCATGACTTCGGAAACGTCTTCTTCAATACCAACCTGGGGGAAGAAGTTCTTGCTGCCCAGTACCCGCCCGCCCCGCACGCTGATCAAATGAACACAGGCACCGCCCGGGTTGACGAAGGCGGCAATCACGTCGACGTCTCCGGTCCCGCCTTCCATGCTCTGTTGATCCTGGACCCGGCGCAGCAACGCAATCTGGTCGCGCAACTCGGCTGCTCGTTCGAACTCGAGATTGATCGCCGCCTCTTCCATCCCGGCGGACAACTCGTCAGTCAGGGCATTGCTGCGCCCCTCAAGAAACATCACCGAGTGGCGCACATCTTCGGCGTACACCCGGGGCTCCACCAGCCCGACGCAGGGCGCCTTGCAGCGCTTGATCTGGTATTGCAGGCAAGGACGGGTACGGTTCTTGTAGTAACTGTCTTCGCATTGCCGAACGAAAAACGTCTTTTGCAGCAGGCTCAGGCTTTCGCGGATCGCACCGGCGCTCGGGTAAGGACCGAAATACTTGCCCTTGGCCTTTTTCGCGCCGCGGTGAATGCTCAGGCGCGGAAACTCTCCGTCGGATAGATAGACGTAGGGGTAGGATTTATCGTCGCGCAGCAGGATGTTGTAGGGCGGGCGCCATTCCTTGATCAGCGTCTGCTCAAGCAACAGGGCTTCGGTTTCGTTGGCCGTGATCGTGGTTTCGACCTGGGCGATCCGCGCTACCAGTGCGGCGGTCTTGGGGGCAAGCCCGGTCTTGCGAAAGTAACTCGACAGGCGATTCTTGAGGTTTTTCGCCTTGCCGACGTAGAGCAACCGCGCTTCGCTGTCGAACATGCGGTACACGCCGGGGCGACCGCTAACGGTCGACAGAAAGGCGCTCGGATCAAAGGTGTCGTTCATTTTCAGAGGCTGGCGTCGACCATGCCATGTCGAACCGCCAACAGCGTCAACTCGACATCACTGCTGATCGAAAGCTTTTCGAAGATGCGGTAACGGTAGGTGTTCACGGTTTTCGGAGACAGGCACAATTTGTCGGAAATGATCTGTACTTTCTGGCAACCGACGATCATCAGCGCGATCTGGATTTCCCGCTCCGACAATGCATCGAAGGGCGAATCGTTGGTGGGCTGGAAGGACTTGATCGCCAGCTGCTGGGCAATTTGCGGGCTGATGTAACGTTGCCCGGCGAACACCAGGCGGATGGCCTGGACCATTTCCGGCAAGCCTGCCCCTTTGGTCAGGTACCCTGCCGCGCCGGCTTGCAACAGCCGCGTAGGAAACGGGTCCTCTTCACACACGGTCACCGCGACGACCTTGATATCCGGATGGCTGCGCAGCAGTTTGCGGGTGGCTTCAAGACCGCCGATACCCGGCATCTTGACGTCCATCAACACCACATCGGGCTTCAGCTCACGCGCCTTGAGCAGGGATTCCTCACCTGACTCGGCCTGGCCGACTACTTGCAGGCCATCGATGTCAGCCAGCATTCGTGTAATGCCTGTACGAACGAGATCATGGTCATCGACTACTAGCACCCTAATCAAGCAGACACCTCGCGATATGGTCTTATTGGGTTGCCAGACACCTTAGCAAAAAGCATCTGGCAGACCTAGCGGAAAGCGTCGGATTAAAGGTTTCAATTCATCTTGAAAGGCTTGTCGCAAGCGTGTTTCAGCAATGCCGGCCTGGAATATCCAGCTGCATCCTCAGGAAACATTCGTCCTTGCCCACCACCTTCAATCCCTTGCGCTCGTACAGCGCTTGCGCCGGGTTGTTATCGAAAACCGTCAGGCGTAACGCCGGGCGCCGTTCCTTGCGCGCAAGCGCCAGTACCTGATCGATCGTCCAGGATCCCGTGCCCTGCCCACGAAACGCTTCGACGATATGCAATTCGCGGATATACAAGGCCCTGGCATCGCGACTCAGACTGACATAACCCAGGACGTTGTCGCCCCTGGCAATCAATCGGTTGTCGCGTCCTGCCCAGGCCACGTCGAACGCTTCGTCCTGCCATAAAAGATCATGTTCGATGTAGTAATGCAGCATGCTTCTACAGGTCAGTTCGCGGGCGAACGCAAGGTCATCGGGTGTTGCCGGACGCCAATGGCGATCCATCATTGCAGCTCCACAGCGAGGATCAGTGCCGTCATGGTGCATCCTTGTGACGATATGTTTGTTGTTGAGGTGCAGAGTGTGTCACAACCTTCGGGGCACTCAAGCGATAGAAAGCGCCATCGTTGGCCGATAGCATTTTCTGATTGAATCTGCCTACCGGCCTCTAGTAAGCTCGGACCATCCATCGGAGACAGACCATGTTCAACACCCTTTCACAGCTTCGTACCGCCAGCGCCCTGCGCTCGGTTGCGGCTGCCCGGGTGAACGACAACGGTTGTGCTCCGGTCAGCTTTTATTTTGGGTATTGGTTTAGCCACTGGCGCGCCTGATACCCACACGGCGCCCACTTCAAACGGGTCGCCACCAGAGAATTCTCAACCCCCGGTCGGCCTCCCGACCGGGGGTTTCGTTTTTTCAGGCCCAACACTTTTAGCGACACACCAGACATTCAGAGGATTCAAAACATGAACTACGCCACTTATTACCGTTACGACAGTTTTACCGCCTGGCGATTTACCACCCTCCGCTCGGGACAGCCTGCCGCCTCCGATCGGTCACCCACAGGTGGCAAGCCTATACACGCAGCCAATTTGGCCAATTGTCGAACACCCCAGTAGGGCCGCGCGCGCGGGCATGAACCCGCCACCCGCCCAGGAAACCTTGAATATGAACTCGTCCGTCTCTGCACTGCCACTGTCCACCTTGAGCCCTGCCAATGAAGCGCTGACCCTGCGCCTGCCCAGCTCATTGCAACTCAAACAGCAATTGCCCCTCGGCAACGTCCTGACCCGGCAAGTCGCCGCCCACCGCCAAGCGGTTCGCGCGATCCTCAACGGTGAAGATTCCCGTCTGCTGGTCATCGTCGGCCCATGCTCGATACACGATCCGAAATCAGCCCTCGAATACGCCGGCAACCTTGCCCGCCTCGCCGCCGAAGTCAGCGACCAGATGCTGTTGGTGATGCGTGCCTACGTCGAAAAACCCCGCACCACGGTTGGCTGGAAAGGCCTGGCCTACGACCCGCACCTGGATGGCAGCGATGACATGGCCGCAGGCCTGACGCTGTCCCGCGAGCTGATGCGTGAAATGCTCCACCTGGGCCTGCCCGTGGCCACTGAACTGCTGCAACCGATGGCGACCGGCTACTTCGATGATCTGTTGAGCTGGGTGGCGATTGGCGCCCGGACAACGGAGTCACAGATCCATCGGGAAATGGCCAGCGGCCTGGGCATGCCCGTAGGGTTCAAGAACGGCACTGACGGTGGTGTCGCTGTCGCCAGCGATGCCATGCGCTCCGCGGCCCATCCCCATCGTCATTTCGGTATTGATAGCCAGGGACACCCGGCGATCATTCAAACACCAGGCAATGCGGACACTCACCTGGTATTGCGCGGTGGTCATCGCGGGCCGAACCATGACAGGGCCAGCGTCGCGCAGGTGAACAGTGACCTGGCCAGGCTCAGGATTCCGGCTCGAATCATGGTCGATTGCAGTCACGCCAACAGCGGCAAAGACCCGCTGCGCCAGCCGGCCGTGTTCAACGATGTACTTGAACAACGCCTGCAAGGAGACCGTTCGCTGATCGGCATGATGATCGAGAGTCATTTGTTCGAGGGTTGCCAGCCGTTGAGCCCGACATTGCAATACGGTGTGTCAGTGACCGATGGCTGCCTCGGCTGGTCCGGGACAGAACAACTGTTGCTTGAAGCGGCAGATCGGCTGCGAACGCAAGGCAACGCCCAATAGTCGGCATCATCCGTCCGCCCTCCGGCCTTCACGGGAAGACTGGAGGGCAAATGGCAATCAATCACCCATCAGGGACTGCACTCGAACCAGGGTCACCGCGGATTGCTGACATGTATCGTCAAGGCGCTCGATTGAATAGGAAACACGGATCACAGCATCCCGATGGCCGCTCCAGAAATGGCAGGGAACGATGAACACCAAGGGTTCACCGGCGGTGTCTGCGGTTATTTCACGGTCGTCACGGTGATTGACCTTCTCCCCCTCGCATTTCAGGTAAACCAACTCCCCTCTTTCTGCCCTGGCGTTTTCGATGACAACGGTCACGCCATCCTGCGCATCATGCAGATCCACCCACCCTTCGTCTGCTTCCAGCACAATGGGAGCTGATAGCGGCATCCGTTCGAACCTGCCAATCATCAGTGCCGTTACTTCAGAGTAACGGGGACCATGCCCTGCCCGCTTGACGCAGTAATCGACGGAAACGGAGGAACCCAGGTTGGGCGCAATGCACTCCGGGCTGACCCAAAACGACAGTTCGTCCCCCACGGAAAAGGACTCGACCTTGAGTGCGTCGCTGAAACTTCCTTCGATCGAAACGCCTGCCCAGGTCAGCAACACGCAGTCGCCCGCCGCCATTCGCGCATAAGGCTTGATCGTTACGATTGCCCCCTCTTTCACCCGATCCGGATCAAGCGTTCTACCCACCGTATCGTTCACCGTCACCGGCAACAGGTCGGACTGCACATCGCCTACACTCAGTTGCAAACACCGGGAAAACACGGGGTCGGCAAAACAGGCGCTCATGAGTGAGTAGCCGATTTCGAGTGAACCACCGTCAAGCGCCGCGATATGTGCGCTGCCCACGGTGAAGATGACGTCCTCGCCAACCCGGTCCTCACTGACATAACGCGCCAACTGAAGATTGCAGGCAACGCCATCGGCATCCAGCCCCAGCCAATTCAATAGCAGTTTGTCGCCACAGGTCATGCCTGGATAAGGCCGAACCCGGATGATGGCTTTTCTGTCAGAGGGGTTCAGAACGCCGTTTTCCGCCTGTTCAAGCATGGGAGGTGGCAGGGGTTGCTGCGCAAGACTCAAGGTGTCGGGTTCGTAAACAGTCATTCATTCGCTCCTGTCCCTGGAATAAACACCGAACGGTTGGCCGGCATTGGATGGCGACCATTTAACCTCACGGCAGGCCGCCGTTATGTCGGCCCCTCACTCTGGTTCGCTCGGAAAATCGATGCATGCGAAGTAGGTCTTTACTCAACCGCAAGCTGATTGACGCGAAAAGTCGTCAAACTATTCCGACTAAAGCCACAGCAACTCATGAGCATTCGCATCTGTTCTATTCCGCTTTCCGCAATCAGCGGCGGACTTTTCATACGCCTCGCCAACCTCGAGTGTTTTAGAGTGAAGCGCCATGCAGTCCCAATGAACTTCTGCGTAAAGGTATGAACATGCAAAGGAATGCAAGCACCTGTTATCCAATACTGCTGGTCCACGGCCTTTTCGGTTTCGAAAGAATTGGCAAGTTCGAGCTCTTTCACGACGTCAGGCAGGCGCTGAGGAACGCCGGAGCCAGGGTGTTCGTTCCCCACTTGTCAGCCACCCATGACAACGAGGTACGCGGTGATCAATTGCTCAAGCAGATTGAGCGGGTACTGGAAGGAACCGGTGCGCGCAAAGTCAACCTCATAGGCCATAGCCAGGGCGCACTGACCGCACGTTATGCCGCTGCGATTGCGCCACACCATGTGGCGTCGGTGACTTCCGTCAGCGGGCCGAATCATGGCTCGGAACTGGCCGACTTCCTGCGCAAGGCTTTGACACCCGGCTCCCTGCCGGAGCACGTGGCAGAGACGGTGGTGACTCTCTTTGCCGACTTCCTCACGACATTAAGCGACAACCAGTACCGACCTCAGAGCGCCATTGCGGCCCTCAATGCGCTGACCACCGAAGGCGTAGGCGCATTCAACGACAAATACCCGCAAGGACTGCCCACCACCTGGGGTGGCGAGGGGGGCGAACGGGTCAACGGCGTTCATTACTACTCGTGGAGCGGCGTGCTGCAGTCGAATATTCTTCAAGAAGGGTTCAATGCGCTCGATCCGCTCCATGCGTTCTGCCGGGCCCTTTCCGGCTATTTCGTCACGGAAGGCGATCAGAACGACGGCCTGGTCGGTCGCTTCAGTTCCCACCTGGGCACGGTTATCCGCTCCGACTATGCGCTGGATCATCTGGACACCATTGGCCAGCCGACCGGCCAGTTGCGCACAGGTACTGACCCGATTGAACTCTATGTCGAGCATGCCGAGCGCTTGAAAGACGCCGGCCTTTGAGGCGCCACCCGCCGTGGAAGGAACTTTGAGAAGAAATAGCTCACTGAATCCGGTAGGCTCAGCACTTTATCGAGTATTGAAAGGAGTATTTTCCCATGGCTAAAGCCACTGCCCGTCACATCCTTGTTGCCTCGGAAGCCAAGTGCAACGAACTCAAGGCTCAAATCGAGGCCGGCGCCGATTTCGCCGAGGTTGCCAAGGCAAACTCCACCTGCCCTTCCAGCCGCCAGGGCGGTGACCTGGGTTCGTTCGGTCCGGGCCAGATGGTCAAGGAGTTCGACACCGTGGTCTTCAGCGCGCCGATCAACGTGGTCCAGGGCCCGGTCAAGACCCAGTTCGGTTACCACCTGCTGGAAGTGACCAGCCGTCAGGACTGATCGACGCTTGCGCCATTCACACAACGGCCCGCCTTTTGGTGGGCCGTTGTGTTTGCGACACGTAATTCGGCTGGCGAGGGACGCGCCGCTAGCGTACAAATTGTGGTTAACGACCACCCGGCTCTAAGGCTGACAATGCGACTGGCTTTCCCTACCTTGTTGTTCACGACCGTCGCCCTGCTGTCGGGTGCCGCGGGTGTGAATGCGGCACCGCAACCGGCAATGACCGTGTATGGCGAACCGGCAAAATACCCTGCCGGCTTCAGTCATTTCGCCTACACCAACCCGCAGGCCCCCAAGGGCGGCACGATGCGACGCTCGGCGATCGAAATCGGCCAGTTCGACCATGTCTTGCCTTACATCGACAAAGGCATCGGCGTCACTCAGATCGACGGTTTGCTCTATTCGCCGCTGGCCCAGCGTTCGCTGGACGAGCCGTACACCGTGTACGGCCTGGTGGCCGAGAAGATGGAGCGTTCCGGGGACGGCCTGTCGCTGCGCTTTTACCTCAACCCCAAGGCACGCTTTGCCGATGGCAAACCGATTACCGCCGAAGACGTGCGCTACACCTTTGACCTGCTGATGACCCAGGGCAGCCTGCGTTATCGCACCCAGTTCGCCGACGTCAAAGGCGTCGAGGTGGAGTCGCCACTGACCATCCGCTTTGATTTCAAGAACAACGAAAATCGTACCCTGCCACTGGATATCGCGACCTTGCCGGTGTTTCCCGAACACTGGTGGAAAACCCGCGATTTCGCCAGTGGTGGCGGTTATGAAGCGCCGTTGGGCAGCGGTCCCTATAAGGTCGGCAAGATCGACTCCGGGCGCAGCATCACGTTCGAGCGCAATCCAGACTGGTGGGGCAAGGACCTGCCGGTCAGCCGTGGCCTGTACAACTTCGATCATTTCAGCATCGAGTACTTCGGCGACACCGACGTGGCGCGCCAGGTCCTGCGCGGCGGCGCCTATGACTACAATCGCGAGTTTTCCGCCACCGGCTATTCCATCGGCTACGACAGCCCGGCCCTGAGCGACGGTCGCCTGCAAAAGGCCCACCTCGCCACCGAGGCGCCGCAACCGGCCCAGGGTTTTGTGTTCAATCTGCAAAGGCCCATGTTTCAGGACCGTCGCGTGCGCCAGGCACTGGTCATGCTGTGGGACTTCGAGTGGAGCAACCGGCAGATGATGCGCGACATGTACATCCGCCAGCAGAGCTTTTTCTCCAATACCGATCTCGCGGCCCGGAAACTGCCGGATGCGGGTGAGCTGGCAATTCTGGAGCCGCTGCGCGGGCAGATTCCCGACGAAGTCTTCACCAAGGTGTTCGAGGCGCCGAAGACCGATGGCAGCGGCGTGATTCGCGACAAGCAGTTGCAGGCCCTGGACCTGCTTGAACAGGCCGGCTGGAAACCCGACGGCGACCAACTGGTCAATGCCGATGGCGAGCCGCTGAGCTTTACGTTCCTGGTCAGCCAGAACGGCATGGACCGCCTGCTGTTGCCCTATAAACGCACGTTGAAACAGATCGGCATCGACCTGAACATCCGCCGCATCGACTCGTCCCAATACGTCAATCGCCTGATGAGCCGCGACTACGACATGATCGTCACCGGCTACCCGGTCACCACTTCCCCGGGAAACGAACTGCTCAATTATTTCGGTTCGGCGGCGGCCACCGACCCGGGATCCAACAATTACATGGTGTTGCAGAACCCGGCAGTGGACACCCTGATCACCGGACTGATCCGCGCCAATACCCAGGCCGACATGCTGCATTACGCCCATGCCCTGGACCGGGTACTGCAATGGAATTACTACTGGATTCCCAACTACTACCCGCCGGGAACCTCTACAGTGTGGTGGAACCGCTTCGGCATCCCGAACGTGCAAGCGAGCAATGACGAAGCCATCGAAAGCTGGTGGGAAATGAGCACCACGCCATTGACCAACCAGCAGATGACTGCCGAGCGTATCAGCCGTGGCAGACCCGGAGGGCCGCACTGATGTGGGCATACATATTGCGGCGCCTGCTGCTGATCATTCCGACGCTGGTGATCATTCTCCTGGTCAACTTCGTCATCGTCCAGGCTGCGCCGGGCGGGCCGGTCGAACAGGCCATCGCGCACCTGCAAGGCATTGGCGGCGCCACGGTCGGCGGCGGTTCCGGCGAATCCATGAGCGGCAAGTCCCGGGCCAGTCGCGGGCTCGACCCACAACTGATCAAGGACATTGAAAAACAGTACGGCTTCGACAAGCCGGCACACGAACGCCTCTGGCTGATGCTCACCAGCTACGCGCGCCTGGACTTCGGCAAGAGTTTCTTCCGCGGCGCCACCGTCACCGACCTGATCCTCGAAAAAATGCCCGTGACCATTTCCCTCGGGCTCTGGGCGACGCTGATCACCTATCTGGTGTCGATTCCCCTGGGCATCCGCAAGGCCGTACACCATGGCAGCCATTTCGACATCTGGAGCAGCACTGCGATCATCATCGGCTATGCCATGCCGGCGTTCCTGTTTGCGATGTTCCTGATCGTGGTCTTTGCCGGTGGCACTTCGCTGAACTGGTTTCCGGTCCGCGGGCTGGTCTCGGACAACTTCGAATCGCTGTCGACCGTTGGCAAAGTCGCCGACTATTTCTGGCATCTGGTGTTGCCGGTGACCGCGCTGGTGATCGGCGGTTTCGCCACACTGACCATCCTCACCAAGAACTCGTTCCTCAACGAAATCACCCGCCAGTACGTGGTCACCGCCCGGGCCAAGGGCTTGAGTGAACGCCGGGTGCTCTATGGACACGTATTCCGCAACGCCATGCTGCTGGTGGTGTCGGGCATTCCCCAGGCGTTCATCAGTGTATTTTTTGCCGGCTCCCTGCTGATCGAAGTGATCTTCTCCCTCGACGGCCTGGGCCGCATGAGCTACGAAGCGGCGGTATCACGGGACTACCCGGTGGTGTTCGGCTCGTTGTTCATCTTCACCCTGTTCGGTCTTTTGATAAAACTGGTCGGCGACCTCTGCTACACCCTGGTCGATCCGCGCATCGACTTTGCCGCGAGGAACGCCTGATGCTCAAGCTTTCACCGCTGGCGCGTCGGCGCTTCGAGCGCTTCAAGAAAAACCGTCGGGGCTGGTGGTCGCTCTGGCTGTTTGTCGGCCTGTTCCTGATGACCCTGGGCGGCGAACTGATCGCCAACGACAAACCGCTGGTGGTCAGCTATCAAGGCCAGTGGTACTTCCCGGTCTTCAAGCGCTACACCGAACAGGAGTTCGGCGGACAACTGCCGTTTCAGGCCGACTACCGCAGCGACTACGTGCAGAAGCTGATCAAGAAGGACGGTGGCTGGCTGCTGTTTCCGCCGATTCCGTTCAGCGATGACACGCCCAACTATGACCTGAACAAGCCCGCCCCCAGCCCGCCCACCAGCGTCAACTGGCTGGGCACCGACGACCAGTCGCGGGACGTGCTGGCCCGGGTGATCTTCGGTGCCCGGGTGTCGATCCTGTTTGCCTTGATGCTGACATTTGTCAGTGCCCTGATCGGTATCGCAGCCGGGGCACTGCAAGGCTATTACGGCGGCTGGGTGGACTTGCTCGGCCAGCGCCTGCTGGAGGTGTGGTCCGGGTTGCCGGTGCTGTACCTGCTGATCATCCTGTCGGGCTTCGTCGAGCCGAATTTCTGGTGGCTGCTGGGCATCATGGCGCTGTTTTCATGGCTGGCCCTGGTGGACGTGGTGCGCGCCGAGTTCCTGCGCGGACGCAACCTGGAATACGTCAAGGCCGCGCGCGCGTTGGGCCTGACCGACCGCAAAGTCATCGTGCGGCACATTCTGCCCAACGCCATGAATGCGACCCTGAGCTACTTGCCGTTCATTCTCACCGGGGCGATTTCAACCCTGACGGCGCTGGACTTCCTCGGCTTCGGCATGCCGGCCGGCAGCGCTTCCCTGGGTGAATTGATCGGCCAGGGCAAGCAAAACCTGCAAGCGCCATGGCTGGGCCTGACGGCGTTCTTCACCCTGGCGCTGATTCTTTCTTTACTGGTGTTCATTGGCGAAGCACTGCGCGACGCGTTTGACCCCCGATCGTGATGCGGATGTTGATATGACCAACCTGATTGAAATCCGTGACCTCAGCGTGGCCTTCAGCGGCCAGACCGTGGTGCGCAATCTGTGCCTGGACATCCGCCCCGGCGAATGCCTGGCGCTGGTGGGCGAGTCGGGGTCGGGCAAGTCAGTGACGGCCCACTCGATCCTCCAGTTGCTGCCGCAAACCGATTCCGAGACAACCGGCAGTATTCGCTATCGCGGCCAGGAACTGGTGGGCGCCGATACCGGCAAGTTGCGACAACTGCGCGGCAATCGCATCGCGATGATCTTCCAGGAGCCGATGACCTCCCTCAACCCGCTGCACAGCATCGAAAAGCAGATCGGTGAAACCTTGCTGGTGCACAAAGGCCTGGCGGGTAAAGCGGCGCAAGCGCGGATCCTCGAATTGCTGCACCTGGTGGGCATCCAGAAACCCGAGGAGCGTCTCAAGGCCTATCCCCATCAATTGTCCGGCGGCCAGCGCCAGCGGGTGATGATCGCCATGGCCCTGGCGTGCGAACCGGAACTGCTGATCGCCGACGAACCGACCACCGCGCTGGATGTGACGGTGCAGCGCAAGATCCTGTTGCTGCTCAAATCCCTGCAACAACGACTGGGCATGTCGCTGCTGCTGATCAGCCATGACCTTAACCTGGTGCGCAGCATCGCCCAGCGCGTGTGCGTGATGAGGGCCGGGGAAATCGTCGAGCAGGCGCCTTGCGAGATCCTGTTCACCGAACCCAAGCACCCTTACAGCTGCGTATTGCTGCACGCCGAACCCGAGGGCGAAGCCCTGCCCCGGGACACGCGCGAAAACGTGCTGGAGGTGGACAACCTGCAGGTACGGTTTCCGGTCAGTGGTGGTCTGTTTCAACGCAAGGCCTGGCTGCGCGCCGTCGATGGCATCAGCCTGAACATCCAGCGCGGCAAGACCTTGGGCATCGTCGGCGAGTCCGGCTCCGGCAAGTCCACCCTTGGCCAGGCGATCCTGCGTTTGCTCGACTCCGAAGGCAGCATCCGGTTCCAGGGCCAGGCGCTGGATGGCCTGACGCAAAAGCAGCTGCGACCGTGGCGCAAGAAAATGCAGGTGGTGTTCCAGGACCCCTTCGGCAGCCTCAGCCCGCGCATGTCGGTCGCGCAGATCATCAGCGAGGGCCTGGAAGTGCACAGCCAGTTGAGCACTGAAGAGTGCAACGCCGAAGTGATCCGGGCACTGAGCGAAGTCGGCCTGGACCCGCAAAGCCGCCATCGCTATCCCCACGAGTTCTCCGGAGGACAGCGCCAGCGCATCGCCATCGCCCGGGCATTGGTGCTCAAGCCGGCACTGATCCTGCTCGACGAACCGACCTCGGCGCTGGACCGCACGGTGCAGAAGCAGGTGGTCGCCCTGCTCCGCCAGCTTCAGGAAAAACACGGGTTGACCTATCTGTTCATCAGCCATGACCTGGCGGTGGTGCGCGCCCTGGCCCACGACATGATCGTGATCAAGGACGGCAAAGTCGTGGAGCGCGGCGCCAGCCATGAGGTGTTTGCCTCACCGCAGCACCCGTACACCAAGGAGCTGTTGGCGGCGGCGTTGTTGGGGCAGGCATAATCTTGCCGTTAAACCGCGTTGCGACCTTCGCGAGCAAGCCCGCTCCCACAGTTAACCGGTGTCGTTCACAGATCCCATGTGGGAGCGGGCTTGCTCGCGAAGAGGCCGGCACAAGCAAAACACAATCAGGATCAGCCCCATGAACACCACCGAAAGCCTCAAGGACTACCAGCGCGTTCGCTTGCTGGCTATCCGCTCGCTGTTCGAGATCATCGAGCAATCCAGCGAAGGCACGGTGATTGTCGACCGCGACGCCAACATTGTCTGGATGAACGAGCGCTATGCCCGGCGCTTCGGCCTGCAATCGGCGCAAGTGGCAATTGGCAAACCCTGCGAAAGCGTGATCCCCGGCAGCCTGTTGCGTGAGGTGGTGCGTACCGGCCGGCCTATTTTGCTGGACATGCAAGACACCCCCAAAGAGCCGCTGGTGGTCATGCGCCTGCCGATTCACGACGATGCCGGCGTGGTGATCGGCGCCATCGGCTTCGCCCTGTTCGACGAGTTGCGCAGCCTGTCGCCGATGCTCAAGCGCTACATGAGCATGCAGGAAGAACTGGCTTCCACCCGCTCTCTGCTGCGGGCGCGACAGACCAAATACAACTTCGCCCACTTCATCGGCACCAGTGCCGCCAGCCTGGAAGTCAAACGCCGTGCCCGGCGCAGTGCGAGTACCGAATCGCCGGTGCTGCTGCTCGGCGAGACCGGTACCGGCAAGGAGTTGCTGGCCCAGGCCATCCACAATGCCTCGCCCCGGGCGCACAAGGCGTTCGTGAGCGTCAACAGTGCAGCGATTCCTGAATCGTTGCTGGAAGCCGAATTCTTCGGCACCGCCCCCGGCGCGTTTACCGGTGCCGACCGCAAGGGTCGTGCCGGCAAACTGCAGATCGCCCAGGGCGGCACCTTGTTCCTCGACGAAATCGGCGACATGCCGCTGCCCCTGCAAAGCAAACTGCTGCGGGTGTTGCAGGAAAAGGAATTCGAGCCTGTGGGCTCCAACGAAGTGATCCAGAGCGATGTGCGGGTGATCGCCGCGACCTCCACGGACCTCGAAGCGGCCATCAAGCGCGGCGAATTCCGCGCCGATCTGTATTACCGGCTCAACGTGTTGCCGATCCAGGTTCCGCCCCTGCGCGATCGACTCGATGACGTGCCGGCGCTCAGCGAGGCGATTCTCGAGGAACTGCGCAGCCAGCATGAACTGCACCACGAAGCCCTGGAACTGTTGGGGCAACACGCCTGGCCGGGGAACATCCGCGAACTGCGCAATGTGCTGGAACGCGCCGCCTTGCTCAGTGATGACTTGCGCCTGACGGTGGCGGACATCCGCGCGGCGATTGGTACGTTCACCCCGGTGGAGCGCGTGGCGCCCTTGACCATCGAACCGATAGCCCACGAGACGTTCAGTGCGGCACGGGAGCGGTTTGACCGGCAACTGATCGAAACGACCCTCGCGCAATGCGCGGGCAAGGTGCCTGATGCGGCGGCGCGGTTGGGGCTTGGGCGGTCGACGTTGTACAAGAAAATGGTGGCGTTGGGGATTGTCGAGTCTCATTAAAGAGACATACATCTCCATTGTTAGACAGACCTTCGCGAGCAGGCTCGCTCCCACAGGAGACCTCGCTCTACTATCCCACTGGTTCAACTGTGGGAGCGAGCCTGCTCGCGAAGAGGCCCTCACAATCGCTAAAAGTCTCCACTTAGAGACAATCAACTCGAATTCAACTCATAAAAACAAAATATATCCTTATATTTCAAGAACTTAAACATCTGGCACAAAACTCGCTATACGCCTCTCCTGTCAAGTTTCATCCTACAAAAATAACAAACCAGGAGACACACCATGAGTGTGATCATTGCCTTGGCAGCCCTCGCGCTGCTGATGCTGGCTGCCTACCGTGGCTACAGCGTTATCCTTTTTGCCCCGATTGCCGCCCTCGGCGCTGTCCTGCTGACTGACCCATCTGCCGTCGCCCCCGCTTTCACCGGGGTGTTCATGGAAAAAATGGTCGGTTTCATCAAACTGTATTTCCCGGTGTTCCTGCTCGGCGCGGTATTCGGCAAGTTGATCGAACTGTCCGGTTTCTCGCGCTCCATCGTCGCGGCCGCGATTCGCCTGCTCGGCACTCGCCAGGCGATGCTGGTGATCGTGCTGGTCTGCGCCCTGCTGACCTATGGCGGCGTATCGCTGTTTGTAGTGGTGTTCGCGGTCTATCCGTTTGCCGCGGAAATGTTCCGCCAGAGCAACATCCCCAAGCGGCTGATCCCGGCGACCATTGCCCTGGGCGCCTTTTCGTTCACCATGGACGCCCTGCCCGGCACGCCGCAGATCCAGAACATCATCCCCAGCACCTTCTTCAACACCACGGCCTGGGCAGCACCGTGGCTGGGCGTGATCGGCACGATCTTCGTGTTCTGTGCCGGCATGCTGTTTCTCCAGCGCCAGCGCAACAAGGCCCAGCGTACCGGTGAGGGCTATGGGTCGGACCTGCGCAACGAGCCGGAAACCGCCGCCGACATCAAGCTGCCCAATCCCTGGGTCGCCCTGTCTCCGCTGTTGGCGGTGGGCATCATGAACCTGCTGTTCACCCAGTGGATTCCCCAGTGGTATGGCAAGACCCACAACCTGGCGCTGCCGGGCATGGCCGCGCCGGTGACCACGGACATCGCCAAGCTCACGGCGATCTGGGCGGTCCAGGCCGCGCTGTTGGTGGGCATCCTCATGGTGCTGGCGTTCGGCTACAAGGCGATCAGCCGCAAACTCGCCGAAGGCAGCAAAAGTGCGGTCAGCGGTGCGCTGCTGGCAGCCATGAACACCGCCTCGGAATATGGTTTCGGTGCCGTGATCGCGTCCCTGCCCGGTTTTCTGGTGTTGGCCGACTGGCTCAAGAGCATTCCCAACCCGCTGGTCAACGAAGCGATTACCGTGACCCTGCTGGCCGGCATCACCGGTTCTGCCTCGGGCGGCATGAGCATCGCACTGGCGGCAATGTCCGAGCAATTCATCAGCGCCGCCCATGCGGCGAACATTCCGCTGGAAGTGCTGCATCGAGTCGCCGCGATGGCCAGCGGCGGCATGGACACCCTTCCGCACAACGGCGCGGTGATTACCCTGTTGGCCGTCACCGGGCTGACCCACCGCGAGGCTTATAAAGACATTTTCTGTATTACGCTGATCAAGACCCTGGCGGTTTTCGTGGTGATCGGCACCTTCTACGCCACTGGCATTGTGTGAGGTATTCATGACGACTCTTTCGGGCAAGACCGCACTGGTCACCGGCTCCACCAGCGGCATCGGCCTGGGGATCGCCCTCAGCCTGGCCAAGGCCGGGGCCAACCTGATCCTCAACGGCTTCGGCGATGCCTCCAGCGTGATCGCCCAGGTGCAACAGTTCGGCGGCAAGGTCGGCCATCACCCGGCCGATGTCAGCGATCCGGCGCAAATTGCCGACATGATCGCCTACGCCGAGCGCGAGTTCGGCGGTGTCGACATTCTGGTCAATAACGCTGGCATTCAACACGTGGCAGCGGTGGATGAGTTTCCGGTGGAGCGCTGGGATTCGATCATCGCCATCAACCTGTCGTCGGTGTTCCACAGTACCCGCTTGAGTCTGCCGGGCATGCGCGCCAAGGGTTGGGGCCGGGTGATCAACATCGCCTCGGTGCATGGCCTGGTCGGCTCGGCAGGCAAGTCAGCCTATGTCGCGGCCAAGCATGGGGTGATCGGCCTGACCAAAGTGGTCGCGCTGGAAACCGCGACCACCCAGGTCACCTGCAACGCGATCTGCCCGGGCTGGGTACTGACGCCACTGGTGCAAAAGCAGATCGATGATCGTGCCGCCAGTGGCATCGATCCGCAGCAGGCGCAACATGATTTGCTCGCCGAGAAGCAGCCATCGCTGGAGTTCGTGACGCCGCCGCAACTGGGTGAACTGGTGCTGTTTCTGTGCAGCGATGCCGGCAGCCAGGTGCGTGGCGCGGCGTGGAATGTGGATGGTGGGTGGCTGGCGCAGTAACTGGCCGATGGACCGCGTTATCGTTCTTCGCGAGCAAGCCCGCTCCCACAGGGGATCGCATTTCCATGTGGGAGCGGGCTTGCTCGCGAATGGATCTACAGACATAAGAAGAGGCAAACCATGTCCGACATCCTCTGGCAACCCGACGCCAAACGCATTGGCAAGACGCGCATGGAGGCTTTCCGGCGCTTCGTCAATCAGCGGTATCACCTCAAGATTGACGACTACCCTGCCCTGCACCAATGGTCCATCGAGCAACGTCCCGACTTCTGGCAGGCGATCGTCGATTTCTTCGACATTCGCTTTCATGAACAACCCGACACCGTGCTGCTCGAAGGTCCTGAGATGCCCAGCGCCCAGTGGTTCCCCGGCGCGACCCTGAATTTCGCCGAACACTTGCTGATGCGTCGCGACGACGCGGTGGCCGTGGTGGCCATCGGCGAAAACGGTCAACGCGAACACCTGACCTGGGCCGAGCTGGCAGAACAGGTCGCCGGTTTTCAGAACGGCCTGATCGCCGCTGGCGTCGGTGTGGGTGACCGGGTCGCCGCCTGCATGCCCAACACCTGGCAAACCCTGGTGGCCATGCTCGCCACCACCAGCCTCGGCGCTGTCTGGTCCTGTTCTTCACCGGACTTCGGCACGCAAGGGGTCGTTGACCGTTTCGGCCAGATCGAACCGAAGGTGCTGCTGACCTGCGCCGGTTATCGCTATGCCGGCAAGGAGATCGAACAGACCGCCAAGGTCAACGAAATCCTCGAGCGCCTGCCGTCGTTGCAGCAGCTGATCATCCTGCCGTATGGGCGGCCGCATACGCGGATCGAACACTTCCGCACCCCGGCCAACGTGACCCTGTGGGACGATTTCTACGAGCCCGGCGGCGAACCGGATTTCGTCCCGGTGCCCTTCGCCCATCCGCTGTACATCCTCTACTCCAGCGGCACCACCGGCGTGCCGAAATGCATCATCCACAGCACCGGCGGCGTGCTCCTGCAACACGTCAAGGAGCACGGCCTGCACTGCGATCTCGGCCCCGGCGAACGTCTGTTCTACTACACCACCTGTGGCTGGATGATGTGGAACTGGCTGGTGTCGGCCTTGGCCGTCGGCAGCTCGGTGGTGCTGTATGACGGCTCACCGTTCCAGCCTGACCCGCAACGCTTGATCGACCTGATCGACGACGAGTCCATCAGTGTCTTCGGCACCAGCCCGAAATTTCTCGCAACCCTGGAAAGCAGCGGCATCAAGCCGCGTGAAAGTCATGACCTGGGCAGCCTCAAGACCTTGCTTTGCACCGGCTCGGCGCTGTCACCGCAAAGTTATGACTTCGTCTATCGCGACTTCAAGGCTGACGTGTGCCTGGCCTCGATGTCCGGTGGCACCGACATCGTCTCGTGCTTCGTCAACGGCAACCCTGTGTCGCCGGTCAGGCGTGGCGAAATCATGGGCAAGAGCCTGGGCATGGCCGTCGAAGTGTGGAACGACGCCGGCCAGCCGGTGATCGGCGAAAAAGGCGAACTGGTGTGCACCCGCCACTTTCCGGCGATGCCCATCGGCTTGTGGAACGATGCCGATGGCGAAAAGCTGCGCCAATCCTATTTCAGCCTGTTCCCCGGCGTCTGGGCCCAGGGTGACTACGCCGAACAACTGCCCCATGGCGCGATGCTGATCCACGGCCGCTCGGATGCCGTGCTCAACCCCGGCGGCGTGCGCATCGGCACGGCGGAAATCTATCGTCAGGTGGAAAAAATCCCGCAGGTGCTCGACAGCGTGGCCATCGGTCAGCAATGGCAGGATGACGTGCGGGTGGTGCTGTTCGTACAGCTGCGCGAAGGGCTGAAGCTGGACGAGGCGCTGCAACAGCAGATCCGCCAGACGATTCGCGCCAACACCACGCCGCGTCATGTGCCGGCGAAAATTGTCGCGGTCACCGACATTCCCCGGACCATCAGTGGCAAGGTCGTTGAGCTGGCGGTGCGCAATGTGGTGCATGGGCAGAAGGTGAAGAACACCGATGCGCTGGCCAATCCCGAAGCGCTGGAGCAGTACCGGAACAGGCCTGAATTGCTGGATTGAAATGGGGTTCCCTGTAGGAGCGAGCTTGCTCGCGATAAACCCGAGAGCGCCGCGGGGCACCTGCCAACCAGCGTTATCGTTGACGACCATCGCGAGCGAGCTCGCTCCTACAATAACCTGTGCAAGAATGGATGCCAGATAAAGCGACTCAGGCGCAGGACTCCTTGATGAACGCGATACCGACCGGCAGTGATGCCCAGGCCCTGATCGCCCGGCTCGACTGGGCAAACACTCCGCTGGGCGCTGCCAGCAGCTGGCCACAGAGCCTGCGAACCGCCGTGGACATCGTCATTCACTCACCGATGCCGATGCTGCTGCTTTGGGGCCCGCAACTGACGCAGATCTACAACGACGGCTTCGCCCTGCTCGCCGGCAGCAAACATCCGCACGCTTTCGGCCAACCGGCACACCTGATCTGGCCGGAGCTGAAAGACTTTACCGACCCGATATACCGCGCCGTCCTGCAGGGTCAGGTGCGAACCTACAGCGAGCAGCGCTTTACCCTGCAACGCGAGGGCCGCGAGTCCGACTTCTGGCTCGACCTGACCTACAGCCCGATCCGTGACGAAAGCGCCGAGGTGGCCGGGATCCTGGTCACCGCCATCGAAACCAACGAACGCCGGCGCATCGCCCTCGAACTCGAACAGCGCTCGGCGGCCAGCCTCAAGGCCCAGCGCGAAACCGAGGAGCGCCTGCAACTGGCCCTCGCCGCCACCGACGCGGTCGGCACCTGGGACTGGGACATCAGCGAGGACCGTTTCATCGCCGATGCGCATTTTGCCCAGTTGCACGGCATCGATCCGGCCATGGCCAACCAGTTGCCGATCAGTGAGTACCTGCACGGTGTGCACCCGCAAGACCGCGCCCTGATCGCCCGCAGCATCAAGCATTGCATCACCCATGGCAGCGAATACGCCGAGGAATATCGCCTGCTGCAAACCGACGGCCAGCTGCGCTGGGTGTTTGCCCGCGGCCGCTGCTACAAGGATCACCACGGCCGGCCGATTCGCTTCCTTGGCGCCGCCCTGGACCTGACCGAACGCAAGCACACCGAGCAGGCCCTGCGCCAAAGCCAGACCGAGCTGCAGTTGATCATCAACGCCATGCCGATCCTGATCAGCTACGTCGACCGTGAAGAACGCTTTCGCCTGAACAATTCGGCGTACCTCGACTGGTACGGGCTGACGCCCCAAGAACTTTACGGGCGAACCATTCTCGAAGTGCTCGGCGAAGAAGCCTATGCGCTGCGCGCGCCGTACATCACCGAGGCGCTGTCCGGCCGTCCCTGCAGCTTCAGCATCAGCACGCCACATCGCGACGGCAGCATCCGCCAGGCCCTGATGAATTACCTGCCACGCCACGGTGCGGACGGCGCGGTGAACGGTTTCTACATCTTCGTGATCGACGAAACCGAACGCAAGAAGACCGAGGAAGCCCTGCGCAACCTCAACGAAACCCTTGAGGAACGGGTTGCCGCCCGCACCCGGCAACTGGCCGAGGCCAACGAGCGCTTGCAAAACGAGATGTTCGAGCGCGAGCGTGCCGAAGATGCCTTGCGCCATGCGCAGAAAATGGAAGCGGTCGGCCAGCTGACCGGCGGCATCGCCCATGACTTCAACAACATGCTCACCGGCATCATTGGCAGCCTCGACCTGATGCAACGCTACATCGCCGACGGGCGTGCCAACGAGATCGGCCGTTTCACCGAGGCGGCCGTGTCCTCGGCCAACCGTGCAGCCGCCCTCACCCATCGCTTGCTGGCGTTCTCCCGCCGTCAGTCGCTCAACCGCAAGCCGCTGGACCCCAACGAGTTGATTCATTCGCTCGCAGACCTGTTCAGTCGCACCAAGGGCGACCACATCGAACTCAAACTGCAACTGGCCGAAAACCTCTGGCGGGTCAACACCGATGTCAGCCAGCTGGAAAACGCCTTGCTCAACCTGGTGATCAACGCCCGGGACGCCATGCCCGAAGGCGGCGAGTTGCAGATCGAAACAGCCAACCTGTACCTCGACGGCAATGACATCACGACCCTGGAACCGGTCAAGGCCGGCGACTACGTGATGATTGCCGTCAGCGACAACGGCACCGGCATGACGCCCTCGGTGCTGGCCAAGGCATTCGACCCGTTCTTCACCACCAAGCCGATCGGCCAGGGCACCGGTTTGGGCTTGTCGATGATTTACGGTTTCGCCCAGCAATCGGGGGGCCACGTCAGTCTGTTCAGCCTGCCCGGCCGGGGCACCAGCGTGCGCTTGTACTTGCCGCGCCTGTACTCGACCGAGCCGGAAAAGGTCCTGTCAGCGGTCGTCGGCGAGGCACCGGCGGCGATTGCCGGCGAAACCGTGATGCTGGTCGAGGACGATGCGGCGGTGCGCATGCTGGTGCTGGACCTGCTCAATGAACTTGGTTATCACGCCCATGAAGCCGAAGATGCCAGGGGTGCCCTGCCGGTGCTGGAGTCAGACCTGCGGGTGGACTTGCTGGTGACCGACGTGGGGTTGCCGGGCATGAACGGCCGACAACTGGCAGAAATCGCCCGCCAGCATCGTCCCGGACTGAAAGTGCTGTTCATGACCGGTTACGCGGAGATCGCCGCCGAGCGCCAGGGTTTCCTCGAGGAAGGCATGGACATGGTGAGCAAACCGTTTTCCATCGAACTGCTGGCCAACAAGATTCGCACGATGATCGGCCAACCGGACTGAGTTGAGGCATAATCGCGCGCCCCGCTGGCTCGTACATAGCCACCACCGTTGCAAGGTAACCGCCACATGAAAGCTCAAGCCCGCCATATTCTGGTAAAAACCTCGGAAGAAGCCGAGCAGCTCAAACAACGCATCGCCAAGGGTGAAGCGTTTGATGTGCTGGCCAAGAAGTATTCGACCTGCCCATCGGGCAAGCGCGGCGGTGACCTGGGCGAAGTACGGCCGGGGCAGATGGTCGGCGTGATCGACGCGGTGATCTTCAAGAAACCGCTGCGGGTGGTCCATGGGCCGATCAAGAGCAAGTTCGGGTATCACCTGGTGCAGGTGTTCTACCGGGATTGATGCATTTGGCTTGAGGGCCCTATCGCTGGCAAGCCAGCGATCCGGCGGCGCAGCCAGCGGCCATTCAACGCTTACTTCGGAATCAACGCCCCCGGCACCTGAATCACCCGGCTCGCCAACCGGTGCCCGGCCTCGGCGGCTTCCCCGGGGCTACCCCCCTTGAGCCGCGAGGCCAGATACGCCGCACTGAACGAATCCCCCGCCGCCGTGGTGTCCACCACCCGCTCGACCTTCTGCGCCGGCACTTCGAACGACTCGCCCGCACAACGAATCAGGCACGCTTGTGCACCGCGCTTGAGCACCACCTCCGGCGTCCCGATCTGCTCATACGCGGCAAACACCGCGTCACAATCGGCATAACCGAACAAGGCCTGTTCATCCTCCACGGTCAGCAACGCCAGGTCGACATGCGCCAGCACCTGGCGATACGCCGCCCGGGCGTCTTCGACCGAGGCCCACAGCCGTGGCCGGTAGTTGTTGTCGAACACGATTCGCGCGTCGCGCTGACGGGCTTCGATCAGGGTTTGCAGCAAATTTTCCCGGCCTTGTTCGCCGAGTACCGCCAGGGTGATACCGCTGAAATACAGCACGTCGTAATCCGGCAGCGCCGCCAGGATCGGCTCGGCGGCCGGCGTCGTGAAGCAATCGCGAACCGCCGCTTCATTGCGCCAGTACAGAAAGCGCCGCTCGCCCGCCGCGTCAGTCTGGATGCAATACAAACCCGGCAGACGTCCGGGCAGGCGCTGGACCATGCCGAGCCCGATGTTTTCCGCCGCCCAACTGCGGCACATCGCGTCGCTGAAACTGTCATCGCCCAGGGCGGTGACATAGTCCACGGTGCCGCTCGCCCCCAGTTCCCGGGACAGGTACACCGCCGTGTTCAAGGTGTCGCCACCAAAGCTCTGTTGCAGGCTGCCGTCGGCGCGATGCTGCAACTCGATCATGCACTCGCCGATCAGGGCGATGCGTGGGGTGTCGGGGCCGAGGGTGTTGATGGTGTTCATACGCGGATTTCTCTTTTGTCTGGTAGGGCCTCTTCGCGAGCAAGCCCGCTCCCACATTGGATCTTCGGTGTACACAAAACCCTGTGGGAGCGGGCTTGCTCGCGAAAGCCGCGCCGCGGTTTCAGTCTTAGAAACAGGTTTCCATGGTCTCGATGACGTTCAGTTGCTCGTCCACCAGACAGCCGATGCGCCACTTGTCGAACGTCAGGCACGGGTGCGAAGTGCCGAACGAGATGATGTCGCCCACCCGCAGGTCAACCCCCGGCGCCACGGTCATGAACGCATGCTGGTCCATCACCGCGGTGACTTTGCAGGCACTTACATCTTCGCCGCTGGCCGGCACCACACCTGCCTTGTAACGCAGCAACGGCACAGGCAGACCGGCATCGTAGGCCACGTCGCGTTTCCCCAGGGCAATCACCGCAAACCCTGGCTCCGGCAAGGACTGCACGTGCGCCCACACTTCAAGCGCTGGACGCAGGCCTTCGTGCAGGTCGCTGCGACGGTCGAGCACGCAGCACTGCGCTTCCTTGTAGATGCCATGGTCGTGAGCCACATAACTGCCGGGACGCAACACGCTGAGGAAACGTCCACCAGCGTTCTGCGCTTCGAAGGACTCGGCAATCAGGTCGTACCAGGCCGAACCCGACGCGGTGATGATCGGCTTGGCAATGGCAAACGCGCCACTGTCTTGCAACTGCACTGCCAGACGCACCAGTGACGCGGCGAAATCGCGAATACCGGTCACGGCGTGATCGCCATGGATCACCCCTTCGTAGCCTTCGATCCCAGTCAGGGCCAGGGCCGGTTGTGCGGCGATGGCCTTGGCCAGGTCGAGCACCTCCCGCTCACTGCGACAACCGCATCGACCACCGACCACGCCGTATTCGATCATGACGTTGAGGCGCACGCCGCGGGAGGCGAAATAGGCGCCAAGGTCGGCAACGTTGTCCGGGTGGTCGACCATGCAATAAAAGTCGAACGTCGGATCGGCCAGCAGGTCGGCGATCAGCGCCATGTTCGGCGTGCCGACCAACTGGTTGGCCATCAGCACACGACGCACGCCATGGGCGTAGGCCGCACGGGTTTGTGTGGCACTGGCCAGGGTGATGCCCCAGGCACCGGCGTCCAGCTGGCGACGGAACAAGGCCGGGGTCATGCTGGTCTTGCCATGGGGCGCCAGCTCTGCGCCGCTGTCACTGACGAACGCCTGCATCCAGCGGATGTTGTGCTCCAGCGCCTCGCGGTGCAGCACCAGCGCGGGCAGGCTGACGTCGCGCACCAGGCTGGCACCGATCGGGGCTGCGCCTTTATCCACGTTGGCAGTATTGGGGGCAGAAGACATGGTCGAACTCCTCGTACACGCGGCCGCAGGCAGCCGCTGTTATTCGTTGATGCGACGGGCCAGGCTGTTGGCGCTCTCGATCAGCACCCGGCGATAGTCGTTGTAGTTGTTCCTGGCATCGGCCCGTGGGGCGACGATGCACAGGGTCGCGATGGCCACGCCGCCGGGGTCTTTGACCGGTGCGGCGAAGCAATGGGTAAAGGTGTCGGCGACGCTATCGAATGAGAAGAAACCATCGATACCGGCCTGACGGATTTCCTTGAGGAACTGTTCAAGCGGCAAACGCTCGCCGTCGGGCAGGATGAAGTCATTGTGGTCGATCAGGTCGACGATTTCCTGGTCGCTCAGGTGTGCCAGCAACAGGCGCCCGGATGCGGTCCAGGGGATGGGCGCGTTTTCGCCGATGTCCGAGGAAATACGGAAATGCCGCTCCCCCTCCTTCATCAGCGCAACCGTGTATTTGCGCCCGTTGAGCAGGCACATCTGCGCCGTTTCATGGGTCTGGCTGACGATTTCCTGCAGGGCGTGATCGGCCTCGCGGGTGAGGTCGAAATGGCGCAAATGCGCCTGGCCGAGAAAGTACAACTGACGACCGAGGTAGACATGACCGTCCTTGCCCACCGGCTCCAGGATCCGTCGTTCCAGCAACGAGGCCACCAGTTCGTAGACCGTGGATTTGGGGCTGCCGATGCCGTTGGCGATGTCGTTCGGGCGCAGGGGCTGGCCGATCTCCTTGAGAAAATCCAGGATATCGAACGCCCGGTCCAGACCGCGTGCCCGGCGCTTGATGGTGTCTTCGGTCATTTCAGTGGTTCCCATTCAAAGTGCCGGGAGTTTAACCAGAGTGCCATGCTGGCCGTAAGGTCGCCTTCGCTGGCAAGCCAGCTCCCACAGGTTCTGTGTGCTGCCACAGATTGCAAACACACCATCAATTCCTGTGGGAGCGGGCTTGCCCGCGATTGGCGCGACTCGGTTCAGGCCTTTTTCTTGTATGCAATACAGTCGATCTCGACCTTGCAGTCGACCATCATGTTCGCCTGCACACAGGCCCGCGCCGGGGCGTGCTCGGGTTTGAAGTATTCGGAGAAGACCTTGTTGAAACTGGTGAAATCCCGCGGATCCTCCAGCCATACCCCGGCACGCACCACATCCTCCAGGCCATAACCCGCCTCTTGGAGAATCGCGATCAGGTTCTTCATGGTCTGGTGGGTCTGCTCGACGATGCCACCCACAATGATCTCGCCATCCTTCGCAGGCACCTGGCCGGAAACGTGCAGCCAGCCATCGGCTTCGACTGCACGGGCGAAAGGACGAGGCGTGCCGCCAGCGGCGGTGCTGCCGGTGCCGTAACGAGTAATGCTCATGAGTGTTTCTCCTGATTGAAAATTGAGTGTTTAAAACCGCGTGCTTTTGAGAAATTCAGCCAGACGCGGCGATTGCGGGCGCTCGAACAGTTCCTTGGGCGGACCCTGCTCCTCGATACGCCCCTGATTCATGAAAACGATCTTGTCCGACACCTCGAAGGCGAAGCGCATTTCGTGGGTCACCAGCAACATGGTCATGCCATCGTCGGCCAGGCCCTTGATCACATTGAGCACTTCGCTGACCAGCTCCGGGTCCAGCGCCGAAGTGACTTCGTCGAACAGCATCAGGCTCGGGTTCATCGCAATCGCCCGGGCGATCGCCACGCGCTGCTGCTGACCGCCAGACAACTGACCGGGAAAGTGATCGCGCCGTTCCAGCAGGCCGACACGCTCCAGCCACTTCTCGGCCAGGGCCACGGCTTCGTCCTTGTGCAGTTTCTTGACCTTGAGCAGGCCCAGGGTGACGTTCTGCAATGCCGTCAGGTGCGGAAACAGGTTGAACTGCTGGAACGCCATGCCGGTCATGGCGCGATGACGGGCAATGACCTTTTCCGGGTGGCGAATGCGTTTGCCGTTGACCTCGTCATAACCGATGGATTCGCCGTCCAGCAGGATCTGCCCGCCCTGGAATTCTTCAAGCATGTTCACGCAGCGCAGCAGCGTGGTCTTGCCCGAGCCGCTGGAACCGATCAGCGTCACCACGTTGCCGCGTTGCATGGTCAGGTCGACGCCCTTGAGCACTTCGAGCTGGTCGTAGCGCTTGTGCAGGCCGCGAATGTCCAGCAGTGGTTGGCCGTTTTGTGCGTTGGATTGAGTCTGAGTCATGGCAAAGCCACCCGCTTTTCAATGTGCCGGCCGAGTAACTCGATGCCGTAGTTGATGACGAAGAACAGGAAACCGGCGAACAGGTAAAACTCCAGGGTCATGAAGGTCCGGGCAATGATCTGCTGGGTACTGAGCAGCAATTCCGCCACACCGATCACCGACAACAGGGTCGAAGCCTTGACGATCTCGGTAGACGAGTTGACCCAGGTCGGCAGGATCTGCCGCAACGCCTGGGGCAACAGCACGTACCCGAGGGCCTGGTAGAACGTCAGGCCGATGGCCTTGCTCGCTTCCATTTGCCCGCGCGGCAAGGCCTGCAATGCACCGCGCACGATCTCGGCGACGTGGGAGCCGCAGAACAGCGTCAAGCCCAGCGCCCCGGCCTGGAACGCACCGATCTGCCAGCCCAGTGCCGGTGCCATGTAGAAGCACGCCAACACCAGCACGAACACTGGCGTGCCGCGAATCACATCGACATAAAAACGAAACGGAGCGCGCATCCAGAATTTGCCGTAGGTCAGTACCAGACCGGTAACGACGCCAACCAGCGTGCCGAGCAAAATCGCCAGCACCGACACCTGGACACTGGTCACAAAGCCTTGCCACAGCACTTCGCGCGCCACCCACAACTCATGCAACCAACTGGGGGATTCGTACATGGAGCCTCCTATCGGCGGATCGCCAGACGCTGTTCGAGGTAACGCAGCATCATGGCAATGAGGTAACAGGCCGCCACATAGAGCGCCGTGGTCACCAGCCAGGTTTCAATCACCCGGTAGCTCTCGACATTGATCTTGCGCGCGTAATAGGTCAGCTCCGGCACGGCAATCGCCGCTGCCAGCGAGGTGTCCTTGAACAGCGAAATGAAGTTGTTCGACAGCGCCGGCAACACATTGCGCAGCATCACCGGCACCGTCACGTAGGCCTTGACCTGCCACTCGCCCAGGCCAATGGCCAGGCCGGCTTCACGCTGGCCCTTGGGAATGCTCAGCAGACCGCCGCGGAACACCTCGGTCAGGTAGGCCCCGGCATACAGCGACAGGGTAATGATGAATGACGGAATCTTGTCCAGGCGAATGCCCAGGCTGGGCAACGCAAAGTAGATCAACAGGATCAACACCAGGATCGGCGTGTTACGAATCACCGTGACATACACCGACGCCAGCACCCGCAATGCACGGTGCTTCGACAGCAAAGCAAACGCCATCATCAGGCCGATCACGCAGCCGATGGCGATCGACACCAGGGCCAGTTCAAGGCCCAGGCCGAGCCCCGCCAGCAAGGTGTCGAAATCGCGCCACACGGCGGCAAAGTTCAACTGATAGTTCATGGTCAGCAGTACCTTGAGCGGGGCGATCAGAGTCGCCCCACTCTCACGGGATCATTTGAATTCGACGGGGAAACCGATGGCAGGCGTTGGCAGATCGACACCGAACCACTGCTTGAAGGACGCCGCGTAAGTAGGAAACTCAACGCCGGTCATGGCCTCATGCAGGGTGGTGTTGACGAAGTTCAGCCAGTCCTGGTCGCCGCGCTTGACCGCGCACGCATAGGTTTGCGGACTCCAGGCGTAAGCCGGGCTGCGATAACGGCCCGGGTTCTGCACCATCAGGTATTTCACCGAAGACTGGTCGGTGGCCGCCGCGTCGGCGCGACCGGAGTTCACGGCCTGGTACATCAGGTCCACGCTGTCGTACTGATCGACCTTGGCCTTGGGCAGCGCCTGATGCACCAGCTCTTCGGCATAGACGTTTTGCAGCACCGCCACGGTCAGGCCGCTGCCAGCGGCCTGCATGTCGTCGATTTCCTTGTACTTGCTGTTGGCCGGCAGCAGCAGGCCGACGCCTTCGCGGTAGTACGGCAGGGTGAACGCCACTTGCTGCGCGCGGCTGGCCGTCACGGTGATGAACTGGCAACTGATGTCGACCTTGTCGGTCAGCAGGTTCGGGATCCGTGCATCGGACGACTGCACCACGTACTCGACCTTGGTCGGGTCGTTGAACAATCCCTTGGCGATCATGTGCCCGATATCGATATCGAAACCCTGCAACTTGCCATCCGCACCCTGGAAGTGCCACGGCGCATTGGTGCTGCCGGTGCCTACAATCAGTTTGCCGCGAGCCAGGACACTGTCGAGCTTGCTGTCCGCCGCCTGGGCCACACCCACGGCAGCAGCAGAAGCCGCGAAAAGAAAAACACACGCTTTGAACAAAGAAGGTCGGCGATGCATGGCAAGCACTCCAGGATGATGTTTATTCCGCTATACCGGAACTAGGTATGTAACAACGGAATAGACAGCAGAAAGTGTGCCACAGGAAGTGGAGGGAATGTGAGGGAGATTGAAATTTGTTTTGAATCAGAGGGATGCGTGAGGCGAGGAAAAAAACGTTACCAAACGCACGGACAGACATGCGCTACCGTTGGCTACAGAGAGCGGGTAGCGTGTTCTCAATTGTGTGGCGCCGAGCCATTTCGGTGCAGGTTGAAATTCGTGGAGCTAGCGTGTGATTGCATCTTTATAGACTTCACCTCGCTCTCTTTTCCCGATGGCGATCACCGTCACCACCAGCACTTCGTCTTCCACGCGATAAACCAGCCGATACCCTGCACTGCGCAACTTGATCTTGTACGCATTATCCAGACCGCAAAGCCGGTCTGCCAAAACGTGCGGATTGACCAATCGCTCCTGAAGCTTTTTTTGAATTGCTCTCTCAGGTTTGCTCCAAGCTTTCTCCATTCTTTCCAGGCTTTCTCGGAAAATTCCAGCTCATAGGTCATCAATTGAAACCTTTACGGTTGGATCGTTTTCTCGCTCCTTGCATAGAGCAATCAACTCAAGATCCTCCAGACGATTCATCATGGCTTCATACTCTTTGGCAGGCACACAATAGAAAGCCGGTTCGTTCCGGTTGAGAATCGCAACCGAGCCCCCTCCTCCGGCAGCAACCGTCCCCATTGGGTTTCTTTTCAATTCCGAAATGCTTGCCACGATCTGCGACAGCACAACATGTGTCATAAAGGTATTCCTTGGAGTGCTAATAGAGGTACTCAAAATAGCACTCCAAGACACTTCAGGGCTCTACCCTTTTCGCAGAAAATTCCCGATTTCATGGCACTGAATCTCCTTCATTTTGCTCATGACTACGCTGACCAGCCGATTTCAAAAACTATCACGTCATGCATTTCGGCATTTCTGTGACTGTTGTGGGCCAGGCCTTGCAAAACTGTCGGAAATTTCCGAGTCACTGCCGCTCATTGGACAACCCCCCGTCCGACTGCTTTATTCAATGTTCAAGTGATAACCGGTCTTAACAGCCGCGTAGCTTCGGCGTGTGCAGTCCCAGGAGGGGTTCATGTCCTTCAAAGTCATGATGGTGTTCGGCACGCGTCCGGAGGCCATCAAGATGGCGCCACTGGCGCGAGTCTTGCGTAACTGGCCCGGAATCGACCTGAACATCTGCTCCACCGGCCAGCACCGGGAAATGCTCAAGCAAGTGCTCGACTCGTTCGAACTGACGGTCGACGAAGATCTGCAGGTGATGACCCAGGGCCAGACCCTCAACGGTCTCTCCGAACAACTGCTGGGGCATCTCGACAAAGCCTACGAACGGGTACAGCCGGATATCGTGCTGGTGCACGGTGACACCACCACCAGCTTCATTGCCGCCCTCGCCGCCTTCAATCGCCAGTTGCCCATCGGCCATGTGGAGGCCGGGTTGCGTACCGGCAACTTGCGTGCACCGTGGCCGGAGGAAGCCAACCGGCACCTGACCGGCGTTATCGCCGACCTGCATTTCGCACCGACCACCAAGAGCGAAGACAACCTGCTGCGCGAAGGTGTGCCCAAGGCCAACATCGAAGTGACCGGCAACACGGTGATCGACGCCCTGGTGTGGATGCGCGACCACCAACAGGCAACCCAGTGGCACCCGGCCGCCGACTCACCACTTGCCGTGCTCGACGACAACCGGCGCATGGTGCTGATCACCGGGCACCGCCGGGAGAACTTCGGCGGCGGCTTCCGCCAGATCTGCCTGGCGTTGGCCACCCTCGCCCAGCGCTATCCCGACGTGCAGTTCGTCTACCCGGTGCACCTCAACCCGCAGGTGCAGAATGCGGTGTACAGCGTGCTCTCGGACAAACCCAACATCTATCTGGTGGCACCACAGGACTACCAGCATTTCGTCTGGCTGATGGGCCGTGCGCACTTCATCCTCAGCGATTCCGGCGGCATCCAGGAAGAAGCCCCGGCCATCGGCAAACCGCTGCTGGTGCTGCGCGATGTCACTGAACGGCCATCGGTGCTCGAAGGCGGGACGGTGCTGCTGGTGGGCACCGATACCGACCGGATCGTCAAGGAGTCCAGCCTGTTGCTCGATGACCCAGCCACGTTCCAGCGCATGAGTCGAATCCACAGCCCGTACGGCGACGGGCACGCCAGCGAGCGTATCGCCAATCGCCTCGGGGGCTGGCTCAAACATCGCGCGGCATCGGGAAAAGCCGTATGAGCCTGGAGTGGGTCGACTTTTTTGCCTATGTGCTGTTCGGACTCAAATACCTCGCCATTATCCTCGCCCTGCTGATGTTCATACTCGGGCTCGATGACCTGTTCATCGACCTGGTGTACTGGACCCGAAAGCTGATCCGACGCTGGCGGATCTATGAAAAATTCGAGCGCGCCGATGAAGAGCGGTTGTATGCCATTGGCGAAAAACCCCTGGCGATCATGGTACCGGCGTGGAACGAAGTCGGCGTGGTCGGCGAAATGGCGCGCCTGGCCGCCTCGACCATCGACTACGAGAACTATCAGATTTTCGTCGGCACCTACCCCAACGACGCCGAGACCCAGGCCGACGTCGATGCGGTGTGCCTGCACTACCCCAACGTGCACAAAGTGGTGTGCGCGCGCCCCGGCCCGACCAGCAAGGCGGACTGCCTGAACAACGTGATCGACGCCATCCTGCGCTTTGAAAGCGATGCGAAGATCCAGTTCGCCGGGTTCATCCTGCACGATGCCGAGGACGTGATTTCGCCCATGGAATTGCGCCTGTTCAACTACCTGCTGCCGGCCAAGGACCTGATCCAGATTCCCGTCTACCCCTACGCCCCGGAATGGAAGGGCTTCACCGCCGGGCACTACGTCGACGAGTTCGCCGAGAACCACGGCAAGGACGTCATCGTGCGCGAGGCATTGACCGGGCAAGTGCCCAGCGCCGGGGTCGGCACCTGTTTCAGCCGCAAGGCCATCAGTGCCCTGCTCGAAGACGGTGACGGTATTGCCTTCGACGTGCAGAGCCTCACCGAAGACTACGACATCGGTTTTCGCCTCAAGCAAAAAGGCATGAAGTGCATCTTTGCCCGTTACTCGGTGACCGACCCGAAACTGGCGCTGGAACAGCCATGGGTGTTCGGCATGAACCGCGCCTTCTCCCAGGTGATCTGCGTGCGCGAGCACTTTCCCCGGGACTTGCAACACGCGATCCGGCAGAAGTCGCGGTGGATCGTCGGCATCGTGTTCCAGGGCACCAAGAACCTCGGCTGGAGCCCCAAGGGCCTGCTCAACTACTTCCTGTGGCGCGATCGTCGCGGCTTGATCGCATACCTGTTGAGTTTCCTGGTCAACCTGCTGTTTCTGGTGCTGCTGGCCATGTGGCTGGTGACGGTGATTTCACCCAATGCCTGGCGTTATCCGTCGATCCTTGCCGACAGTTCATTGCTGGCGACCTTGCTGTGGCTCAACGGCCTGATGCTGCTCAATCGGCTGTTCCAGCGCGGCTGGTTCGTCACTCGTTATTACGGTCTGGGCGAAGGGCTGTTGTCCGCCCCCCGGATGATGTGGAGCAACTTCGTCAACTTCTTCGCCAATTTGCGAGCGCTGCGCCAGGTCATGGAAATGGGTGATTCCCGTCGCGTCGCCTGGGACAAGACCACCCATGAATTCCCCGCATTGACCCAGGCCCAGCGCACCCCGCTGGGGCATCAGTTGGTGGAAAAAGGGCTGTTGACCGAGGAACAACTGGAAGCGGCGGTGACCAACCCTGTGCGTCGGCGCCTGGGTCGGGAATTGCTGCTGCGCGGGCACATCGACACCACGCAACTGGTGCAGACCCTGGCCGAACAACTGGACCTGGAATGGGCCCCGCTCAACCCGTTCAAGCTCGACAAGCGCCTGATCGATAGCGTGCCGCGCAAGATCGCCACGCACTACGGGGTGCTTCCGGTTGCCGAGGAAGGCGACACCCTGGTGCTGGCCTCCGAAGGACCGGTGAGCCAGGTCTCACAAGGTGCGATCAGCCGTCAACTGAAACGCCCGGTACGTTGCCGCCTCGCGCCTCAGGGCCGGGTGACCCTGGGGATTCGCTACTGGTACGCCAGCCCTCGTCAAAGCGAGGACGTGCGCCAGATGCTTCAGGTGCTTGAGCGCAATCAGGACGATGAAGCCCTGCTCGAACGTGTCAGTCACCATCAGGTGCTGCTGGGTAATCTGTTGCAGGTGCGCGGCAGGGTCCCGGCAACCCTGTTCAATCAGGCATTGATCGACTTCGATGCGGAACAAATGTCCCTGGGCGAACACCTGATCGATCGCGGCATGATCACCCGGGAAGTCCTCGAACAGGCCCTGGCCGATCAGTCCAGTGAACAGCAAGCCGCTTACCGCATTGCCCGAGAGGTCGCATGAAGCCCATCCCCCGTCAAACCCTGCTGGTCGGCAGCCTGCTGTTCAGCCTGTGCGCAGCGGCGTGGGTCGAGGCCGAACCGTTGAGCGATTTCGAGCAGTTTCGCAGCTTCCCCTACATGGACCGCAGTTACCGCGAAGCGAAAAAAGGCAACTGGAAGGAAGTCGAACGGCTGATGCGCCACCTGCTGGGCAAAGTGCCAAAAAACGAAGAGGCGCGGGCCCTGCTCGTGCAATCGCTGGCCAAACAGCGACGCTACAAGGACGCTGAGCAGGCCCTGCCTGACACGCCGGCCAACAGCGATGCCCTGCTCAACCTGCGCCTGACCTGGATTGAACAGGACCCACCGGGTAGCGAGCAGGTGGAACAGTGGATCGCCAGCAGCGACCTCACTCATCGCATCCGTTTGTGGCAGGCCTACAGCCTGAGCCTGGCCAAGTACGGCGGCGCGGCCAAAGCCCATGAGTGGCTGGCGCAACTGCCGCCCAAAGGTGACGCGCGCCTTCTGCATCTGGCGCGTGCCAACTGGTCCGAACAATTGCGCGATTGGGACGGCACCATCAAGGAACTGGCGCCCCTGGCCGCGAACAAACAACTCGATGCCCAAGGCTGGCAACGCCTGGCCAACGCCTACGTGCAACGCCTCGACGAACAGCCCCTGCAGCAATTGCTGCCAACAGCGCCAAGCCCGGACGCTGCGCGCAAGGCTCGACTGGCCATGGTCGACCGGGCGATTGCCATGGGCCACATCCAGATGGCGCAGCGCTGGATGCAGTCGCTGCCACCTGCCGACCTTGCCGATCCGGCGCAACGCCAGCGCCTGTGGGAACTGGCGCGGCAGACCGGCGACAGTGCCACGGTGCAACGCTTGAGCGCCGAGTTGCAGCGGCCCTGCCTGGAGACCGTCGACTGGCTATCGCGCCATGATCCGCAAGCCGCGCTGACCCAGTTGAAAAGTTGCCAACCCGAAGAAGATCCGCAGGCCTGGCTGATCCTCGCCCAACGCCTGCAAGCCACCGAACTGCTGCAAACGACACGCCTGCCGGAACCCTGGGACTCGCGACGCCGCGAGCGCCTGCTCGACGTCTGGCAGGATGAGGGCCGCAGTGACAAAGTCATGGCTTACCTTGCCAGCCAGCCGCAAACTGCCGACGTGGTCAAACGCCGCGCCGAGCTGCTCCAGGCATCGGGTCGCAACCGTGAAGCGGCGGCCCTCTGGGAGCGGCATTACCAGCAGACCGGCAACTTCAAATCGCTCGATCAGGCCACTTACCTGGCATTGAATGCCGGGCAACGGGAACAGGCGCAACAGTTACTCGAAACGGCCTTCGACCGCCACGCAGGCAAGCTACCGACACCCCTGCTGCAACGGTTGGCGGGGTTGTATGCCGCGTCGACACCGACCGCGGCGCAACAGCAACGCATCGTTACGTTGCTCAAGCGCGTCGACCCCGCCACTCGCGGGCAACTGCTGGCGCAACTGGCGGAAAACGGCCAGTGCGGTGCCGTTCAACAGACGATTGGCGATCACCCGCAAGCTGCTGGCGACTACCGCGCCCTTGGCCGTTGTGCGATGCCGGAGCGCCCCGGCGAAGCGGTGGTGTATTACCAGGCCGCCGAAAAACTGGGCGACCGAAACAGTCGCCTGCCACTCGCCTACGCCCTGGAAGCGGCCGGAGACTCGGCAGGCGCCCTGGCCATCTGGCGCAGTTTTGCCGACGCCGAACTCAGCGACAATGCCCGCCTCACCGCCAGCCGTGGCGCCCTGAATATCGGCGACACGCAAACGGCCGAACGGTACTGGCAAGCCAGCCACACCCGTGGCGCCAATGAGTGGGCGTTGGGCGCGGCAATTGCCGATGCCCGGGGCGATCACAAGCTCGCGCTGCAACGCCAGCGCTCCGCCCTGCAACTGGCACCGGATGCCGAACACTTCTATGCGGCCTCGGTCACGGTGCAAAAGGCCGGCGACCTGCAACAAAGTACCGAATGGCTGGCCGAGGCCGTGCGCCGCGAGCCAGACAACCCCCGTTATCGCGCCGACTACGGCGTGCGTCTTGCCGGTGCCGGGACCAAGGCAGAGCGCGCCCGCGCCATCCCCTATCTGCAACGCGCCACCCAGGACTTCCCGGAGGACTATCGCCTTGGCGAAACCCTGGCCTGGCGTTATGACGAGGTCGAAGACAGCGCCTCGGCGCGCAAAGAACTGGAACGCGTGATCGACCTGGAGCAGAACCCGGTGGCCGCCGATGACGAGGATGGCAGCATGGAGGCGCGACGCTATCGCCAGCGTCGCGCCCACGAAAGCCTGTCCCGTCGCGACACAGTCACCATCGCCAGCACCTGGTCACCGGCCGGGATATCGACCAACGACATCCTGCGCCCCGATGACAGCACTGGCACGCAACGTCGCTCCAGCTCGCAGAACGTGCAACTGGCCATGTGGGACCACGCACTGGGCGAGGAACCCAGCCGCGCCGGCAGCACGTTGTCGGTCTACGGCCGCGTGCTGCTCGGAGGCGTCGGCCGGTCGAGCTATGCCGAATCCCTCGGCACCGGCGTCGGCCTGCGCTACAAGCCCTGGGGCACCGCCAACATCAACTTCTACGGCGAGATCTACAAACAAAGCCAGTTCGATGATGAAGACAACCACGGCCTGAGCCTTGGGCAAATGCTGGTTCCGGAAAAACTCTCCGATCAGGTCAGCGATCATCGTCAGGATGGCCACACCTCTACCGACTATCTGCTGCGCACAACCGCCTCGTTCCTTGACCAGGGGCGATTCCGCAACGATTGGCGGGTCGATGAAAGCGATTGGGAAGAGCGCTTCCTCTACCTTGACGCGGCATGGTGGACCAAGGCCGGCGACCATCAATGGCTGTCGCGCTTCCAGCAAGGGCACACCTGGAAGCTGCCGTTCAACGGCGCGCAAACCCTCATGCCCTATGGCTTCCTGGAGTTTTCCAGCCAGGACCCGAGCAACGACTGGCGCCAGGATCTGCGCACCGGGGTGGGCTTGCGTTGGCAATGGTGGTTCAACGATGACCTCTACAACGCCTATCGCGCGCACCTGTCGGTACGCACCGAATATCAGCAATGGCTGGGTGGCAATCTGTATGAAGGCGGCAACGGTGTGCTGCTGGGCGTGGAGTTGAATTTCTGATGAGGCGATTTCTTTTGGTTTTGTGCCTGATGCTGGGGGGCGTGGCGAGCCATGCGGACGAGCGGATTTTCTATCAGCCGCTCAATGCCGATGCCAGCCTGAGCCAGGCGCAATGGCAGCGAATCTGGCAGGACACCGCCCGCCAAGGCACGCACACGGTGATCGTGCAGTGGACGGCCTACGGCGATTCGGACTTCGACGGTGCCAACGGCTGGCTCGCGAGCAGCCTGAAACTGGCCCGGGCACAAGGCCTGAAACTGGTGCTGGGGCTGCGCATGGACCCGGCCTATTACCAGCGCATCGATGAGTTGGACAGTGCCGGGCTGGCAATGTACTGGCAGACGCAACTGGGGCTGTCGCTGGCCCAGCAGCAGAAGCTGCGCAAAGACTGGAAACTTCCGGTCAGCGGCTGGTACTTGCCCATGGAACTCGATGACCTGCACTTTCTGCCGCTGGACCGCCGGCAAACGCTGCAACGCCAGCTCAAGGACTTTTCCGGCAAACTCGACGCACCGCTGCACATCAGCGTATTCAACGTCGGCAAACTCGCGCCGCAAGTCAATGGTCAATGGCTGGGTGAAGTGGCGAACGCCGGTATCCAGGTGTGGTGGCAGGATGGCGCCGGCACCGGACGTTTGCCGCTCTTGATTCGCAACGGCTACGCCAATGCCCTGCCCTGCTCCATCGGCATCGTCAGGGAAGCCTTCCGGCAAGTCAGTACTGCCGGGCAACCCTTCCGTGCCGAACCGATGCCCCCCCAATCGACATCGCCGGGTTGCCACCCAACGTCGGTGTTCTCCCTTCGCTATCGTCCGTGGGGCAAGGTGATCCTCGAAAACCAGCACAACAGTAAGGTGGGCGATGTACAAAACCATTGAAGATGAAGTGCTGAAAAAGGCCGCACCCACCGAGCTTGAAGCTGAATTTCTCCAGCATGAATTTGAACGGCTACGCACCTTTTGCGTATTGATCTACATCGCCAGCATTGCGATCTGGGTTGTTTACGACCTGATCCTGAGTTTCATCGGCGGACAGCCATTGACCTGGCGTTCGCTGGTGTTTATCGGTGTCTTTGCGACTCTGCTCATCATCCTGCGGTTGATCCGCGATGCCCGACATTTCCAGAAGCTGAACCTGCTGTTTGTATTGACCATTGCACTCGGCACGCGGCTGCTGACCGAAGGGCTGTCCGGTGATCACCAACCCGCATGGCTGTTGCTGGCGGCTTCGACCACCCTTTTCACCGCTTCGGTATTACCGCTGAGCCGCTGGTCATACTTTGCCGCGCAAATCGTCACCTGGTCGTTTCTCAACCCCTTCTACCACACCGGTATTGAACTGATGGAGCTGAGGGATGTGATGGCCATCAGTTACTCGACATTTATCTGCGGCCTGACCATCTACAGCTTCCTGACGCTACGCAAGGCCAAGCTCTACAACTTCATCATGTTCAAGCTGCTGCTGGACCAGGCTTACGTCGACACGCTCACCGAAATCCCCAACCGCCGCTCGTTCATGACCCGTGCCAGCCAGCAGCTGAACAATGTGCCGCGGAAAAACGACCACTACCTGGCGATGGTCGATATCGACAATTTCAAGAAGGTCAACGACGTCTACGGCCATGACATCGGCGACGAGGTGCTCAAGCGCATCGCCCAGAACATCAAATCGGTGATGTCGCGCTACGAATATGCGCGATTGGGCGGCGAGGAGTTCGCGATTTACCTGGCCGGCGTGCGCCGTGAAGACGTCGAGGCATTGGCAGGCGAATTGTGTCGAGCGGTGCGCGAGCAGCCTGCCCGACACCCGGTGACCATCAGCATCGGCCTGGCCCGGGTGCTCGATGGCGACACGCTGAACCAGGCGCTGATCAAGGCCGATGAAGCCCTGTATGAGTCAAAACATACGGGCAAGGATCGGTATACCTTTCATCAATAAAGTTATCTATCCCACCCGCTGTACAGTGCGTCCTCATCGGTAACCGAGCGAGGCGTTCCATTGAAAAACGATCAGTTTAAACCTTATCTACCTGATTACTACTGTCAACTATGACAGTAGACGCTTCGGAATATGCGAGGAAATAATGGCGCCGTATTTGACTATCTACAGCAAAGGGAATCGAACATGTATACGGCCAAAACTTTACTTTTTTGCGCGACACTGGGAATGGGTTTAATCGGTTGCAACGTTTATCAGGACGCGACTGCTTCAACGGTCCGCGAAGAGTGCAGCGACCTGGTCAACAAAAAACTCATTGGCCAGAATGGCCCGGAAGTTTGCATCACGACACCGCTTTCTAAAAGTGACACATCCATCTCCGGGACTATCGTTGGGACCACAGCAACAGGCCCGTTCCTGGTAACGGCGTTAACCAGCGACGGGGTCATCTTGAAGCAGGCAACCACAGGCTCTGACCGTAACTTCACGATGACTCAATTGAATCTGCTAGACCTGCCAGGCAAGGGCATTTCATTTTCGGTGTATGTAACTGGTATCAGCTCACCGCCTACCAAACTGGTCATTGGCCAGGAGCCGCCCTCGACATGTTCTCCTGGCACTCCAGACTATCCGCTATGTGGTACCTACCCGGGCGCAATCTTTTTTCCGATAAAAACATCCATCACCACTATTCTCAAAATTCCGTCGCCCGAGTTATACGGCGGAGCGTCGCTACTTCCATACCAAATGGGTATGAACCGTATTTATTGGAAGGCAGACCGAATTATCAACTTTTTTACATACGTTCCAGCTCCGGCAAAGCCAGGGGACGAACTAACAGCGTACGCAACCAATCGAAACGACGACTCATTTGCCTACCCGGTCAAGCAGACTGTTCTTCCAGGTCAACCTTAACACTGACCTGACCTAGTGCTTGAATGATGTCATCACCCGCTCGGCATTTTCATCACAGGACATACCATCCGGTTTGTCCTTAATGGTGTCGATCCACCCCAGCAATTGCGCCTTGCTGTGCGCCAGGTGGCGTTGCATCTCTTCGATCTGCCCGATCTTGCGATGCAGGCCGGCCATCAACTCATCGTGCTTGAACGCCCCCGTCAGACTATCCGGCAGTAACTGCTTGAGTTCTTCCAGGCTGAAACCGGCCTGTTGCGCACACTGGATGATTTGCAGGGTTTGCAACGCCTCTTGCGAGTAACGTCGATAGCCGTTGGCCGAACGTTCGACCTGCCGGATCAATCCCTGAGATTCGTAAAAACGGATGCGCGATGCGGTCAACCCGCTCAACTGCGCCAATTCACCAATCTTCATAGAGAACTCATTTACCCGCTTGACATTAAAGTTAACTTTAAGCTTATCCTCTACTCATCACTATGAGGAGTCAAGCATGTCGCCCTTCCAGACCTTGAATTTGCCCAACGGCCAGACCATCGGTAATCGCATTGCCAAAGCCGCGATGGAAGAGAACCTGGCCAACACCGATCAAGTACCCGACCAGGCACTGTTTCGCCTGTACCAGGCCTGGGCCGAAGGCGAAGCCGGCTTGTTGCTGACCGGCAATGTGATGATCGACCGCCGCGCCATGACCGGCCCCGGTGGTGTAGCGCTGGAAGACGAGCGTCACCTGGAACGCTTTCGCCAGTGGGCCAGTGTCGGCCGGGCCGGTGGTGCGCACTTCTGGGTGCAGCTCAACCACCCTGGTCGCCAGACCATGGCCAACCTTGGCCAGCAAGCCTTGGCGCCGTCGGCGGTGGCACTGGATCTCGGTCAGTTCTCGAAGATGTTCGCCGAACCCAGGCCCATGAGCGAGGACGACATCCAGGAGGTGATCCGACGCTTCGCCACCAGCGCCGCACTGGCGGAGAAAGCCGGTTTTACCGGTGTGCAGATCCACGCCGCCCACGGCTACCTGATCAGCCAGTTCCTTTCGCCGCTCACCAATCGGCGCACCGATCAGTGGGGCGGTTCGCTGGAAAATCGTGCGCGCCTGCTGTTGTCCGTCGTCGAGGCCGTTCGCCAGGCGGTGTCGCCGCAATTTTGTGTGTCGGTAAAGCTCAACTCAGCGGATTTCCAGCGCGGTGGTTTCGATGCCGATGATGCTCGGCAAGTGATCCAGTGGCTTAACGAACGACCGATCGACCTGTTGGAACTCTCCGGTGGCAGTTACGAAGCACCGGCCATGCAAGGCGAAGCCCGCGACGGCCGGACCCTGGCGCGGGAGGCGTACTTTCTGGAAATGGCCGCTGAACTGGCCAGCGTGGCGCGGATGCCGGTGATGGTGACCGGCGGGATCCGGCGCCTGGCAATCGTCGAGCAGGTCCTCGACAGCGGCCTGGCCATGGCCGGCATCGGTACCGCCCTGGCCGTGGAACCGCAATTGGTCAAGCTCTGGCGTGAAGGCCAGGACAGCCATCCGCAACTGCCGCCGATCCGCTGGAAACGCAAACCCCTGGCGGCGCTGGCGAGCATGGCCGTGGTCAAGTTCCAGCTGCATCGCTTGAGCCGTGGGCGCAAAACCCGACCTGAAGTCTCGGCACTATGGGCGTTGATTGTCGACCGGCTGTACATTGGCAAGCGGACCCGGCAGTACCGGCAGGCGATGGGCAAGTAATCCGGAATTGATGTTGACTGACCCACCGCTTTCGCGAGCAAGCCCGCTCCCACAGGTTTCAGTGTTAAACACAAAATTTGTGTACAACACCAACCACTGTGGGAGCGGGCTTGCCCGCGAAGGCGGCGGCATGAACAACCCGGAACTCAGACAGGCAGCAGCTCGTCGATATGCCGGTATTCCGATTGCAACTGCGCGGCCAGCAACTTGCTGCGCCCAAGCCGGATCGGCCCGCGCTCGATGTCGATCAACAGCCCCGGACATTCCAGCGTCGGCAGCAGCGGCCAGTCCTTCAGCCGGCCATCGGTCACCAGCAACAACCGCTGCCGCTCGGCCGGAAAGCGCTTTTGCCGTGCAGCAAGCCATTGCCCCGCTTCACTCAATGCCGCCAGCAACGGCGTGCCGCCACCCGCGCCAAGGCCATCGAGCCAATGGCGCAACCCCGTGGAAGCCTTCAATCCCTGCACCTGCCACTTGGGTGCAGAACCGCTGGCCGTGAGCAGGGCCAGGCGAGCACGCTGGCGATAGGCATCGTCGAACAACTGCGCCAGCAAACCCTTGGCGTCGCTCAATGCCTGATGACGGCGGGTCGATGCGGAGGCATCGACGATCACCAGCCACAGCTCATGGGGCGAGCGAGTACGCAGGTGAAACAACAGGTCGTCACGCTGGCGCGGCCGGCCATTGAGCAATGTGCCGGGCCAGTTGACCGAGCCACTGCGGGCTGCATGACGCTTGCCCAGTTTGCCGTGGTCCAGCCGTCCGGCTCGGGGTCTGGCATTCGCCCCCATGACGGAGCGAGGGCGAATGCCTAGGGCTTTTTTGGCCAGGCCGGCACTTCACGTCGGGCGCCAACCGCCAGCGGCTGGGCGGGCAATTCGCCCCACTGGCCCTGCCCTGCGCTCGGGTTGGCGTTCTGCGGCGCGCTGGGTTGCGCAGCGTGGGATGGCTGAGGCGCCGCAGGTGAATGCTCGCCACGACGATGGCGCAAGGCGAACTCGGCGACTGCGTCGATATCTTCCTCGGCAATGGCGTTTGCCCCGCGCCAGGCGGCGTGCGCCCGTGCGGCACGCAGCCAGACCAGATCGGCGCGCATACCGTCGACGCTGGCGGCAAAGCAACGTTCGGTGATGCATGCCAGTGCCTGATCATCGAGGGGAATGCTTGCCAGGGCGTTGCGTGCGTTCTGGCAACGCTCGCGCAGAGACGCCTGCGCCGATTCCCATTCGGCGCAGAAACCCTGCGGATCGCTGTCGAAATCCAGGCGACGGCGAATGATCTGGCTTCGTTCGGCCGGCGCGGTGTGGCCACCGAGGGCGACATTCAGGCCGAAGCGGTCGAGCAGTTGCGGACGCAGCTCGCCCTCCTCCGGGTTCATGGTGCCAATCAGCACGAACTTCGCCGAATGCCTATGGGAAATGCCGTCACGCTCGACCAGATTGGTACCGCTGGCGGCCACATCGAGCAGCAGATCCACGAGGTGATCAGGCAACAGATTGACCTCGTCGACGTAGAGCACGCCACCGTCAGCCCTGGCCAGTACGCCGGGCGAAAACTGCGCGCGACCTTCGCCCAGCGCCACGTCAAGATCGAGGGTACCGACCAGACGCTCCTCGGTGGCACCCAATGGCAAGGTGACGAACTGACCGCTGGTCAGCAGGTCCGCCAGACCGCGGGCCAGTGTCGACTTGGCCATGCCCCGCGGGCCTTCGATCAGCACACCGCCGATTTTCGGGTCGATGGCGGTCAGGCACAGGGCCAGCTTCAAATCGTCGGCGCCGACCACGGCGGAGAGGGGGAAATGCAGGGTGTCGGTCATTGTTTTATCTCGGTCATGGTCGGTGATCTCACAGGCGCTCCAATTCCTGTGGGAGCGAGCTTGCTCGCGATGGCGGCCTGACAGTCGACATCAATGTCGACTGTGTTGACGCCTTCGCGGGCAAGCCCGCTCCCACAGGGTTGGTGGTGCATCAGCTGTCTTCTTCTATGTCGAGCAACAGATTCTCCAGCGCCTCGCGGTACTCGCCCGGGTCTTTCCACATGCCGCGCTGCTGGGCCTCGAGCATGCGTTCGGTCATGTCGCGCAAGGCATGGGGATTGTGCTCGCGAACAAAATCCCGTGTGTCCGGGTCGAGCAAATAGGCATCGGCCAGCAACGCGTACTGGTGATCGTCGATCAACTGTGTGGTGGCATCGAAGGCGAACAGGTTGTCGACTGTCGCGGCCATTTCGAACGCACCTTTGTAGCCGTGGCGTTTAACGCCTTCGAGCCATTTCGGATTGGCCGCCCGGGAGCGGATCACCCGGTTCAGTTCTTCCTTAAGGGTGCGAATCTTCGGCAGGTCCGGCTGGCTGTGATCGCCATGATAACTGGCCGCCGCTTCGCCCCTCAGGCTTTCCACCGCCGCCAGCATGCCACCCTGGAACTGGTAGTAGTCGTTGGAGTCGAGCAGGTCGTGCTCGCGGTTATCCTGGTTTTGCAGCACCGCCTGTACCTGGCTCAGGCGCTGGGTGAACTGTTCTCGAGCGGCGGTGCCCTCGTCAGCACCGCCGTATGCGTAGCCACCCCAGTTGAGGTAAACCTCGGCCAGGTCCTCGCGGGTTTGCCACAGACGGCCGTCGATGGCGCCTTGCACGCCTGCGCCGTAGGCACCGGGTTTGGCCCCGAAAATCCGCCAGCCGGCCTGACGTCGCGCCGCGTCTTCATCGAGACCTGCCTGCAACAACGCTGCACGCTCGGCGCGCACCTTGGCCGCCAACGGGTTGAGGTCGTCCGGCTCCTCCAGGTCGGCGACCGCTTGCACCGCCGCGTCGAACAAGCGAATCAGGTTGGCAAAGGCATCGCGGAAGAAACCGGACACACGCAAGGTCACATCCACCCGCGGACGATCAAGCAAGCTTAACGGCAGAATTTCGAAATCATCGACCCGCTGACTGCCGGTCGCCCAGACCGGACGTACCCCCATCAGCGCCATCGCCTGGGCGATGTCATCGCCACCAGTGCGCATGGTCGCGGTGCCCCATACCGACAGGCCGAGCTGGCGCAAATGATCGCCGTGGTCTTGCAGATGCCGTTCGAGAATCAGGTTGGCCGACTGGAAACCGATGCGCCAGGCCGTGGTGGTCGGCAGGTTGCGCACGTCCACCGAGTAAAAGTTGCGCCCGGTGGGCAGCACGTCCAGACGACCGCGACTCGGCGCACCGCTGGGGCCGGCCGGAACGAAGCGACCGCTCAGGGCATCGAGCAAACCGCGCATTTCCGCCGGGCCGCAGGCGTCCAGACGCGGGGCGACGACTTCGCGCAGGCTGTCGAGAATGACACTCACCTCAGCCCAACCGGCCCCTTGTGGGAGCGGGCTTGCTCGCGAATCGGTGGATCCTTCAACATGTATGTCGATTGATTCACCGCATTCGCGAGCAAGCCCGCTCCCACAGGGGCCGCTCAACGTGTCCGAAATCAACTGCGCGGCGAACAGTTCCAGACGTTCGCGGGTATCCCCCGCCGTACGCCAGGCTTCGTCGCTGATAAGCAAAAGTGGTTCGGGACGCGGCCCGGTCCACGGTTCGGCCAGCGCACAATCGAGCGGATCGAATTCCAGCTCGAAAGCCTTGGCTAACGCTCGCAGCAGGCTCGACTGCGCCCCACGGCCATCGCCCCTTGGAATGCGCAACAACGCCAGCAAGGTGTCGATACGCAGGCGGCCAGTGGGCGATTCGCCGAAAACATGCAGGCCGTCGCGGATCTGCGACTCTTTCAAGTCGCACAGGTACGTGTCCAGGCGCGGCAACCAGATCGCTGCGTCGGCATCGCTGTCGAGTTGTTCGTCCAGTTGCAGTTCACGGTCGATGTGCGTATCGCGCACCAGTTGCAGGATGTCGCGCTGCAGCTCTCGGGCTCGGCGCGGATCGAGCAGCTGGGCTTCGTAATACTCGTCCGCCAACAGTTCGAGGTTGCGCAGCGGGCCGTAGGTTTCGGCGCGGGTCAGCGGTGGCATCAGGTGATCGATGATGACCGCCTGGGTCCGCCGCTTGGCCTGGGCACCTTCGCCCGGGTCGTTGACGATGAACGGATAGATGTTCGGCAGCGGCCCGAGTAGCGCATCCGGCCAGCAGTTGTCCGAGAGCCCGACACCTTTGCCCGGCAGCCATTCGAGGTTGCCGTGTTTGCCGACGTGGATCACGCCGTGGGCGCCATAGGTGTTGCGCAGCCAGAAGTAGAACGCCAGGTAACCGTGGGGCGGTACCAGGTCCGGGTCGTGGTACACCGCGCTCGGGTCGACCTGATAACCCCGCGCCGGTTGAATGCCGACGAAGGTCAGGCCAAAGCGCAGGCCGGCGATCATCATTCGCCCACTGCGACACATCGGGTCTTTTTCCGGCGCGCCCCAACGTTCCTGGACCGCCGCGCGGTTGGCTTCGGGCAGTGCGTTGAACATCGTCAGGTAGTCGTCCATGGCCAGGCTTTGCTGACATGGACGCTGGTCAAGGGTGTCCAGGTCGTTGCTGACGCCGCCGAGCAATTGCTGGATCAGTGCGGTTCCGCTTTCCGGCAGTTCGCCGGGTAGCGGATAACCTTCTTTATGCAGCTCACGCAGGATATTCAGCGCAGCGGCCGGGGTGTCGAGGCCCACGCCATTGCCGATGCGACCGTCGCGGGTCGGGTAATTGGCGAGAATCAGGGCAATGCGCTTCCCGGCATTCGGCACCCGCGCCAGATCGACCCAGCGCCGCGCCAGTTCGGCAACGAAGTCCATGCGTTCCGGCTGTGGCCGGTAGCAGACCACATCCGACTGGCTGCGCTCACTGCGCCACGCCAGGTCCTTGAAACTGATCGGGCGGCTGATGATGCGCCCGTCCAGTTCCGGCAAGGCAATGTGCATGGCCAGGTCGCGGGGGCCAAGCCCCTGTTCGCTGGCGCGCCAACCCGGTTCGTTGTCCTGGGCGCAAATCGCCTGGATCACCGGGATATTGCGGCGGAACGGCCGCAGATGCGGTGCTTCCGGGCTGGACTGGGCGAAGCCGGTGGTGTTCAGAATCACCGAGGCGCAGGCCTCGTCGAGCCAGTCCTCGACCACGCAAAGGCAGCCGGGCTCTTTCAGGCTCGCCAGCGCAATCGGCAACGGATTCAACCCCGCCGCCCGCAATCGCTGGCAAAAAACATCAATGAAAGCGGTGTTCGCCGCCTGCAAATGCGAACGGTAAAACAGCACCGCCGCCACGGGTTGAGCGGCATGCCAGTCGGCCTGCCAGTCACTCAGTGCGGCAGAGTGTTTATGTGGATGGTAAATCGCCGTGCGTGGCAGGGTTTGCGGTTCGCCCCAGGTGTAGTCACGCGCCAGCCAGCGGTTGGCGAGGCAGCGGAAGAAATCCAGGGCGTTGCCCATGCCGCCCTGACGCAGGAACTGCCAGAGCCGGTCGCGATCCTCGGCGCCGACGGTGCTCAGATCGCTGAGTTCCGGGTCCGGGCGATCATCGCCCGGTACCAGAATGACCTGCACGCCACGCTGCGACAGCTCGACCAGACGCTCGATGCCGTAACGCCAATAGGCGATGCCACCGTGCAGTGAAATCAGGATCACCTTGGCGTGACGCAGGACTTCGTCGACGTACAAATCGACAGAAGCATGGTTCTGCACCTGCATCGGGTTGGCCAGGCGCACGCTCGGGTAATCGTCAGGCAGCTGTTGCGCCGCTTCGGCGAGCAGCGCCAGGCTGGAATCGCCGCTGCACAGAACCACCAGCTCGGCGGGGGTTTGTCCAAGGTCGGCGATGTTGTCGTCCGACACGAAACCGCCGGGCTGGGTCCTGAGCAGGTGCATGGCTTACACGCTGAGCGCGGCGCGCAGTTGCGCTTCGAGCACGGCGGCGTCCAGTTCCTGGCCGATCAGCACCAGGCGGGTGTTGCGCACTTCTTCTGCGCCCCACTGGCGGTCGAAGTGCTTGTCGAAACGCGTGCCCACGCCCTGGATCAGCAGGCGCATCGGTTTGTTCGGCACGGCGGCGAAACCTTTGACGCGCAGGATGCCGTGCTGGACCACCAGTTGGGTCAGCGCATCCATCAGCAGGCTTTCGTCGGCTTGCGGCAGTTCGATGGAGATCGAATCGAAGGCGTCGTGATCGTGGTCATCATGATCGTCGTCGCCATCGTGGTGATGGTCGTGGTGGCTGTGGCGGCTGTCGATGTGTTCTTCGGAGCCGGCACCCAGGCCGATCAGCACGTCCAATGGCAGGCGGCCGCTGCTGGCTTCGACGATTTTCACCGCTGGCGGCAATTCTTCGGCGACTTCCAGGCGCACGCGGGCCAGGTCTGCCGGGGCGATCAGGTCGGTCTTGTTGAGGATCACCAGGTCGGCGCTGGCCAGTTGGTCGGCGAACAGTTCGTGCAGCGGCGATTCGTGGTCCAGGTTCGGGTCGAGCTTGCGCTGGGCATCGACCTGGTCCGGGAACGCGGCGAAGGTGCCAGCGGCCACGGCCGGGCTGTCGACCATGGTGATCACTGCGTCAACGGTGCAGGCGCTGCGGATTTCCGGCCACTGGAAGGCTTGCACCAAAGGCTTTGGCAGGGCCAGGCCGGAGGTTTCGATGAGGATGTGGTCGAGATCGCCGCGACGGGCCACCAGTTCACGCATCACCGGGAAGAATTCTTCCTGGACGGTGCAGCACAGGCAGCCATTGGCCAGCTCATAGACACGGCCGTTGGCTTCCTCTTCGGTGCAACCGATCGAGCACTGCTTGAGGATTTCGCCATCAATGCCCAATTCACCGAATTCGTTGACGATCACCGCGATGCGGCGCCCCTGGGCGTTGTCGAGCATGTGCCGCAGCAGCGTGGTTTTACCCGAGCCGAGAAAGCCGGTAACGATGGTGACAGGGAGTTTGGCCAGTGTTTTCATCGGATGCCCTATGGCTAAGGTGGCGGGCATACGGGACGACGACCGGCAGCGCGCACGCGCATGCCTGAAGAGTTCGCCACCGGATCACCCCGCCCGGTTGAAAGTGAGAATCTGTGTCGAGGCAGGTCTCCTGGCTGACGGTGTGCCGGCCTTGAGCCTGGCATTCGCTGCGCCTTCCCGCCGGTCTCATGGATTGAGCCAGCAGTGGCGTGGCAACGAACATCACCGTTCACAGTTGCGGGGGCAGCCGCGGCATCGACCGCGTTCCCTTCTTAGCTTCGACAAACGCCGAAGAACCTCGAAAGCGCAAGGCTACGCATGGTATTGGGGCGGGTCAATGTTCACGTGACTTCTGCGGCGTGCCCTTCGCGAGCAAGCCCGCTCCCACATTTGATCGGGTTCTTTCAGGGGAAAAGGGTCAAGTGTGGGAGCGGGCTTGCTCGCGAAGGCGCGCGACTCGATATTCAAGTGCGACCCCCGCCAATTGACGTCCAACCCCTGCCCATGCTCTCCTACACGCCTTGTTACGGGTGCCCTTCACAGGGTGAAACGGGAAACCGGTGAATCATGTGCTTTACTTCAAAGCCATGTCAGTCCGGTGCTGCCCCCGCAACGGTAAGCGAGCGAAGCATCAGATCCACTGTGCCATCACGGCATGGGAAGGTGATGCTTGCAGGATCAGGCGATGCCTGTGCCCCTCGTGAGCCCGGAGACCGGCCCGCAACACAAAGTGACCAGAACGATCACTGAAACAACAAACCCGCGGTGGGCGGGCGCTGTTTGAAACGCTGCGCGGCCTGCCCGTGCAGGTTTTTGCATGCGCTCTCATTCCCCGCTGACAGACCAGAGGGAAACGCCATGTCGATCATCAGCAGCACCGGCCACACCACTACCAGCACCACTTCTACCCTGGCTCAACGTCTGGCCGCCGCCGTCTGCGCGTCGATCCTGGGCGCGTGCCTGGTGTATTTCGCCGGTTTCTCGCACATCGAAGCGGTACACAACGCCGCCCACGATACCCGTCACAGCTCCGCGTTCCCGTGCCATTGAGACCTGCCAATATGATCAAGCGTATTGCGCAAACCGCAGGTTTCACCGGGCTGCTGGCCGCCCTGTTGCTGACCTTGCTGCAAAGCTTCTGGGTCGCGCCCCTGATTCTGCAGGCCGAAACCTACGAAAAAGCCGAACCGGCCGCGGTTGAAATGCATGAACACGCCGACGGTGCGATGGCTGCCCACACTCACGACAGCGAAGCCTGGGAGCCGGAAGACGGCTGGCAGCGCGTGCTGTCGACCACCGGCGGCAATCTGGTGGTGGCTGTCGGTTTCGCCCTGATGCTGGCCGGCCTGTACACCTTGCGCGCGCCGACCAGAACCTCCCAGGGCCTGCTCTGGGGCCTGGCCGGTTATGCGACGTTCGTGCTCGCGCCAACCCTCGGCCTGCCACCTGAACTGCCCGGCACTGCCGCCGCCGACCTGGCACAACGGCAACTGTGGTGGGTCGGTACTGCCGCCTCCACCGCCGTCGGTATCGCCCTGATCGTCTTCAGCTGTCACTGGCTGATGAAAGTCCTCGGCGCGGCGATCATCGCCGTTCCCCATGTGCTTGGCGCACCGCAACCGGAAGTGCATTCGATGCTCGCTCCCGAGGCACTGGAAGCCCAGTTCAAAATCGCTTCGCAACTGACCAACGTGGCGTTCTGGCTGGCCCTTGGCCTGATCAGCGCCTGGTTGTTCCGTCGCAAAAGCGATGGTCAATACCACGCATGACGAATGCCGGCACAGCGCCGACCCTGGTGGTCGGCCTGGGCTGCCAGCGGGGCTGCCCCGTCAGCACGTTGCGCGCGCTGCTCGACCAGGCGTTGGCGGCGCATCAAATCCCGTTGCATGAAATCAAGGCCCTGGCCAGCATCGACCTGAAACGCAACGAACCGGCACTGATCGAGTTGGCGACGCAGCTTGGCCTGGAATTGATGTACTTCAGCAGTGAACAACTGGCGGTTTATGAGGCGCAACTCAGTCATCAATCGCAAATAGCGTTTGAACGCACCGGTTGCTACGGCGTGGCGGAAAGCGCCGCACTGGCCCTGGCGGAACAACTGGCCCAGGCCCCGGCAAAACTGCTGATTCCACGACAAAAATATGCCCAGGCAACACTGGCATTGGCCGGCGCCGCCTGAAATCCCCGATAATCCCCGCCATCGATCATGAACATTCTTCATCTGAAGCCCTGTTCAGCCCCTTTTTTTCCCACAGGAAGCGACGATGACCGTCTACTTTATTGGCGCAGGTCCCGGCGACCCCGAACTGATTACCGTCAAGGGCCAGCGCCTGATTCGCAGCTGCCCGGTGATCATTTATGCCGGCTCCCTGGTACCTGCCGCCGTGCTGGAAGGTCATTGTGCCGAACAGGTGGTCAACAGCGCCGAACTGCACCTGGAACAGATCATCGACCTGATCAGGACCGCCCACGGCAAAGGTCAGGACGTCGCCCGGGTGCACTCCGGCGATCCAAGCCTGTATGGCGCCATTGGCGAGCAGATTCGCTATCTGCGTGAGCTGGGCATTGCGTTCGAAATCGTACCGGGCGTGACGGCCACAGCTGCTTGTGCAGCGCTTTTGGGTGCTGAACTGACACTGCCGGACATTTCACAGAGCGTGATCCTGACGCGCTACGCCGACAAAACCGCCATGCCACCCGGAGAGGAGTTTTCCAGCCTGGCGCAGCACGGCGCGACCATGGCGATTCATTTGGGTGTCAGTCACCTGCCGAAGATCGTTGAGGAACTGCTGCCGCATTACGGCGCCGATTGCCCGATTGCGGTGGTGCACCGCGCGAGCTGGCCGGATCAGGATTGGGTGACGGGAACGCTTGAGGACATTGCCGGGAAGGTTGAAGCCAAGGGCTTTCGCCGTACGGCGTTGATTCTGGTGGGTCGGGTGCTGGGCAGCGACCACTTCAGCGAGTCATCGCTGTATCGCGCGGGGCATGCGCATCTCTACAGGCCATAGGTCCCCTTCGCGGGCAAGCCCGCTCCCACAGGTTTCGAGTCGGTCACAGTATTGCGGCCTACACAAAATCTTGTGGGAGCGGGCTTGCCAGCGAAGGGGCCACTGAATTCGACCCCAAAAAAACGGCGCTCACGGGGCGCCGTTTTTTCAATTCGCAGCGAACACCTTAGTAGTAGGCGTTTTCTTTCTGCGTGTGGTCGGTCACGTCGCGAACGCCCTTGAGCTCGGGAATACGCTCGAGCAAGGTGCGCTCGATGCCTTCCTTCAGCGTCACGTCGGCCTGGCCGCAGCCCTGGCAACCACCGCCGAACTGCAGGACGGCGATGCCGTCTTCGACCACGTCGATCAGGCTGACCTGACCACCGTGGCTGGCCAGCCCCGGGTTGATCTCGGTTTGCAGGTAGTAGTTGATACGCTCGTTGACCGGGCTGTCGGCGTTGACCATCGGTACCTTGGCGTTTGGTGCCTTGATGGTCAGCTGGCCGCCCATGCGGTCGGTGGCGTAGTCGACAACGGCATCGTCCAGGAAAGCTTCGCTGAAGTGGTCGATGTACGCGGTGAAGCTTTTGAGCCCCAGCGCGGTGTCTTCGGGTTTTTCTTCGCCCGGCTTGCAGTAGGCAATGCAGGTTTCGGCGTACTGGGTGCCAGGCTGGGTGATGAAGACGCGGATGCCGATGCCCGGGGTGTTCTGCTTGGAGAGCAGATCAGCCAGATAATCGTGGGCGGCGTCAGTGATGGTAATAGCGGTCATGGAAACTCCTCGCAGGCTTGGGCGCAGTTTACGCCAATCAACGCGCCGGACAAAGTCCTAGTATTTTTGTCGGGAAAGATTCCGACAATTCCCCTTGTGGGAGCGGGCTTGCTCGCGAAGACGTCGTGTCAGGCAACCGCTATGGTGACTGATACAACGCTTTCGCGAGCAAGCCCGCTCCCACAGGGGATCAAGTGGTGTTTCAGAGATTCTCGTAGCGGTTCATGTCCAGCACGCCCTCTTCCACCGGATCGGTGTCGTGGATGTAGCGGCTCAGGTCATGGAAATAAACCCAGAATTGCGGATGACTGCGGCGAATGCCCCACCGTTCGACGATTTTCTCGAAGCTGCTGGTATCCCTGGCGTTCTCCATCGCATCCACAAACGCCGGCACTTGCCCGGCCGGGATGTTGAACATGAAGTTCGGGTAGCTGCTGAGCACGCCCGGGAAAACCGTCAGGGTGTCGAGACCCGGCTGATAGCGCAGCGATTCGCCGAGCAGGAACGCGACGTTACTGTGGGCACGGTTGCGCAGCAGGCTGTAGACCTCGCGTTTGCCGCTGCGGGTTTCGATGCGCAGCAGGGTCGCCTCCGGCAGTTGATCGATGACTTTGAGCCCCGCCGCCGGGCGTGAAGTCAGGCGGCTCAACGCCTGCTCGGCACTTTGCAGGTCCGGATCGATGTTCGGTCGCGAGCAGTAGGCGCCATCGCAACGGTTGATCGGGTCGGGCCGGGCATTGAGATCGCCATAACGGGCCAGCAGTTGTTGGGCGAAATCGCGCTTGGGATCCTGCGGGTCAAGCTTCAGTGCCGTTGGCTTGTCATTGTCGATGGTCTCGTAGTCCAGCCACATCTTGAATTTGCCACTGTTCTGATACCAGTCGTCGAGGTAGCCATCCCGGGAATCGGCAGGCATCAGGCGCAGGAAATTCTGCTCGGCGCCGTTGCGGATCAGGTCGAAATACAGGCGCGTCTGGGCCTGGTGGGACACGTTGCCGAATACATCGAAATTCACCGCCAGTTGATAGTAGGTGCGCTCCAGCAACGGATAGTCGAACAGCCACATCGTTTGCGGCACCTCGCCGATCAGGCCCTTGGTCACCGAAGCACTGTCAAAATGGCGGAAGATACTCAGCAACGCATTGTCGTTGCCGGCCCACAGGGTCGACCAGCTCGGTGCCGGCTGGTCGGCGTAGCTGTCCCGGCGCAAGGCTTCGTATTCATTACGCTTGTCGCGGTAGTCGTGCCACAGGCTGAGGACGCTGCCGACATCGTCGTTCTGCCCCGGCATGGCCAGCAGCGGCGTAGCCTGCCCGCGATAGTTCGGATCGGTGACATACAGGTCGTGCTCGGGGGCCTGGAACAGCGCCCAGAAATTATCGCGGATCACGTCGGTGGCGATCTGGCCACGGCACACCGGCCCACGGATAAACGTGCGCACAAAGTACTCGGCGTTATCGAGCATGAACTGATAGCGCGCCTGGGCCGGAATCGCTTCGAAGGTGGCAAACGGGTTGGCCCGGCTCTGCGGCCCATAGCCCGGCAATGCATCGACCTGCCAGTTGCCGCTGTAGAACAGGCTCTTGACCCGCGCCAGCTTCGCATTACTCAGCGGATAGGTGATGTGGGTCTTGTGCACGATCACGCCCTGCACCGGCCACAGGCGGTAGTAAAACTGCGTGCCCGGATCGTCGTTCGGGCGACGGGTGTTGATCAGGTCGATCGGCTGGCCGGTCGGGGTGCGCGAACGCACCCACTGGAAGAAATGCCCGGGCTCGCCATCCTTGAAGTAGAGATGGGCGAGGAACCAGTGCTCGTACAGCCACCGTCCCACCAGGCTTTCCCGGGCGCCCGGAGAATTGAGCAGGTTTTCCCATTGCACCACCTGCAAGGCTTCCTTGGCGCTGGGCGCCAGCGCCTGCTGATCAATCGGCGCGCCTGCCGCCAGCCAGCGTTGCAGCGTCTGGTACTGCTGGTCGGTCAGGCCGGTCACGGCCAGCGGCATGCCTTCCTTCGGGTGCGCAGCGGCATAAGCGCCGAACTCTGCGGGCATGGCACACATGTTTTCCCGGTTCAGGCCCAGGACGATGTCTTCCGGCAGCTTCGCGTTGGGTTGCAATGGGGTCTTGTGGCCCAGTTCCAGCATCCGCGCCATCAATGCAGCCTGGCTGCCTTGGGCGTCAAGCACCGAATAGAAGCCCTTTTGCTGCCAGGCCTGCTTGCCGGAGGCATCATAAAAAATCCGCGTCGGTGCCACCGCTTTACTGCGATCACCGTCGTAGACCGGGACTTTCGTCGCGCCACGCGCGGCGCCCTCGCCGCTGCCCAAGTTGAGCTGACAGGCGGCGTCGTTGCAGGCGTGGCAGGCCACGCACTTTTCAGTGAAGATCGGTTGAATGTCACGGCTGTAGGAAATGGCAGAGGAGATCGCCGGGCTTTGCGCCACGGCGCCCCAGCTTAAAAACAGCAGCAATGTGCCGATGACGAAGCGATACGACATGTCCCTGGTCCCGAATCCTGAAAAAACGCCGCGATTCTACCGGTCTGTCATCCCTTCCAACATGAACGATATTCATGCAAAACCGGATCATGCTCTAAAAGCGCACAGGTTTGCTATCATCCCGGCCCTTCGTCATGGTCTTACCGAGTAGTCCAAATGTCCGATCGCAGCGTTCGCCTTCAAGCTCTCAAGCACGCCCTCAAAGAGCGCATCCTGATTCTCGATGGCGGTATGGGCACGATGATCCAGAGCTACAAGCTTGAAGAGCAGGATTACCGTGGCAAACGCTTCGCTGACTGGCCGAGCGATGTCAAAGGCAACAACGACTTGCTGGTGCTGACTCGCCCGGACGTGATTGGCGGCATTGAAAAAGCCTACCTGGACGCCGGCGCCGACATTCTGGAAACCAACACCTTCAACGCCACCCGGATTTCCATGGCCGATTACGGCATGGAAGAACTGGCCTACGAGTTGAACGTAGAAGGCGCTCGCCTGGCGCGCAAGGTCGCCGATGCGAAAACCCGCGAGAACCCGGACAAGCCGCGCTTCGTTGCCGGCGTGCTCGGTCCGACCAGCCGCACCTGCTCGTTGTCCCCGGACGTGAATAACCCCGGCTACCGCAACGTGACCTTCGATGAGCTGGTGGAAAACTACACCGAATCCACCAGGGGCCTGATCGAAGGCGGCGCTGACTTGATCCTGATCGAAACCATTTTCGACACCCTGAACGCCAAGGCCGCGATCTTCGCCGTACAAGGCGTGTTCGAGGAATTGGGCGTCGAACTGCCAATCATGATTTCCGGCACCATTACCGACGCCTCGGGCCGCACCCTGTCCGGCCAGACCACCGAAGCGTTCTGGAACTCCGTGGCCCACGCCAAGCCGATTTCCGTCGGCCTGAACTGCGCCCTCGGCGCCCGTGAATTGCGCCCGTACCTCGAAGAGCTGTCGAACAAGGCAGGCACCCACGTTTCCGCGCACCCGAACGCCGGCCTGCCGAACGAATTCGGCGAGTACGACGAATTGCCGTCGGAAACCGCCAAGGTCATCGAAGAGTTCGCCCAAAGCGGCTTCCTCAACATCGTCGGCGGCTGCTGTGGCACCACGCCGGGCCACATCGAAGCCATCGCCAAGGCCGTGGCCGGTTATGCGCCGCGCGAGATTCCGGACATTCCCAAGGCTTGCCGCCTCTCGGGCCTGGAACCCTTCACCATCGATCGCAGCTCGCTGTTCGTCAACGTCGGCGAACGCACCAACATCACCGGTTCCGCCAAGTTCGCCCGCCTGATCCGCGAAGACAACTACACCGAAGCCCTGGAAGTGGCCCTGCAGCAGGTCGAGGCCGGCGCCCAGGTGATCGACATCAACATGGACGAAGGGATGCTCGATTCGAAGAAGGCCATGGTGACCTTCCTCAATCTGATTGCCGGCGAACCGGACATCTCCCGCGTACCGATCATGATCGACTCCTCCAAGTGGGAAGTGATCGAAGCCGGCCTCAAGTGCATCCAGGGCAAGGGCATCGTCAACTCGATCAGCATGAAAGAAGGCGTCGAGCAGTTCATTCACCACGCCAAACTGTGCAAGCGCTACGGCGCCGCGGTGGTAGTGATGGCCTTCGACGAAGCCGGCCAGGCCGACACCGAAGCGCGCAAGAAAGAAATCTGCAAACGCTCCTACGACATCCTGGTCAACGAAGTGGACTTCCCGCCGGAGGACATCATCTTCGACCCGAACATCTTCGCCGTGGCCACCGGTATCGAGGAGCACAACAACTACGCCGTCGATTTCATCAACGCCTGTGCCTACATCCGTGACGAACTGCCGTATGCGCTGACTTCCGGTGGCGTATCCAACGTGTCGTTCTCGTTCCGCGGCAACAACCCGGTGCGCGAGGCAATCCACTCGGTGTTCCTGCTGTACGCGATCCGTGCCGGGCTGACCATGGGCATCGTCAACGCCGGCCAGCTGGAGATCTACGACCAGATCCCGGTGGAACTGCGCGACGCCGTCGAAGACGTGATCCTCAACCGCACCCCGGAAGGCACCGACGCCCTCCTCGCCATTGCCGACAAGTACAAGGGCGACGGCAGCGTCAAGGAAGCCGAGACTGAAGAGTGGCGCAACTGGGACGTCAACAAGCGTCTGGAACATGCGCTGGTCAAGGGCATCACCACCCATATCGTCGAGGACACCGAAGAATCGCGCCTGTCCTTCAACCGCCCGATCGAAGTGATCGAAGGCCCGTTGATGGCCGGCATGAACATCGTCGGCGACCTGTTCGGCGCCGGCAAAATGTTTCTGCCACAGGTGGTGAAATCCGCCCGCGTGATGAAGCAGGCCGTGGCCCACCTGATCCCGTTCATCGAACTGGAAAAGGGCGACAAGCCGGAGGCCAAGGGCAAGATCCTGATGGCGACCGTGAAAGGCGACGTGCACGACATCGGCAAAAACATCGTTGGCGTGGTGCTGGGCTGCAACGGCTATGACATCGTCGACCTCGGCGTGATGGTCCCGGCGGAGAAAATCCTCCAGGTGGCCAGGGAGCAGAAGTGCGACATCATCGGCCTGTCCGGCCTGATCACGCCGTCGCTGGATGAGATGGTCCACGTCGCCCGTGAGATGCAGCGTCAGGACTTCCACCTGCCGTTGATGATCGGTGGCGCCACCACCTCCAAGGCGCACACGGCGGTGAAGATCGAACCGAAGTACAGCAACGATGCGGTGATCTACGTCACCGACGCCTCCCGCGCCGTGGGCGTGGCGACGCAGTTGCTGTCCAAGGAGCTCAAGGCCGGTTTCGTCGAGAAAACCCGCCAGGACTACATCGAGGTTCGCGAGCGCACGTCCAACCGCAGCGCCCGCACCGAACGCCTGAGCTATGGCGCGGCCATCGCCAAGAAGCCGCAATTCGACTGGGCCTCCTACACGCCGGTCAAACCGACGTTCACCGGCTCGCGGGTGCTGGACAACATCGACCTCGACGTTCTGGCCGAATACATCGACTGGACACCGTTCTTCATCTCCTGGGACCTGGCCGGCAAGTTCCCGCGCATCCTCCAGGACGAAGTGGTCGGCGAAGCCGCTACCTCGCTGTACAACGATGCAAGGGAAATGCTGCGTAAATTGATCGACGAGAAGCTGATCAGCGCACGCGCGGTGTTCGGCTTCTGGCCGGCCAACCAGGTGCATGACGACGACATCGAGCTCTATGGCGATGACGGCAAGCCAATGGCCAAGTTGCATCACCTGCGCCAGCAGATCATCAAGACCGACGGCAAGCCGAACTTCTCCCTGGCCGACTTCGTCGCGCCCAAAGACAGTGAAGTGACCGACTACGTGGGTGGTTTCATCACCACCGCCGGCATCGGTGCCGAAGAAGTGGCCAAGGCTTACCAGGACGCTGGCGACGATTACAACTCGATCATGGTCAAGGCACTGGCCGACCGCCTGGCCGAGGCCTGCGCGGAGTGGCTGCACCAGCAAGTGCGTAAGGAATACTGGGGCTATGCCAGGGATGAAGCGCTGGATAACGAAGCGCTGATCAAGGAGCAATACACCGGTATCCGTCCGGCACCGGGCTACCCGGCCTGCCCGGACCACACCGAGAAGGCCCAGTTGTTTGCCCTGCTTGATCCAGAAGCCCAGGAAATGCGCGCCGGCCGCAGTGGCGTGTTCCTCACCGAGCACTACGCCATGTTCCCGGCGGCAGCGGTCAGCGGCTGGTACTTCGCCCACCCGCAGGCGCAATACTTTGCCGTGGGCAAGGTCGACAAGGACCAGGTGCAGAGCTACACCTCACGCAAAGGCCAGGAGTTGAGCGTGACCGAACGCTGGCTGGCGCCGAACCTGGGTTACGACAACTGAGCACCTGACAGGAAACAAACCCCGGCACCGGGAAGACCGGCGCCGTGGGTTACCAACCTTGATGCTTCAGGACCGCGGCAGATCCCTCGATGTGCCCGGCTGCCCCGCCCCGCTGGCAGACTGGCCGATTTCCTCGACTTCCTTGCGAGACAGCTCGATCATCTTGCCGTTGCGTGCAGCTGCAAGCTCGAATAACTGATTCATCAATGCCGCTTCGTCGGCGTCATCCACCTCCCCGGAAACATCCGCCTCGTCGAGCTGCCTGAACGCTTGCGGGTATTTTTCCTTGAGGTAGTCCACCCAGTAATCGCGCTGGATGAGGTCTTCGAAAAAACCATCGCTCTGTTCGGCATTGCTGACTTGTATACGCGCATCGGCCAGTTGATGGGGGGTTACACCCGAGGCATACGTCATGTGCCTGGGCTGACCGGGCAACTCCAGACCGTCACTCCAGCCTCCCGTCAAACCGATTCGATAGCCCAGGCGCACCTCTGCCTGATCCTCCCCCGAAGCCGCCGCCGCTTTCGTGGCGAGGTCGTCAACTTTGTCCAGGCGGAACAATTGCCTGGACAACCGCAACAAAGCCGGCCCCTTCAAGGCCAGCCGCCCGACCGGAATATCCAGCAAGGCATTGTGGGTGAACACTTTGCTCTCCAGGCCACTGAACGTCAGGATTCGACCATCGACACAAGTGCCATGGGTACTGGAGCTGGCAAACAGGACTTCGCGCAACTCGCTGTTGCTGGCGGCAGCCTCCAGCACACTCCACACCCGCCGGGTCAGATCCGCCTTGGCCACCCTGAACTCCTGCGTATCCTGCAGGCGCGAAAGCAAATGGAAGAACGCAGCATTGTCCGGCTCCAAGACGAGACGGTTCCAGATTTGCGATTTCCTGCTCGACTCCTCGGGAGGAGCATCGGCCAGCCACGGTGCTTTTTGTGCGGAATCAACACTCACATCGGAGAGGTCTTCATCAGATTCGGCGCTCTCGCTTTCGCTGGGTTGAACCATCATCTCGTCAAGCTCGGAACGCGAGATCCCCAGCACAGTGTCGCGCCGGCCGGCTTCGCGGTAATCGCGCAGGCGTTCAAGACTCTCAGGCGACAGGTTGTGGTTGTCACTCAGGTCGGTACCGGCCATCAACGCTTCGTGACTGTTATCCAGGGCCTCTGGCGGTATCGATGTAATGTCGTTACGGCTCAGGTTCAAGGTTCTGAGATGGCGGGCTTGCAGTACACCCTCCGGGAAGGCTGTCAGATCGTTGCGGCGCAGATCGAGTGTTTCGAGTTGCTCAAAATGACTGACATCGAAAGTCTCCAGATCGTTGTAACCCAGGTCCAGCCATTGCAAACGCTCCAGGCGGCTCAATGAGCTATAAAGGTGCTCGGTGTCGCTCAACCGGTTGGTGGAGAGTTCCAGCCGCTCAAGCTGACTCATGGACTGGATCGGTTCAGGCAAGTGTTCCAGCTCATTGCCGTTAAGCTCCAGCGTCTTCACTTTTGCAAAGGCTCTGAAGAAACCATTGGAGCCTTGTGCGGTAAGCCTTACACCGGTCAGGTTCAAGGTATCCACATGGGCAAATTCTGCTGGCAGCTCAGGCAGATCACCCAGTTGCAGACCATTGAGATCCAGCTTTGAGCCTGTCACAGCGCCAGTGCCGGCCAGCCCTTCGCGCCAGCACTCCATGATTCGCAAGGAGGCCAACCGACGGCTTTCGGATGAAACTATCCAGCCATCACCGCGTGACTCCCGCGTAAATAGCCATCCATTCAATCGGCGCGTCAGTGCCTCGAACGTCAGGTCCCATCCGGCAAACCGCTCGCTGATTTGCACGTCGGTTACCCCGTTCTCGCGCATTTGTTCGACCACTCGCAAGGCCTCATCATCGGCGAGAGTCGGTTTCAACCGTTGCAGGCGCCTGGCGAAATGCACGTTGCCCTCGCCCGCTGGGACTGGCGGCAAAGGCAACAAACGACGACTGATCGAATAGCTGCTCTCCTTCGGCGGGAAGGTCGACGGCACTTGTTCCAGGGCGAATCTTTCCAGTGAACCGGTCGCCAGCCCATTGGCGGATTCAATCCGCTGCCGGGCGCCTTGCAGAGCCGTCACGGCTTGCGGGTTCAACGGCGTGCCGGTCAAGTCGGTTTTGAGCAGCACCTCATCCGGCAATATTGCCGGCAGTGAGGAAATTTTGCTGTCACGCAAATCCATATAGATCAGCTGCGGCAGATCCTGTGCCCCAACGGGCCACTCATGCAGCTGCGTCGCTCGCAGATTCAGGGCCTTGAGCGAAGTCATTGCACTCACGTCCAGTGAGCTCAGCGGGTTATTGCTCAAGTCCAGGGATTGCAGAGCCTCCATGCCCGCAAACGTTTGCTGAACTGCCGGGCTGACGACTATCCGGTTATCGGAAAGATCCAGGCGGGTCAACTTCGCAAGATCCGCTGCTTCAATCGGTACATCGGTCAAACCATTGCCACGCAGGTCGAGACTTTCAAGTTCGGAGAATCCCCTGACAAAACCTCGAAACTGTTCAGCGGGTACGCGCGCCGCCCTCAAATTCAAAGTCTGCACATGGGGGAAAGCACCCGCGGGCAACTCCGGAAGCTCACTGACGTCAGGGTTTGACAACTCAAGCACCGAGGCATCGACATTCAAGCCGTAGCGCCTGAGCACACCGCTTTGCCAGCAAGCCTTGATATTTGCCGCCGTCCACGAGCGCCCCACAAACTCATTCATATCCGGTTGCGCACGGCTGCTCCAGTCGTTCAATTGCTGCTCCAGTGCATTGAATTCTTCGCTGATGGCTTCAATCGCCTTGAACCTTGACTCGGCCCCCCGCCATTGCTCAAGGAAACGGTTGAACACCGCCCCGGAAAAGTCGTGCCTCCCCCACACGCCCAGACGAATAAGCTCGCCCTTGCAGTAGTCGCTGACCATTTCCTCCTGATCAACCAGATGTTCCGGGTGATTCCTGACGTACTCGTACGCCGGCTTGAAGTTTTCGCGCGGGAACAGCGACCAGTCCAGCGACAACCCGGACCATAGCTTTTCATGCCCCTCGAAAATGCCGTCGGGCAACCTGCTGATGTTTGTGCCTTTGAGGTTCAGGCGTTCAAGGTGGGGCAGCTCAAGAACTCCGGCCGGCCATTGGTTCATCGAAGGGACAACGACCTCCAGTTTGCGCAGATTGCGCATCTGGCTGACATCCAGGCTCATCGGCGTAAACCCCGAAAAATCAATACTCAGCTCCTCGAGCTTCGTCAGGGAACTCAATCCTGATGTCATTTCCGCTATAGCGGGCGCCGATGAGTACAGGCTCAAGACGCTGAGATCAAGCATCCCGCTCAATGCTTGCGGCACCTTGGTGAACTCACGGTTTGTCGCATTTATCCGCAGCTTGTTCAGCCCGGGAAAATCCGCCAGCAGTGCATCGGCATTGGCGTCAGTGATGCACCGGCCCCGAACGCTCAGCTCACGCACGTGTGAAAAATCCGCGTTCAGCGAGGGAAGCGGATCATCACAGACCAAATCCAGTGAGCTTGAATGGGGGAACTCTTCGGCCAATGGTGAGTTGCGCCAGCATTGCTTGATGTTGTTCGCGACAGAGGTCTTGCCCCCCAGCATGGACTGCAAAACAGGATCCGCTGCGGACCCACCAACCCATTCATCAAGCGTGGTGCGAAGTTCATCCCACTCCCGCATACGCGCCTGCAACAGGTCATAAATCTGTGCATCGGTTTTTCCCGCCCGCAACTGCCTCAGGATAAAACCGTTGGCTTGCTGATCGGTCAGTCCCGGATAAAGATCCTGTACGCGAGTCAGCAGCGAAGGATTGACACCTTGCCCGCGCCCGCTGGCGTAGTACCCCACGGTGCGTTCTGTCACACGTACGGGTGGTTTTAACCTTCTTTGGCTGCCGAAACGCTTTTGCAGCATTTGCACCAGATCCGCTCGATGCTTGCCGGCAGAATCGATTATCGCCTTCTGCAGTTCGACGCTCTGCCATGCATGTGGAACGCCCAATGCCTGGCGGGACTCCTTCGGCAAGGCGTGCATGAGCGCGTCGAAAAAGCGCACGCCGGGTCCAGGCACACTATTGAGCGCTGTTCCCCGTTCATCAAATGCTTGAAAGGCCGGCCCCCGCTTGACCACAGACCTGCGTGTCGCGGCAGTCTCGCTGCCAATACCATCGATCAGCGGACCTTTGACGTGGCCGTCGCGAATTTCCAGGCGCACCTCGCCGGACCAGCCCGGCAGTTTTTCCAGTGCCCGCAGTGCGAGCCACCTGCTGTCAGCCGACGCCATACTTTCCATATGCAAACCGGCGAAAGCCTGGTTTGTACGCCCTTGCCGTGCATACCAACGCCCCTCCTCCAGCATTCTCAACGGAATTCGTCGGGTGGCGTTCAGGCGCGCGAGTTCCTCTGCGCTGGCATCGAGCAGAACTCTATTGGCAGCAGTCTCACTGAGGCCAGGACAAGCGCGCTGTAACCGACTGATCGATGGTCGGTGACCTGCCTGCTCGATACCCGCAGGAACCCCAGGATCAGTTTTGAACAGCCGCAAGGCATCAAGCAACTCAGGGGGCGGAGGCAGATGATCCATGTGCATTTTGCGCAAGGCGTTGTCGTTGACGCCGCTGACGTCGGCAACCTTGAGCAGTTGCTCGTCGCTGACCCCATCGGTGACATGGCCCATGCGACGCAACAGGGTCAGTCGGTCCCACCCAAGCGGACGCTCAAGCGTATGGCGCCAGGCGCCATGTCCGTTGTGTTCAAGAATCGGTTGCCAGGCCTGCTCATCCGTCGGATGGTTGATGCGCCATTTTTTCAGCGACTCATCGTAGGTTGTCTCGTAGTGCTTGCCGTTCTGCCGCACGTAAGTCTTGCCATCGGCCCGGTACTGTCCCAACGCGTCAGGCACAGCGTCACGCCCCAGCGCGACATCACTCTCATAACCACGAAGGTCTGGTTTCCACAATCGTGTATCGCCATTGGCCCGCTCGATCTGCTCCATGCCCTCGATCATGGGTTCGGGCTTCACTGCTGTCAGTTTGCCGACACCTTTGCCCACACCCGCCATCACGCCGATCAGCGCCAGGTTTTCCGCCACATCGATCAGATGCGCCTTCGCCGCGTTGCGATCGCCCTCACTCCACTCGATGACCCCTTCGAAGGACTCGTACAGCAGTTGCCCGGCCATCACTGTGAGCATGACCTCGCCGAGAACCAGTACGAACATCGACACCAGGTTCAACCCCAACATGCCGATTTCCAGCAGGTGATTGAGCTTCTCGGCGCGTACTTTTGCATCGACATCCGCTGTGGGAACCGCATGGCTGCGCGCATCGGCGATGACCTTCGCGCGGTTTTGCTCATAGAGATATGTCCAGAGGTCGGTGTTGGGGGCCCAGATGCCGGCAGCCCCTTGGCGAACGACGCTGTGAGGGTCGAGATAGGGATCTTCCACCGGTTCCCGCTTGCCCTGGCGCTCTGGAGGCAGCTCTTTGATACGGGTAAACGTCGAAAGAGGCGGAATGTACTGGGTGACTGTCACCCAGATGGAGCGAAACGGGTCAGACGGCGAATCCGCCGATTTTCGGGTGAACTGACTGAAGTAATAAGGCCGGTCGGCGTAGGCCACGAACTGGCTGAAAAAAAGCTGGTGCGCCGTCGGTGTGGCGCCATCTGCCGATGATGCCCCCCGGGCCGTGAACTGCCGCTTGAATTCTTCTCTCATCTGCGAAGACGTGTAACGCTTGAGCGGATGCTCCGGATCGTGGGGAACGTAGACAATGAAATCATTGGTATAACGATATTTTTCACAGATGCCGAACACGACGCAGCCAGTCATCCGCCGTTTCATCAAACTCAGGTCACAAAACCAGACCTGCCTGCCGCCAAGCCACGGATGAACCTCGCCGTCAATCACCGCCAGGATCATCGCGTAGTCCTGCGGTTCGATATCCCGTTTCAACAAGGCCAGTTCAGCGGCCGCTCGCATCGCCGTTTTTTGGCTGGCAATGAATCGCTCACGAAGTGTCGTTTCCTTGCGCACCTGCGCAGGGTGGAAAAAGCCGTTCATATGGGCTTGATACTGCGCGCCGATATCCAGCGTGCGACAAAGAGACAAAAACTGCCTGATCGTCATGTTGACGCTGACAACCTCGAACGTAGCGGGCGTCGATGTTTCCACGACAAATCCGGAGCTGCGATGGAATGCACCCTCCTCGCACTCGGACTCTTCGAAGTTATGCAGCGCAGCCTGCAGCAATGTCAGCTTCATGACCTCGAACGTCGAGGCTTCGATTTCGAGGGCGCCGATTTCCAGGGGGCGCCGCAGACACACCATTGTTTTGCTGACGTCTACTTCAACACCGAACTGATCCTTCAGGGCTTTGGCGAGTATCGGTGCGGCGAAGGTATCGATGTCCTGCAGCAATGACATCGCCTTGTCCAATCGGGTCTGCGCGGTGAAGCTCGCAGTGAAGCTCTCTGCCAGGACCTGCTGTTGATACGCGGAGGCCTGTTGATACCAGTCCGGCAGGCGCGCATCAGTCTTTTTCATCGAAGCTCGCCTTTGCGGCGTGGCGTCAACCAACCAGTCCGGAGCCATCAGCTCAAGAAGTCGGTGATGAACACTGCTTTTTCCTGGAACAGGATGCTTACTGTTCAAGGTCCGGGTGTGAGTATTCGCCTCGGTGGGCGAAGTCGGGGAATGGCTGGACATGGTGTCTCTCCTGACAAATGGAGCGACATGACAGCATTGCGGGTAGCCCCTGCTGCGGTAGATAGTTATTGCAATCGCGTGGATTGGTTACCCGATGCTTCGACAGCAGGCTGCTCAAACCCTGCACCAAACGCCGGATTGTCTATGCTCTGAGGAGCTACGTTCACGTGAGGGATTTATGGACGATCCGGCCGACAACAAACCGCCAACCTTCTGGCAAATGCTGCACAGCGTCATGGCAGCGGCGTTCGGGGTGCAGAGCGGGAAAAACCGGGCCCGTGATTTCACTCACGGCAAGCCGAGTCATTTCGTGATCCTGGGGATTGGCTTCACGGTGGTGTTTGCCTTGACGCTGTTCGGTATCGTCAAGCTGGTGCTGTTTCTGGCCGGGGTTTGAGGCGATTCAGTGCATCAGGGTTTGCAGGGTGAACGGGTAACGCCAGGACGCGGGACGTCCCTTGGCCGACAGTTTGTGGAAGTCCACGCCGAAGCCCTGCGCGGTGCCCATCGCCAGCAGTCGCCGGGCCTGTGTCCGATCGATCAGTTGCAGCAACGGAATCTGTCGGTCGCGACCGCCGTACTGGCTGATGTCCACGCCGTCATCGTAATCATGCAATTGCACCAGCGCCCAGCCACCGAGGGTGAAGTGCCCGCCCAGCAACACACTCAGGCGACCGTCCAGCAGCGCCTGCAGCGCAGCGGGTGAATTGTTGATCGCGCCGAACAACACGCCTTTGCCTGGCACACCTCCCGCTTCGACATAGGCCTGCATCACACCGAACACCATTTCGTCGTTCGCAGCCCAGACCAGCGACGTCTGCGGGTAGCGTTTGAACAACAACCTGGCCTGCTCATAGGCGCGTTGCCGGGTCCAGCCGCCGTATACCAACTGCCGCAAACGCACCTCGGGGTGCTCGGCCAGGGCGCGCCGCATGCCTTTTTCGCGGAACTGCGCGGACGGGGTGATCTTCAAGCCGGAAAAAGCCAGCAGATCGATGGTCTGGCCGGGAGCTACCGGGCCGTGCTGCCGGATCAGTTCCTTGAGCATCAGGTAGCCGCCCTCCTCGTCATTGGGCACCAGGCTGCCGAGCAAATCGGGATACTTGTCAGGTCGTGCGCCGACAAGCTTCATCTGATCCGGGGTCAGGGCGTTGTTGACCATGAACAGCTTCACACCACTGCCTTTGGCCAGCCGCAGGATTTCGGGGGCGATGTACTGCTCGTTGACGAAGACCAGGTAATCGGGACGATGGTAGCCCTGAAGGGCTTCACGCGCCTGGTGGATGGTGTTTTCGGAGACCCGGTCGGAATACTGGATGCGTAAATCCATCCCCAGGTCGGTCGCCGCGGCCTGCATGAACTGCGAGTAACTCGCCCAAAAAGCTTCCGTGGGGGTTCCCGGGTTCAGGAACAACACTGACGCGGCCTGGGCACAAGCTCCCACGCCCATGCCCAGCGCCAGTAATACGCCACACAGAAACTTCAACATTGGTCGTCCGAGCCCCCGGAAATTCGCCGCGCATTATAGCCAGCGAACGTCCGTAAAACGGCGATTAATCCGTTTTTTGTAGGACAATCGTCGGAATCGGGCCCGGACGGGGTCGTTTACTGATGGCTGACCCAGAAAACCGCCGTCCCCACGACCAGGATGATCAGGAACAAAATTGCCCAGGCATCAACGGTGCTATCGCTTTTCCGTGCTTTGGTTGGGTTGCTCATTGCATCGCCTCTTGTCGGTTTTATCGGTGATTGCACAAAGACTCGAGCAGAGTAAAGACGACGATTGCCCGCACCACAAACAGGGTCTTTGCAACAACGATTCTCATTAGGCGATTTGGTTCTTTACATATGCTCAAACATCACTTTTACGCATAACTGCAAACTGTTATCTTGCCCCGGCTCCGAAGGGAGTGCGCGGCCGTGCGCGCAGAATTGCAGAGGCTCCATCGGACTCCGGCAAGCACAAAAACGCAGCTGTATCCGAGCGACCCAAGCCTGAGAACAGGACTTATATGTACGTATACGACGAATACGATCAGCGGATCATCGAGGACCGCGTCAAGCAGTTCCGTGATCAGACCCGACGCTATCTGGCAGGCGAGCTGAGCGAAGAAGAATTCCGCCCCCTGCGCCTGCAAAATGGCCTTTATATCCAGCGTTTCGCACCGATGTTGCGAGTCGCCGTGCCTTACGGCCAACTGACTTCGCGGCAAGTGCGAATGATGGCCAGGATTGCCCGCGACTACGACAAGGGCTACGCCCACATCAGTACCCGGCAGAACGTGCAGTTCAACTGGCCGGCCGTGGAAGACATTCCGGACATTCTCGCGGAACTGGCCACCGTGCAGATGCACGCGATCCAGACCAGCGGCAACTGCCTGCGCAACGTCACCACCGACCAGTTTGCCGGCGTCGCCGCCGACGAACTGATCGACCCGCGCCCATGGTGCGAGATCGTTCGCCAGTGGACCACGTTCCACCCGGAATTTGCCTACCTGCCGCGCAAATTCAAGATCGCCGTCAACGGTTCGACCTCCGACCGCGCCGCCATCGAAGTCCATGACATCGGCCTTGAGCCGGTGCACAACGCCGCTGGCGAACTGGGCTTCCGTGTGCTGGTCGGCGGCGGCCTGGGCCGTACGCCGGTGGTGGGTGCATTCATCAATGAATTCCTGCCATGGCAAGACCTGTTGAGCTACCTCGACGCCATCCTGCGGGTCTACAACCGCTACGGCCGTCGCGACAACAAGTACAAGGCACGGATCAAGATCCTGGTCAAAGCGCTGACGCCTGAAGTCTTCGCGCAGAAAGTCGATGCGGAAATGGAGCACCTTCGCGGTGGCCAGACCACGCTGACCGAAGCCGAAGTGCAGCGCGTCGCCAAACACTTCGTCGACCCGGACTACAAGGCGCTGGACAACCAGACCGCCGCCCTGGCCGAGCTCGACCAGCAGCACCCGGGCTTCGCCCGTTGGCGCGTGCGCAACACCCTGGCCCACAAGAAGCCGGGCTATGTAGCCGTGACCTTGTCCCTGAAGCCAACCGGCGTTGCCCCGGGCGACATCACCGACAAGCAGCTCGACGCCGTGGCCGACCTGGCCGACCGCTACAGCTTCGGCCAACTGCGCACCTCCCACGAACAGAACATCATTCTGGCCGACGTCGAACAGGAAAAGCTGTTCGCCATGTGGAGCGAGCTGCGCGAGCAAGGTTTCGCCACGCCGAACATCGGCTTGCTGACCGACATCATCTGCTGCCCGGGCGGTGACTTCTGCTCCCTGGCCAACGCCAAGTCGATCCCGATCGCCGAATCGATCCAGCGCCGTTTCGACGACCTGGACTACCTGTTCGACATCGGCGAACTTGACCTGAACATCTCCGGTTGCATGAACGCCTGCGGTCACCACCACGTCGGCCACATCGGCATTCTCGGGGTGGACAAGAAAGGCGAAGAGTTCTACCAGGTTTCCCTCGGCGGCAGCGCCAGTCGCGACGCCAGCCTGGGCAAGATCCTCGGCCCGTCCTTCGCCCAGGAAGCCATGCCTGACGTGATCGAGAAGCTGATCGACGTGTACATCGAACAACGTACCGAAGACGAGCGTTTCATCGACACCTACCAGCGTATTGGCATCGACCTCTTCAAGGAACGCGTCTATGCAGCGAATCATTAAGAACAACGAGGTCGTCGACGAAACCTGGCACCTGCTGCCCAAGGATTTCAGTATCGACGAGATCACCAACTGCGACGACTACATCGTCCCGTTGCAGCTGTGGCGCGAACACAGCCGTATGCTCCTGGCCCGCGACGGTGGCCTGGGCATCTGGCTGGACGCCGATGAAGAAGCCGAGGAAATCGGCGAAGACGTGGCGCAGTTCCAGGTCATCGCCTTGAACTTCCCGGCCTTCACCGATGGCCGCAACTACTCCAATGCCCGCCTGCTGCGTGACCGTTATGGTTTCAAGGGCGAATTGCGGGCCATTGGCGACGTGCTGCGCGACCAGTTGTTCTACATGCATCGCTGTGGATTCGACGCGTTTGCCGTACGCCCCGATAAAGACCCGTATGAAGCGCTGGAAGGTCTCAAGGACTTCTCGGTGACCTATCAGGCCGCCACTGACGAACCGCTGCCGCTGTTCCGTCGCCGCTGATCGTCATACCCTGAACCCCGCGCCGGGGTTCAGGGTGTTTCCTTTCCCGTTACGGTACCGGATGGTCCCCCATCCGAATCGGCCGCCCCAAGCCTACCCAGTCGCGATAAAGTTGAACTTTATCCTCCAGAGCGCCAAACAGCCTGAATGGATCTTGCGCATCCGCCAGCGTTGTTTCTACCGTCTGACGCAGCCAGCCCCATAACTCCTCAGATGCGTCCGCCTCGCACAGTAACCGCCACACCCGCGCTTGCAACAGCCAGTATCCGACCCGGAACTGCGCCGTCAGACTCAACCCGTCCATGACTCGCAGGAACACGGCTCCCGAAGATTTGAGCGCCAGTCGTTGCCAGATCTGGTTCCGGGCTGCACGCAACAGCTCATCACCCTCCTTCAGCCACGGTATCGCACTGCCGTATTGAGCACCGGGCTCGCCGAGCCAGAGATTGATGCCGGTGCGTTCCCGATGCTCGACCAAACGCACCAGCGTGTCTTCATCCGTCAATGGATTACCCCACAACTTGACCTGGCCCCGAGAGATCGCCTGATTCAGGACGGCCTCTGGGACACGGCTGATCTGGTTGTCGCGTAAATCCAGTGAGGTCAGGTACGGCTCGTCGGCAATGCCGATAGGGCAATGGCTGATCCGGGTGTTTCTCAGGTTCAACACCCGCAACTCGTTCAGCCCCAGTACCAATGGTGGAGTGACCAGCGGGTTGTCACTCAGATCCAGCATTTGCAGGTTGACCAGGTCGAGAAACTGCGAGGCCGTATTTTCCTTGAGTTCGAGGAACGTGGACCTCAGGTTGAGCGAAGTGAGCCGAGTCATTCGCCGAATGGCTGGAGGCAATACACCCTCCAGCACCTCCTCTGCATTGAGGTGACGCAAATCGACACGTTCAAGGTCCAGGGACCGCAGGTTCGGGAAGCTCTCGAGAAACGCATTCAGGCTCTCGCGCTCGACCAGATGAAAGCCCTGCAGCGACAGTTCGATGACCTCATCGAAATGAATGTTCATCACCGGCAACCGATGGAAATCCTCGAAACCCAGATCGAGCCTGTAGCCAGCAAAAACCTCGTTGGAATACACGTTATTGACGTGAGGCGGACACTTTTGCCAGATGGCGATCAGTTTGTCGGCAAGCTCGTCGCGGGATTCGCGCTCATACTCGATCACGCGCTGCAACAAGCCAACGTTGTGCGCCTCCACTTGCTGCGGATTCATGCCGGCAGCATCCTCGTCGCCCACAGCCAGAAAATCCAGATCCATATCATCGACATCGAGCACGGCCTGATCGATCCAGGAGCTCAGGTCGCTACGTAACTGTTGCAGCTGCAGCCTCAGACTTTCCAGCAACGCCTCGGCACCACCCCCCGCGCGATCGAGCAGTTCATCGGCCTGGGCATCAGTGAAGTCGGGGTAGAGATCCTTGACCAATAGCCGCTTTACCTCGTGAGTCAAATCCGCCCCCTGCGGTGTGTGCGGATAGCCACCGCCGCGCAAACCCGACGCCTCGAAGGGCAGGCCCGAGTCCATTCGGTTGAGTCCAAGCATGAGTTCGGAACGGGGCAATGCCCATTCACCGATGCGCCGCCTCAGCTCGCTGGATGAATGCAACGACATCGCAGCACGTTCGTCGGCAGACAGCACGCCAAACAACGCTGCAAACATGTCCTCGCCTTCAACTGAATCTGTCATCGCCGAATGCCGATAGCGACCCTCCACCCTGACCAACCGGCGACAGTCCGGCGAATCGAGCGGGCCACAGCGATCCAGCACACGGCCACTGATCGTCCCTTTGAGCACTTCGATACGCAGGTGCTCGGGCCAACCGGGCAATTGCCTGATGGAGTGCAAGGCCAGGATGTCGGAATCAGGCTGGTGAACCGTCTTCAGGTAAAGGCCTTCAAAAGCGCGATTGAGTCTTGCATGGCTCTGATATTCGCGGGCCTTGCCGTCCAGGCGCTTGATCATCCGCAGTGCCTCGGCTGCTTCCACAGGCCGGGCGATCTCGACTCCCGAGCGATCGAGAATCTGTTCCACAACGCTTTTTGGCAGTCCCGGATACTCCCGCAGAAACAACCGGACCCACTCGCTATCCGATTGCTGGAGCGCCTGATAGCGGCTGTCGAACATTTGCGCCCGAATGACCGGGTCGGCAACCGTCTCAAGGGTCTGCTCGAGTTGAAAGCGGCTGATGGTATCGGCCAGCAAAGGCGTCAGGGGGTGTCCGGCTTGCATCGAACGCAACAGATCGTCGTCGACGCTGCTGATCCGGGCAATCTGGCCCAACACCTCATCGCTGAATGCAGCCAATGGCGTACAGACACTGCGCATCAACTCCAGACGGGTGACCGGGGTCGCTGGAGCGGGTTCAGGCTTGATCGTCACCTCTGGCAAAGGATGAGCGCCCGGTTCACGGATCGGTTCGCCGGATTCGTCCAGCGTTTCACCCAGTGCCTTGGCACTTGAGCCTTCGCCCTTGAGTGCAGCTCCCGCTCCGGCAAGCGGCAACGCGTTGAGCAAACCGAATACCGTACGGGTGATGCCTTCGGAACGCTGCTCCGGGGTTTTACCGTTGACGGCCTGATCGAGGCCGTAGCCGGCATCGATGATTGCGGCCAACACCAGCAAACCCTCGCCACCGGGAACAAACAAGGCCAACGGGCCGAACCGGTTGATCCAGCGCACAAGCGGCTCAACCACCGCACTGAGGTTGTCACGATTGACCTGGGCATCGTCGCGGATGGTTTTGACGCTGGCCATCGACGCTTGCCTCATGGTCAATACCAGTTGCGCAAAAGGGTCCGTGGCCGCAGAAGAGCGCTCGAAATCGATATAGTCCTGCGGATCCCAAAAGCCGTCGTCATTGAAGAACCCGGCGGTCTTTTTCAGTCTGTACTCATTCGGATAAGCCGCCAGGCCCTCCAGCGCAGTCAGTACACCCGCATGGAAAGTGCCGTCGTCACGGTCTTCTTCGGCAAAATGGCTGGCCAGGGCCTGTTGCGTGTCGCCAATCCTGCCTTGGGCCACGACCCAGTCGCGCATGTGGCGGATGTCGGCGAACTCATGCAAGGGCGAGGAGTTGGCCGGGATATACAGCAGTGCCCGGGCGCTGCTGCGCTGGCGAAAAAACCAGATGTCGGACGAGGTGTAGCGGTAGATCGTCAGGCGTCCCGCTTCGATCTGCGTACCAACGCGGGTCGGCGCTTGCAGTTGGGTGATTACCAGTGCTTCCCAGGTCTGCTCCGCCGGCAGTCCTGCCGCCTGCATCGCCAATGCGAGGCCGGCCTGGCTCAGGCTGCCTTCCTGATGTTGCAGGCAAGCGCTCATGACAAAAGCCGCCTTGACCGATGTCCTCAACGCGTAAGGCTCGGCCCGCACGATCCGCTCGGCTGACGGCCAGGCTTGCTCAAGACAGGCCTGATAGCGGGACTGCAGGTCCAGTTCCCAAACCCACTTCTTGAAGTCGGCCGGCCTGAGGGCGATTTGTGTCGAGGGACCGTAAGTCTGGGGTGTTGTGCTCCGATAGATCCCCTCATAGTCGTGATAGTAATCCACGGCTTTGGCCGCCGCGTCATCGACCGGACCAACGACATGAATCTCGGGCCCGATGTCCGGAGGCGTATACAAACCAAACGCCGTTTCGCCGAAACGGCCGTCAGCCACGGTTTGATAATTCGACAGCATTGCCTGCACCAGGGTGCGTGAGTTGTTTACCCGCCCCTGATGGATCGCGCCCCGCCCGGCACTTGCGTCGGTGTCGTAGTCAAGCGTTACCAGCAGGGCCGAGTCTGGATCGATATCCTGTCCCCACTTTTCCCGGATCAATTGTGCACCGAATTGCTCCGGCGTCTGCGGCAGTGCGGTCGCTACCGCCGTTTTCAATTCATCACGCAAGTGCAGGGCTGGATGCGGCGGTGCTTCGTGGTCGCGCAGAGGGTCATTCATGTGCATTCCATGGCAGTTATTTTTTGGAACACCAACATAACCAGCCGCCGCGTTGCCGAAAGCAGGAACTGTCGCCTGTTGCCTACAGAGATTTCGCCGTGCCGTAGAGGACACAGGACAAGCATTCGCCGGCAAAAAAGCGCGACACAACTCAAGCTAATAGACCGACCGGACAACCAGTATCACAGTAATAACTTTATAACTTGAAAATCGCGGAAATACATTCCGCACAATGTTTTTTATTTTACGCGATAGAGTTTGAAGACCCCAACTAACCGCAAAAGGATTTTGCACGATGTATATTTCAGACGAAGCCCGTTACTCCGCATCCAAAACACTTTGGAAAGAAAAAAACTTTAGTTATCTTGCCATTTTATACTGCGATGCCAATGGCGATATTGGCTACATCCCCATCAAGACTGACAACCCCCTTATCCATATTCAACATGAGGAATGGCCAACAATTGACAATGTTCGCTTCAAGAGCCTCGATAACCTGCTTGAAGCCCTGGAGTCAAATGGCTTTAAACAGATTCCAGGTGAAATGGACAGCATAGAGCTGCCATGGTCTTCACATTCTGACCTCCCGACTACATTACAAGAGCAACTCAATGAACCCGGGATGTTCATGCTCGACCGCGACTATAGATTCCAGTTTCATTTCAGGGGTCATGCGCCAGGACCATCGGCATTTCCAATATCGGTTGATGGCGATAGTGTTTACCTGAAAAAAGGACTGATCGGTGCAATGGATGAAATTCGTTTCACCGACATCGATTCGCTAATCAAGGCGTCGGCCACTTATGGCGCTGAGGGAAGGATCCTGGATTGGAGCATCAACAACAGCCGTGCCCGAACTCCGAAAATAACATGGCAGCGCTGAGCAACGAATCAACACTTGCCCCCGTGTGGTATTAGTCTCGATTAAACGTGGCCTTGAACATTGCCTGCATGGCATCGTTCAAGGCCTTTTGACCGTTCAAAATACAAAAGCGGTCATTAGCGATTAGCCGATTGAACGCAGAGTTACCAGAAGCGTTGCTGGGTCAAACGGCTCCACCAGTTCAGCAACAGGCGGTCGACCGAACCACTGGCGGCCATGCCAATGCGCTCTTGCAGGCTTTTACGCTCGGCATAGTGCAGGTGATAAAGCTCGGACTGCCTGGCGCGTTCGGCGAGGTATTCATCACTGGTCTTGAGTTCGTCGACCAGGTGTTTTTCCAGTGCTGCAACGCCGAGCCAGATTTCGCCGGTGGCCACTTCATCGATCGCCAGTTGCGGGCGATAGCGCGACACGAAGTTCTTGAACAGTTGATGGGTGATGTCCAGGTCCTGCTGGAACTTCTCCCGCCCCTTCTCGGTGTTTTCGCCAAACACGGTCAGGGTGCGCTTGTACTCACCGGCGGTCAGCACTTCGAAATCGATGTCGTGCTTTTTCAGCAAGCGATTGACGTTGGGCAACTGCGCCACCACGCCAATCGAGCCGAGGATCGCGAACGGTGCACTGATGATCTTCTGGCCAATGCACGCCATCATGTAGCCGCCGCTGGCCGCGACCTTGTCGATGCACACGGTCAAGGGCACGCCGGCTTCGCGGATACGCGCCAGTTGCGAGGACGCCAGGCCGTAGCTGTGAACCATGCCGCCGCCGCTTTCCAGGCGCAGCACCACTTCGTCCTTCGGTGTGGCGAGGGTCAGCAAGGCGGTGATTTCGTGGCGCAGGCTTTCGGTGGCCGAAGCCTTGATATCGCCGTTGAAATCCAGCACGAACACCCGGGGTTTGACCTCGGTTTTTTTCTTCTGTTTCTTGTCGGTTTTAGCCTGGGTCTTGCGCAGGGCCTTGAGCTGGTCCTTGTCGAGCAAGGTTTGCTCCAGGCGCTCGCGCAGCCCTTTGTAGAAATCATTGAGCTTGCTGACCTGCAATTGGCCGGACGACTTGCGCCGCCCTTTGCTGCGCAAGGCCGCAAAACTGGCCAGGACCACCAGAATGGCGATCACCAGGGTCACGGTCTTGGCCAGGAAAATGGCGTACTCGGAAAAAAACTCCACAGGGACTCCTCAAGCGATGCGCGGCTCGAACGCGCGCGGGATACTTCCAGCATACCCATGCGCCGGCCTTGCGACCAGTCGCGCAATTTCTGGCAACAGGCCTGTAACGGGCATTTCAAACAAGCGTATGTTTTTTCATTGACAGCTCACCGCCATCCTCATAACCTCGCCAAACCTTCAACGTACCGGGATGACGCGGACGTGGGCAGCATCTATCTGATTCGACATGGCCAGGCCTCCTTTGGTGCAGACGACTACGACGTCCTGTCGCCGACCGGCATTCGTCAGGCTGAAATCCTTGGTCGGCACCTGGCCGAACTCGGGATCAGCTTCGACCGCTGCCTGGCGGGGGACTTGCGCCGCCAGCAGCACACGGCCAACAGCGCGCTGGAACAGTTCGCCGCGGTGGGCCTGCCGGTGCCGCTCCTGGAAACCGACGCCGCCTTCAACGAATTCGACGCCGATGCGGTGATCCGCGCGCTGTTGCCGGCCATGCTGCCGGACGAACCCGAAGCGCTGCACATCTTGCGCAACGCCGCGCAAAACCGTGGTGAGTTCCAGCGTATCTTCGCCCTGATCATCGAACGCTGGCTCGCCGGCACCTACGACACACCTGGCCTGGAAAGCTGGCTGGGGTTTGTCGAGCGGGTACAGGCCGGTTTGCATCGCATCCTCGACCAGGCCGACAACACCCAGAAAATCGCCGTGTTCACGTCCGGCGGCACCATCACCGCCCTGCTCCACCTGATAACGCAAATGCCTGCCCGGCAGGCCTTTGAATTGAACTGGCAAATCGTCAACACCTCGCTCAACCAACTCAAGTTTCGTGGTCGCGAGGTGGCCCTGGCTTCCTTCAACAATCATGCGCACCTGCAACTGTTGAAGGCCCCGGAACTCATCACGTTTCGCTGAGTCCGGACTATTGTGACCCTGGCTGTAATCAACCAGCTCCATACCCAAGAAAGGATCGAACCATGACCTCCGTAGCTGATGCCGTACAAGCAATGAAAGCCAAGTTCAACCCAGCCGCCGCTGCCGGCCTGGACCTGGTCTTCGGTTTCCGCATCGACGACTCCAAGAACTTCTCGCTGATCGTCAAGGACCAGACCTGCGAGCTGCAGGAAGGCGAGAACCCGGACGCCCAGGTGACCCTGGTGATGGACGGCGAAACCCTGGCAGGCATCGTCGACGGTTCGACTGACGGCATGCAAGCGTTCATGGGCGGCAAACTGCGCGCTGAAGGCGACATGATGCTGGCCATGAAACTGTCCGAGCTGTTCCCGTCCTAAGCACCCGGTTCCCGATCTTCGGGAACGTGCAAGGCCGCAGATGAATCCCGCCCCTCGTGGCGGGATTTGTCATTTTTACCTGCCCTGTGGCGAGGGGGCTTGCCCCCGTTGGGGCGCGAAGCGGCCCTTTAGACCCGCTCAAACATAGCGGGCTTCGGATTGACGACTGCTTCGCAGCCGAACGGGGGCAAGCCCCCTCGCCACAGGTTCGGTGGTGCTCTTACAATGTCCACACTGACAGCACCGGCCAACCCATGGACATCGACCTCGCCCGCACCTTCCTCGAAATCGTCCGCCATGGCAGCCTGGCCGCGGCTGCCGAAAAGCTCCATGTCACCCAGACCGCGATCACTGCACGGGTGCAAAAACTCGAAAGCCAACTGGGCAGCACCCTGTTCGTGCGCAACCGCGCCGGAGCCCGCCTGACGCCCAACGGTGAAGCCTTCGTGGTGTACGCCAATCAACTGGTGCAAACCTGGGAAGCCGCGCGGCGTGATTTGCCGTTGCCCGAGGGTTATCGCGATGTGCTGCACATCGGTGGCGAGGTCAGCCTGTGCAATCCGCTGATGCTGGGTTGGGCCGGTGAAATACGCGAAAAGATCCCCAGCCACGCCTTGCGCATGGAAATCCGTGATGGCGAAAACCTGCTGCGCCAACTGGAATTGGGCGTACTGGATGCCGCACTGGTATATCAGCCCGAGTATTGGCCGCGATTGCAGGTCGAGCAGATCCTTGAAGAAAAACTCATCCTCGTGCGCTCGGTCGAACGGCCCGAGCCTTACGTGTACATCGATTGGGGCCCGGGCTTTCGCCGCCAGCATGACGCTGCCCTGCCGGAAAAAGCCAAGGCCGCGCTGACCTTCAACCTTGGTCCGCTGGGTTTGCAGTACATTCTCGAAAACGGCGGTAGCGGCTATTTCCGCACCCGCGTGGTACAGCGCTACCTGGAAAGCGGTGTGCTGGAACTGGTGCCCAAGGCCCCGGAATTCAGTTATCCGACCTACCTGGTCTATTCCCGCGACCGTGACTCGCCAACCCTGCAACACGCCTTCGACCTGCTGCGCGGGGTCATCGATTCCGACGAAGACTGGTCACAGCGCTGGGACCCGCTGACCTGACAACGGTTTGCACCGGATCATGGCCGTTGTGTCCTCAAGGTTCGGCCCGCCAGACCGTCGGAATCGACTAATCTTCAGGAGATAACAATAACGACAGGTGATTGCAGTGAGGCAGACCACCGACGGATTCCGCAGCCGCTACCGCGCCGACATTCATCCGCTCTACAACCCCTGGTTGCACGGCGCTTTTGTCCTGGCGTTCGGGGTACTGGCGATCAGCATTTTCTGGAGCAACGTCCATCAGGTCACATCGGCACAATGGCTGGCGGTGCCCCTCACACTGCTGTTTTTCAACTTCGGCGTGTACATGGTGCATCGCCACCTGGGGCATCATAAAAAGAGCTTGGCCCGGCTGTTTTATGCCCGCCACGCTGGCGACCACCACAGTTTTTTCACCCCCGGCCACATGACCTATGACAGCGCCCGCGACTGGCGGGTGATTCTGTTTCCGGCATGGCTGATCGTGCTGCACACCCTCGCCGTTGCCCTGCCTCTGTGGTGGCTGCTCAAGCACATCGACACCAACGTCGCCGGATTGGTCGGCGGTTTTCTTGTCCTCGGTTACCTGGCTTATGAAGTGTTTCATGCCTGTGAGCACCTGCCGCCGCACAACCCGCTCACCCGGCTGCCGTGGATCCGCCAGATGCGCCGGCTGCACGAACTGCATCACCGCCGCGAACTGATGCAGGAGCGCAATTTCAACATCGTTTTCCCGCTGATGGACTACCTGTTCGGCACCCTCTATTGGGAGCCGGAACCTGCGCCGCACAACCCGACGAGAACGCCCATGACCCGCATGCAGCATCAGATTGTCATTGCCGGACACCCGGCAGACGTACTGGCCTACGCGAGCACCGTGACCCTTTGGCCGCAATGGCATCCCTCGTCGCTGCATATCGATGGACCAAAAGGCCCGTTGCATGCCGGCACACGTTTCGAAGAGGACATTCGCGCCGGCGGCCGCGACGGGCACTTGAGCTGGGAGGTGGCGGAGTATCTGCCTGGACGGCGCTGGAGCGCCCGGGCCCAAGGTGATCATGGCCTGTCGCTGGTGGTGACCTATGAATGCGATGCCACAGGCCAGGACACGCGTTTCGTCCGGACCCTGGAATATCAATTCAGCGGTCTGGCGATGCGGATTGCCAACCGCTTGTTGCTCAAGCGCCGCATCGATCGGGAGTCGGCCGCATCGATGCTGGCATTGCGCGACATGGCGCAGAAATACCTGGCGGCGACAGGGGTCAGCGCGTGAGCAGATTCTTCAAATGCCTGTTGCTGGTCATTGTCGTCATCGGCGCTTTCCTGCTGCTGATGCCAACCAAGGTGCGACCGGTGGCCTGGAGGCCACAACCCGCGCCGTCCCTCTCCAGTGGCATCTACGCCGACAACCAGCGACTCAAGGGCATGGAGCGCGTCGGTGCCGCCGACATCGATGGCCCGGAAGCCCTGTTGCTGGAAAATGACATGCTCATTACCGGCCTGCACGACGGTCGCCTGATCCGCACCAGCCTGGACGGCAAGACCACCAAAGTCCTGACCGACACCGGTGGCCGGCCGTTGGGCCTGGCCCGGCATCCCAATGGCCTGCTGGTGATCGCCGACGCCGTCAAAGGCTTGTTGTCACTCGATGCCCAGGGTCGCCTGGTAGCCCTGACCACTGAGGCCGGTGGCGTTCCCTTCGGTTTTACCGATGATGTGGCGATCGACAAACCGGGTCACTACGCCTATTTCAGCGATGCTTCGAGCCGATTCGGCTATGGCCACGATGGTGAAGCCGTGCTCGAACACGGTGGCGACGGCCGCCTGCTGCGTTATGACTTCCAGACCGGCAAGACATCGGTTGTGCTGGACAAGCTGGAGTTTGCCAACGGCGTGACCCTGGGGCCGGACGATGCCTACGTACTGGTCAATGAAACCGGCGCCTACCGCATCAGCCGTTACTGGCTCAGCGGCCCCAAGGCCGGCACCCATGACCTGTTCATCGACAACCTGCCGGGGCTGCCGGACAACCTGTCGTTCAATGGTCACGACCGGTTCTGGGTGGCGCTGTATGCCCCGCGAAATGCCTTGCTCGACGGCACGGCAGCGCATCCGTTCGTGCGCAAGATGATCGTGCGGGCCATGACCGTCCTGCCCAAACCCGTGGAAAAACGCGGGTTTGCCCTGGGCCTGGACCTGGAGGGCAAAGTGATCGCCAACCTGCAGGACGGCAGCAGCGACAACTACTCCCCCATCACCACGGTGCGCGAGTATGGGGACTGGCTGTATTTCGGTTCGCTGAAAGCGCAGAACATGGCGCGGTTGCCGTTGAACAAGGCATTGCAATGAGCAAGCGCCGCCTCTGATTCACCCTCCCACTTGCAGGAGCGAGCTCGCTCGCGATAAACCCGAGAACGCCGCGGGGCACCTGCCAACCAGCGTTATCGTTGACGACCATCGCGAGCGAGCTCGCTCCTACAGGGGACGGTGTTCCGTTGACCAGGGTATTCGGGCGGGGTTTCTGGTTGCCGTTCCAGGCTGGATCAGGACGATGAGTCAAGTTGCCTGACGATCTTGTCCTTGACCTCCAGGCGCTTCGCCTTGAGCTTCGTCACCATGTCATCGCTGGATTTGGCCTCCTCCGCCTTCACCACATCGGCATCCGCCAGGGAATACTTGTTAAGCAGTGAATCCAGTAACGGATCCTTGGTGCGTTTCTGCTGGATCTCTTCCTTTGAGCGTTTCAGATCCTGATAAAGGTCATGGGGCACCGGCATGGAACACCTCCGTTTGTTAATCGGTAGCAAGCGCGATTGATTGCGTTCACCAACTATCAGAATGGCCTCGGTTAGCCCGTTCTGTCGACCACCTGTCAGACCAGCGGTGTCCGTTCGTCGTCCTGACGCAAAGTCGATAAACATTCGCCTGCGCCGACGCCTCCAGCGGTAGACGATCACTCGGTCGTCTTTTGAAAACCCGTATGGAGAGTCACCTGTTCTGGTCAGCCGTTAAGCACCGTGCGCACCATTTTCCTGAGCGCCTCAGGATTGTAGGGTTTGCTCAGCAGGTGGGTGTCAGGGCTGAGCTGGTGATTGCGCGAGATGATGTCGCGGGTATGCCCCGAGGTGAACAGCACGGCCACCGGAGGCTCCTGCACTTTCGCCCAGGCGGCCAGGTCCGAACTCTTGATCAGGCCGGGCATGACCACGTCGGTGAATATCAGGTCCACCGCCAGCCCTTCCAGCAACATTTGCATGGCGACGTCACCATTGGTGGCCGTGAGGATCTGGTAGCCCTCTTCGCGCAACAACTCCACCACCGACACCCGCACCGCCTCATTGTCTTCGACCACCAGGATCCGCTCGTGCCCGCCGCGCTGCGGTACATCGGGGCTCAACGCTTCGCTGGGTGCCGCGCGCAAGGTGCGCGGGAAGTACAACTGCACCCGGGTACCCTGCCCGACGTCGCTGGCGATCTCGATATGACCGCCACTCTGCTTGACGAAACCGAACACCATGCTCAATCCCAGCCCGGTGCCCTGACCGTCGGCCTTGGTGGTGAAAAACGGTTCGAACGCCTGGGCCAGCACCTGCGGCGGCATGCCGACGCCGGTATCCGCCACGGACACCCGCACATAGTCACCGGCGGCAATGCCCTTTGCGGCGCAAAACTTGCGATCGAGGCTGATGTTTTCCGCGCAAAGGTCAATCCGGCCCTCGCCTTGCAGGGCGTCACGGGCATTGATCGCCAGATTGAGAATGGCGTTTTCCAGTTGATTGCGATCGACAAACACATTCCAGGAGTCTTCCGGTGCCGTCATGTGCACCTGCAGGGATTCACCCAAGGCACGCAGCAACAGCTCCGCCAGGCCATCGAAAATCTGCCGCAGCGTGAAGACCGCAGGCGACAACGGCTGGCGGCGGGCGAATGCGAGCAATTGCGACGACAGCTTGGCACCGCGCTCGACAGCGGCAATCGACGCCGCGACCCGGCGCTGTACATTGGCGTTACCCGGCTCATGGCGCGCCAGCAGGTGCAGGTTGCCGGCGATCACTTGCAACAGGTTGTTGAAGTCATGAGCCACGCCACCGGTGAGGCCGCCGATGGCCTCGAGTTTCTGTGACTGGCGCAATTGCTCTTCCGCCGCCAGACGCGCCTCGACCTCATCGGCCACCCGTTGCTCCAGGTTGCGGGTGAACTTGAGCAGGGATTCTTCGGCGGTCTTGCGTTCGTGAATATCGATCAGCACACCGGGGAAGCGAAACGCCTCGCCTTGCTCGTCGAACTCGCAACAGCCGCTGGCGAGTACCCAGAGGTAACTGCCGTCGGGGCGCTGGATCCGGTACTCGACGTTGTAGGGTTCACCGGTCTCGACCGACAGTGTGATGCGCTCCTGAACCCAGCTGCGATCGTCCGGGTGGATCCGGCTTTCAGCGATGTCCTGGGGCAGGTTTTGCAAGTCTTGCCCCGGTGGATAGGAAAACGCGCGGGCGAAGCGCTCATCACCCGACAACACGTTGGTCTTGATGTCCCAGACAAAGGAGCCGAGCAAGGCACCGGCATTCAGCGCCAGCCGTACCCGTTCATTGTCGGCGCGATAGGCGTCTTCAGCCGCCTGTCGCCGACGTTCGGATATCACCCATTCGGTGGTTTCCACCACCATGGCCATGACCCCGGCCGGACGACCGTCATCGTCGGCCACCGGGCTGTAATAGAGGTCGAGCCAGACATCCTCGGGAATACCGTCGCGCAGCAGTACCAGGACTTTATTGCGATAGGACAAGGTGCCGCCCGCCAGGCAGGTATCCACCACATGGCGATTGAATTCAGCGACTTCGGGCCAGCCCAGTTCGACCGTAGAGCCCAGCAGGTAAGGATGACGTCCACCGGCAAACTTGGAATAGGCGTCGTTGTAGATCATGTACCCCGACTGTCCCCAGAGCATCACCATCGGCAACGGCGAGGCAAGCATCAACTGCACTGCACCGCTCAGGCTTTTCGACCATGAATCGAGTGGGCCAAGTTCAGTCGGGCTCCAGTCGAACGCACGAATGCGCCCGGCCATCTCGCCGTTCCATCCGGCACACCCGTGGCTATCCGCTAGAAACTGCATCGGCTGGCTCAATCCCGGTAAATTTCACCCGTTTGTTTCGAGCATTCTGGACGCTATTCGTTTCATAGAGGTATAGCTGATTCTCACGGGCCACTGGAGGTCCACTGTGGGAGCGAGCCTGCTCGCGAAGGCGGTGTATCAGCAGACGAACAGGTTGAATGACACACCGCTTTCGCGAGCAAGCCCGCTCCCACAGTTTTGATCTTCAGTGGGGTCTAGACCTCAATCAAATGCTTGAGCGGGTTGTAGCTGGTTTTCAACGTAGCCGCGACGTCGAGAATGGCCTTCTCGATGCCATTCAGATGCATGCAGGTCAGCTCGATGGCCGCGCTCTGGTTGCCCGCTTCGATGTACTCGATCAGTCGCAGGTGTTCATCGTCGCGGCAGGCTTCATGGCTGTCGTCGTCCAGTGCGGCGGCATACAGCGACGCCCGGGAAATCAGCTTCTGGAACCAGTCGAGCAGCACCGGGTTATTGAGGCTGCGGGCCAGCTTGATGTGGAACTCGCCGAGCAGGTGAATCAGGCGCTCGTGATCACCGCTTTGATGCGCTTCATCCTCCAGCAGCAAGTGATCGCGCAGATCCCGGGTCACCGCCGTATCGCGGCGGCGGCACAGTTCAATGACGATACCGATCTCGACCAGACGCCGGGTTTCGAACAGCGAACGGATCTCCTCGTCACTGGGCAACGACACCGATGCACCTTTATTGGGCTCGGTGGTGACCAGTCCATCGGCTTCCAATTGCTTGAGCGCAGCCCGGACAGACGTGCGGCTGACATTGAACAACTCGGCCAACGAGGCTTCGCCCAGTTTCATTCCCGGACGCAGCGAGCGCTTGCTGATCGCCTCGTAAACCCCTTGGTAGACGCGGTCGACCGTGGTTTCCAGTTTCTTTTCCGCCATTCATCAACTCCTTCAGCCCTGTGCAAACAACCCTGGCGGATGAACAGCCATTGAAAAAGGGGCTTGCACGGGCAGGTTAATCCGGGTATTTCTAAATTGCATCCAGATTTTGCATACAATAATTAGAGGAATGCACCATTATGGGTCATCCAGTTGCAATTGAAGTGCGAAACGTCTCCAAACGCTATTCCGACGATCCGGGGCTTGCACCCGCCCTCGACAATGTATCCGTGGACATTGCCGACAACGAATTCTTCACCCTGCTCGGCCCTTCCGGCTGTGGCAAGACCACCCTGTTGCGCACCATTGCCGGCTTCGAACACGTCAGCGACGGCGAGATTCGTCTCGCGGGTGAGCCGGTCAACGATTTGCCGCCGTTCAAGCGTCGGGTCAACACGGTGTTCCAGAGCTACGCACTGTTTCCGCACATGAGTGTTGCGCAGAATATCGCCTTCGGCCTCGAGATGCAGGGTCTTGATCGCAAACTGATCCCGCAACGGGTCGACGAGATGCTCGCGCTGGTGCAAATGCAGCACCTGGCCAGGCGCAAACCCGCCGAACTGTCCGGCGGCCAGCAGCAACGGGTGGCTCTGGCCCGGGCCCTGGCGCCGAAACCGAAGGTGCTGTTGCTGGATGAACCGCTGTCGGCCCTGGACCTCAAGCTGCGCAAGGAAATGCAGGTCGAACTCAAGCGCGTGCAGAAGGAAGCCGGGATCACCTTCATTTTCGTCACCCACGATCAGGAAGAAGCCCTGACCCTGTCCGATCGCATCGCCGTGATGTCCGCCGGCAAGATCCTGCAAATCGGCACGCCCAATGACATCTACGAGCGTCCGCAGCACCAGTTCGTCGCGCAATTCATCGGTGATATCAACTTTCTCCCCGGCCACCTCAAGCGCGGCCAGCAGAACGAAAAGCTCTTCGTACCCAACGGCATGCCGGTGGAGATTCCCTGCCCGGCCCAGGGCTTCGATGGCAGCAAGGTGCAACTGGCATTCCGCCCCGAGCGTTCGCAACTGGTCGAGCCGACCCAGCCCCACCACCTGCGCGGCGTGATCGAAGCCGTGCTGTATGTCGGCACGGCCACGCTCTACCAATGCCGCCTGAACAACGACATCAAGGTCATGCTGCGCGAGAACAACGAAGGCCTGAGCCACGGGCGGGTGGTGGGCGATCGCGTCGCGGTCAACCTGCCGCCCCACGCCTGCCTGTTGATGGAGGCCTGAGATGAGCGTCAGCAGCACTTCCCCGGCCCTCAACCGCGCGCTGTTGCTCAGCCCGGTAGTCCTGACCCTGCTGGCCCTGATCGCCATTCCACTGGGCATCATGGGCTACATCAGCCTGTTGCCACGCAACGTCTATGGCGGCGTCGACTGGCAGGCCAACTGGCAATTGCAAAGTTATGTGCAGCTGTTTTTCCAGGAAGGTTTCGACGGTGAGCTTGAGCTCAATTGGGTCTACGCCCAGGCACTGATCCGTTCGGTATTCCAGGCCGGTGGCACCACGGTCCTGTGTTTCCTGTTCGGCTTCCCGGTGGCGCTGTGGATGTCGAGCCTCACGCCGCGGCGACGCAACCTGATGGTGTTGCTGATCACCATCCCGTTCTGGACCAACCTGCTGATCCGCAACTACGCGTGGCTGATCATCCTGCGCGAACAGGGCTGGGTCGCCCAGAGCCTCAACGCGCTGTTGCCCCAGGCCGGCGGCATCACCCTGCTCTACAACGACTTCGCGGTCAGCGTCGGGCTGGTCTACAGCTTCCTGCCGTTCATGATCCTGCCGATCTATTCGACCCTGGAAAAACTCGACTGGCGTCTGGTGGAGGCCGCCTATGACCTGGGTGCCAATCGCTGGCACGCATTGCGCCGGATCATTCTGCCGCTGTCGATGCCGGGGGTGATTGCCGGTGCGTTGCTGGTGTTCGTGCCAAGCCTGGGCGCCTTCATTACCCCGGCGATCCTCGGCGGCGGCAAGACGCTGATGATCGGCAACCTGATCCAGCAGCAGTTCGGCACCGCGCGCAACTGGCCGCTGGGCAGCTCGCTGTCGTTCCTGTTGCTGGGGATCATGTTGCTGTCCCTGGTGCTCTACGCCCTCTATAGCCGCAATGCCGCCAAGGCCCACCGCCCGGGAGCCCAAGCATGATCGCCCTGCACCTGAAGAAGCTGCCGCTGACCCGTGAAGTCAGCTTGTTGATGTTGGCCTATCTGTACCTGCCGATTTTCGTGTTGATCGCCTACAGCTTCAACGCCAACCGCTCGGCGACAGTGTGGACCGAGTTCTCGCTGGACTGGTACGGGCGCATCCTGGCCAACCCGTCGATCCAGACTGCCGCGCTGAACTCGATCATCGTCGCCGGCATCGCCACGGTGTGCGCCACGGCAATTGCCTTGCTCGCGGCGCTGGCGACTTACCGGCCGTTCTACGGACAGAAAATGGTCGAAGGCGGGATCAACCTGCCGCTGATCCTGCCGGAGATAGTCACCGCCGTGGCCACCCTGCTGCTGTTCATGGCACTGGGGATCAAGCTCGGTTTGCTGACGGTGATCATCGCCCACATCGGCTTCTGCATTCCCTTTGCCTACCTGCCGATCCGCGCGCGGCTCAATGACCTGGACAAGAGCCTGCTGGAAGCGGCGAACGACCTGTACGCCAACCCCTGGCAGGTGTTTCGCCGGGTGACCTTGCCGCTGCTGTGGCCGGCGGTGCTCTCAGGTTCGGTGCTGGCATTCGTGGTCAGCCTCGACGATTTCATCATGACCTTCTTCGTCGCCGGGCCGGGGTCGACAACCTTGCCGGTGTACATCTTCTCAGCCATCAAGGCCGGCGTGACGCCGGAGATCAACGCGATCTCGACCCTGATGCTGGTGATATCCATCGTGCTGGTGGTGCTGGCCTTCTGGCTGGGACAGCGCGGTAAACAACAATAAGCCTGGAGACTTCTTTTATGAGCAAGAAAGTGAAAAGCATGAGTTTCGCCGTTGCCGGTCTGGCCTTGAGTTGCTTCACCGCGTTCACGGCGCTCAGCGCCCAGGCCGCCGAGCCCAAGGAACTGTTCTTCTACAACTGGACCGACTACTACCCGGTCGACCTGCTGGCCAAGTTCGAAAAGGAGACCGGCATCAAGGTCACCATGGACGGCTACGACAGCAACGAGACCCTGCTGGCCAAGCTGCAGGCCGGCGGCGCGGCCTATGACGTGATCGTGCCGTCGCAATCGATCATGCGCACCCTGATCAACCAGAACCTGCTGCTGGAAATCGACGCCTCGACCCTGCCGAACTTCCAGTACGTCAAACCGGCGTTCCGCGACCCGAGCTTCGACCCCGGTCGCAAGTTCTCGGCGCCGTACCTGTGGGGCACCACCGGGTTCTCCTATGACAGCGCACGGGTGCCCGGCGGCAAACTCGACGACTCGTGGAAAGAGTTCTTCGAGCCACGCAAGGAGCTGCAAGGCCAACTCGCCGCCCTCGACACCTCCAGCAGCGTGATCAACGCCGCCAGCCACTACCTGAATGTCGATGAATGCAGCGAAAACCCGCAGGACGCCAAGCGCATCCTCGAACTGCTGCAAAAACAGAAGCCGTTCCTGAAGATGTACAGCTCGGACAACACCGTCGACCGCATGGCCAGCGGTGAAGTGATCATGATGCAGAACTGGAACGGTTCTACAGCGCGGGCCACCCTGCAGAAGAGCACCATCAAGTACGTGTATCCGAAAGAAGGCCTGGCCATGTTCCAGGACAACTTCGCCGTACCGAAAAGCGCGCCGCACCCTGGCAACGCGAAGATCTTCATCGACTGGATGATGAAACCGGAAAACGCCGCCGCCGTGTCCAACGCCATCGCCTACGACAACGGCATCCAGAGCGACAAGCTGATCGACGCCAAATGGCGCGTCATGGACGCCATCAACATGCCCGACGAATTCGCCTCGCGCCTGCGCCCGGAAAAGGAATGCAGCAACAAGGCACGTGAGCTGCAGGACCGCATCTGGGCCAAGCTCAAGGGCTGATCCCAAACCGAGTCGCGGCCTTCGCGAGCAAGCCCGCTCCCACATTTGAAATGCATTCCCCTGTGGGAGCGGGCTTGCTCGCGAAGAGGCCCGCCCTGACAACACAAAACATGAGGTATGCAATGACCCAACCCCGCTGGCTACGCAACGTGCGCCCCTACGGCTCAACCGCCGAAGACCTGCTGATCGAGAACGGGCGGTTCACCCAGCGTCGCCCTGCATCGACCACCGAACTGCTGGCCACCGACATTGACGGCCAGAACCAGTTGCTCACACCCGCACTGGTGGAAAGCCACGTGCACCTGGACAAAACCCTCTGGGGCCAGCCATGGCGTCCCAACAGCGCCGGCCCGACCCTCAAGGACTACATTGCCAACGAACGGCGCATCCTGCGCGAAGTCACCACACCGATTGCGCAACGGGCCGGCGCCCTGCTGGAAAACTGCATCGCCCGTGGCTCGCTGACCATGCGTTGCCACGTCGACATCGACCCGGAGTTTGGCCTGCGGCATGTCGAGGCCATGCAACAGCTGCGTGAAACCTACCGTGACCTGATCGACCTGCAACTGGTGGTGTTCCCGCAAACCGGCCTGATCAGTCGCCCCGGCACCGCCGAACTGATGCGCGAAGCCATGGCCCTGGGCGTGGAGAACGTCGGCGGGCTGGACCCGTGCGGCATCGATAACGATCCGGTTGCACAACTGGATTTCGTGTTCAGCCTGGCCAGCGAATTCGACCGTGGTATCGATATTCACCTGCACGACAAGGGTGAACTGGGCCTGTGGCAGATCGCGCTGATCGCCGACTACACCGAGCGCTTCGCTCGCCAGGGCCGGGTGATGATCAGCCATGCGTACTGCCTGGGGATGTTGCCATGGAGCCAGGTCAAACCGGTGGCCGAGCGTCTGGCGGCACTGGGCATTTCGCTGATGAGTTCGGCCCCGGCCGATTGCGCGGTGCCGCCGTTCCTGGCCCTGCGCGAAACCGGCGTGAACTTGTGCCTGGGCTCCGACGGCATTCGCGATGCCTGGTCGCCCATGGGCAACGGCGACATGCTGGAACGGGCGATGCTGCTGGCGTTCCGCTTCGACCTGGGCAAGGACGAAGAGCTGGCGGCGGTCTTCGCGGCGGCAACCGCCAATGGCGCCCAGGCACTGGGTCGCGAAGCCAATCGCCTGGCGATCGGCCAGCCGGCAGACTTCCTGCTGATGCCGGTGCAAACACTGGGTGAAGCGGTGGTTTCACGGCCGCTGCGTCAGGTCTATCGCGCGGGTCAGTTGATTGCGGCGGGTGGCCGCTTGCTGGAAAGCCGTCTGTGAAGCGCATCGGCTTGCGCGCCAGTTGCGTGGTCGGCTTCGACGGCACCCGGCATGTGCTGTGGCGCGACGGCGAAGTGGTGTTCGCCGGCTCGCGCATCGAGTTTGTCGGGCGCGGTTATCCGGGCCCGGTCGATCAGTGGATTGATTATGGCAACGCGCTGATCGGCCCCGGCTTCATCGATCTGGATGCCCTCGGCGATCTCGATTCCACGGTACTGACCCTGGACAACGGCGACGAGCGCGACATGGGCCGGATGTGGTCGGCGCAGTATCTGGCGCGTGGATCGCGGGAAAGCTACAGTCCCGAAGAAGAAGTCTTCAAATACCGCTACGCCTTCACGCAACTGATCCGCAACGGCATCACCACGGCCATGCCGATCACCTCGATGTATTACCGCGAGTGGGCCGAGACCTACGACGAGTTTGCGGCAGTAGCCGATGTGGCGGCCGAGCTGGGGCTGCGCACTTACCTCGGTCCTTGCTACATGAGCGGCATGAGTTACTGGCAGGCCGACGGTACGCTGGCCCACCGCTGGGACGAAGCCTGGGGCATGGCCGGCCTCGATGCCGCCGAACGGTTTTTCCGCGATTTCGACGGCGCGAATGGCGGCCTGATTCGCGGCGCGCTGCTGCCGGACCGCATCCAGACTTGCACCCCGGCGCTGTTGCAACGCACCGCTGCGTTGAGCCGCGAGTTGAAGGCACCGATGCGTTTGCATTGCTGCCAGGGCCTGGGCGAAGTGGCGATGGTCGAACAACTGCGCGGCGCTTCGCCACTGGGCTGGTTGCAGCAGCTTGGGCTTCTGAACCCACGCAGCCTGCTGCCCCACGGCATCTACACCCGCGGTGACGACGACTTGCAGCGAGTGGTGGACGGCGGCGCCAGTCTGGTGCATTGCCCGGTGGTGTTCGCCCGCGATGGCGAGGCGCTGAACTCGTTCGGACGCTATCGGGCCAAGGGCATCAACTTCGCCCTGGGCACTGACACCTGGCCGGCGGACTTGCTCGACAACATGCGCCAGGGCTTGAACATCGCCCGCCTGATGGAAGGCGGTAACGACCTGACCCGCGCGCTGGACCTGTACAACGCCGCGACACTCGGCGGCGCCACGGCTTTGGGGCGCGACGATCTCGGGCGCCTGGCGCCGGGGTGCAAGGCCGATATCACCGTGTTCAACCTGCGTGGAATGCACCTGGGACCGCTATTCGATCCGCTGAAAAATCTTCTGCTGGCCGGTCGTGGTGACGACTGCATCGCCAGCTACATCGATGGCCGCTGCGTGATGCAGGACGGCCAGGTCAAGGGCGTCGATTACCCCGCCCTGCAACGTCAGGCCCAACGGCAATTCGAAACACTGATGCGCAGCCACAGCGACCGGGCCTTTGGCCAACCGGACTGGAAAAGCCTGTTCCAGCCAGCCATCCCGTTCGCCGACGACTACAGCGCACAGGCGCCACTGAGCGCGATCGATCCCCTTCTTTAGAGAATTCTGCCCATGCAAAGCTTCGACTTCAGCCAACTGAGCCCACGGGACAAATACAAGATCCTGATCGGCAGCGTCGTGCCACGGCCGATTGCCCTGGTCACCACCGTCGACGGCGAAGGCCGGGTCAACGCGGCACCGTTCAGCTTCTTCAATGCGCTGTCGGCCGATCCGCCGATCCTGGCCCTGGGCGTGGAAAACTACGGCGATCAGAGCCCCAAGGACACCACCCGCAATATTCAGCTCAACCAGGAATTCACCGTGAACATCGTCAGCGATGCACTGGTGGAAGCCATGAACGTCTGCGCCGTGCCCTTCGCCCCCGGCTTCGATGAACTGACCGCCGCCGGCCTCACCGCCATCCCCGGCACCACGGTCAAATGCCCGCGCATCGGTGAGGCCCCGGTGGCGCTGGAGTGCCGGCGGATGATGGCGCTGTCCATCGGCCAATCCCGGGAAATCATTTTCGGTGAAGTGCTGATGGCCCATGTGCGCGACGAACTGATCGACCCGGAAACCCTGTACATCGATCAACTGGGTCTGGATGCGATCGGACGCATGGGCGGGCATGGCTATGCGCGCACGCGGGATTATTTCGATTTGCCGACACGTTCATTGCAGGCATGGACGGAAGCGCCGGGCGGTGGGGAGCGGTTTTGGCCGCTGGGCAAGTAGCAATTTACACATAAACCTGTAGGAGCGAGCCTGCTCGCGATGGTCGTCAACGATACCGCTGGTAACCTGACACCCCGCGGCGCTCTCAGGTTCATCGCGAGCAAGCTCGCTCCTACAGGGGGGGTTGTCAGTGAAAATCCCGGCTACGCACAGTGATGCCATCCAGTAGCGGGCTCAGGTCACTCAAGCGCCCGGCAATCAGGTGCCGCACCTCGCCCTCCTTCTCCCAGCGGCCATCGACCTTGAGCAGTTGCGAGCCGACCAGCACCCGGCGCTGTCGCTCGGCCAGGTCACGCCAGACCACCACGTTGACGTTGCCGAACTCGTCCTCAAGGGTGACGAACGTCACGCCGCTGGCAGTGGCCGGGCGTTGTCGGCCGGTGACCAGCCCGGCGACGCTGACCGGCCGACCGTGCTCGACGTCCAGCAACTCCTGCGAACTGCGGCAGCGCCGCGCCTTCAACTCACTGCGCAACAGGGCCAGCGGATGCGGCCCGAGGGTGGTGCCGACACTGGCGTAATCGGCTTGCAGGTCCTCGCCCACCGTGGGTTTTGGCAGCGACACCGCGTCCTCCTCCCGGCTCGGCAGGCCGGCAAACAAACCCAGCTGCTTTTCTACCCCGGCCACTTCCCAGCGTGCCCGGTGCCGGTCGCCGGCCAGGCCACGCAACGCACCGGCATCGGCCAGTTGCTCCTGGGCTCGGGCATCGAGTCGCGCCCGTTCACCGAGGTCGGCGATGTCGGCAAACGCACCTTTCGAGCGGGCCGCCTCGATGCGCCGCGCATCGTCCTCACGAAAGCCCTTGATCATGCGCATGCCCAGGCGAATCGCCGGTTGCGCACCGCTGACCGGTTCCAGGCTGCAATCCCAGTCACTGGCGCGCACGTCCACCGGGCGAACCTGCAAATGATGACGGCGAACGTCCTGCAGAATCTGGTCCGGGCTGTAGAAGCCCATCGGCCAACTGTTGATCAGCGCGCAGGCGAAGGCTGCCGGCTCATGGCATTTCAGCCAGCAACTGGCGTAAGTCAGCAAGGCGAAACTGGCGGCGTGGGACTCGGGAAAACCGTAGCTGCCAAAGCCCTTGATCTGCTCGAAGATCTGCGCGGCGAATTCCGCCGTGTAGCCCTTTTTCTTCATGCCGGCGGCCAGCCGGTCCTTGTGCGGTTCCAGCCCGCCATGGCGCTTCCAGGCGGCCATGGAGCGGCGCAGCTGATCGGCCTCGCCGGGGCTGTAGTCGGCGGCGACGATGGCGATCTGCATCACTTGCTCCTGAAACAGCGGTACGCCCAGTGTGCGTTTCAACACCTCGCGCAACTCTTCGGAGGGATAGCTCTCGAGCTCTTCCTTGTTTCGTCGCCGCAGATAGGGATGCACCATGCCGCCCTGAATAGGCCCCGGACGCACGATGGCCACCTCGATCACCAGGTCATAGAACTTGCGGGGCTTGAGCCTGGGCAGCATCGACATTTGCGCCCGGGATTCGATCTGGAACACGCCGATGGTGTCGGCACGACCGATCATGTCGTAGGTTTGCGAGTCTTCAGAGGGGACCGTCGCCAGGCTCAAATCCAGATTGCGATGACGGCGCAACAGATCAAAGCAACGGCGTATCGCACTGAGCATGCCCAGCGCGAGGATATCGACCTTCAACAGACCGACCGCGTCCAGATCGTCCTTGTCCCACTGAATGATCGTGCGCTCGGCCATCGCGGCGTTTTCCACTGGCACGAGGTGGTCCAGCGGCTGCTCGGAAATGACGAAGCCTCCGGGGTGCTGGGACAGGTGCCGGGGAAACCCGATCAGTTGCTGCGTCAAACTCAATACCCGACGCAGCACCGGGCTTTCGGGGTCGAAACCGCCCTCACGCAGGCGCTCCACGGGCGGTGTTTCGTCACTCCAGTGACCACAGCAATCGGCCAGGGCATTGATCTGGTCTGGCGGCAGCCCCAACGCCTTGGCCACATCGCGCACCGCACCGGCTGCATGGTAAGTGCTGACCACGGCCGTCAGTGCCGCGCGGGTTCGACCATAGCGCTGGAACACGTACTGCAAGACTTCTTCGCGGCGTTCGTGCTCGAAGTCCACATCGATATCCGGCGGTTCGTTGCGCTCCCTGGAGAGAAAACGCTCAAACAGCATGTTCATGCGCTCGGGGTCGATCTCGGTGATGCCCAGGGCGAAACACACCGCCGAGTTGGCCGCCGAGCCCCGGCCCTGGCAGAGAATCTTCTCGCGCCGGGCGAAGGCGACGATGTCCTGAACGGTCAGGAAATAGCTTTCGTAACCCAGCTCGGCGATCAGCCCGAGTTCCTTGTCGATCAGCCCGCGAACCTTGTCGCTTGCACCGTCGGGCCATCGTTCGCGAATGCCGCGCTCGGTCAACTCCCGCAGCCAGGACTGCGCGCTGTGCCCTTGCGGCACCAGCTCGCGGGGATATTGATAACGCAATTGGCCGAGGTCGAAGGTGCAGCGCCGGGCAATGGCCAGCGTTTCTGCCAGCAGGTCTGGCGGATAAAGCGCCTGCAACACGTCGAGACTGCGCAGATGGCGTTCGCCGTTGGGATGCAGGCGCAACCCGGCATCGGCCACCGGCAGGTGATGACGGATCGCCATCATGGTGTCCTGCAAGGCGCGTCGGCCGCGAGCGTGCATGTGCACATCGCCACTGGCCACGGGGGGAATCCGCAGCTCCCTGGACAGGCTCAGCAGATCGCCCAGGCGCCGGGTATCGTCCTGACCGCGATGCAGTTGCACCGCCAGCCACAGGCGTTCGGCGAAAACCTGCTTGAGCCAGCGCCCCTGCTCGAAGTCATCCACCGCGTCCGGCACCCACAATGCCAGCAGCCCCGGCAACGTTTCGCTGAAGTCTTCGCGCAGCAGCTGATACTGGCCTTTCTGCGTGCGCCGCCGGGCGCGGGTGATCAATCGGCACAGCGCCTGGTAGCCCTCGAGGTTCTCCACCAGCAGCACCAGTTTCGGACCGTTCTCGATGCGTATTTCACTGCCGATGATCAGCGGCAACTCCACGGACTTCGCCGCTTGCCAGGCGCGAACGATGCCCGCCAGGGTGCATTCGTCGGTGATCGCCAGGGCTTGATAACCCTGCTTTTTCGCGCGCTGGAACAGCTCGAGGGCACTGGACGCCCCGCGCTGGAAGCTGAAGTTAGACAGGCAGTGCAATTCGGCATATTCGATGCTCATGCGAACCAGCCCTGCAGCCACAACGGGCCATCCTCACCGACCACCCGGTAGGCCCAGCCCTGCTGGCCGGCACGGGTTTCGATCAGGTAATAGTCACGGCGCACGTCGTCGCCGTCCCACCAGCCGGACTCGATACGCTCCGGCCCCATGAGGATGCGCGCCGAGCCCTGATGCACGGCCAAGGGTTCAGTCAGCAGCCAGCCCGGCCGTTTCACGGCGGCCGGCACCGTGCAAGGCTGGCTGTCGGCACTGGCCCGCCATGCGCACTCGGGGCGGTGATCGGCCTGGAAACCCAAGCCATGTACCGCGTCATCCCCCAACCGTGCACGCAGGCGTTCGCGCAGTTGCTCCCAAGGCAAGGACTGCTGCGGGCGATCGTCGAACAGTTCCCGATGCTGGGGCACGAAGGCCGGCAAATCCTCGGCGCGCAAGCGAAAGCCGCGCACCGGCGCCTCGACCTGGACTTGCTCCAGCCGCCCCCGGGCCAGCTCGAAGAGCATCGCCGGATCGCGCTCGGCGCTGAGCAGGCCGACCTTGATGACCGTGTCCGGCAACCCGGCATGTTCCAGATGCAGGTCGAAACGCTGTACACCGCTGTCGCGACCGCAGAGGAGCGCCGACAGGTCGCCAGTCAGCCGGCGCAACGGAAACAGCAAGGCTTGATGGGACTGCACATCGAAATTGAGCTCGATACGCACATCGAAGCGGTCCGGCGGCAGGTAAAACGCCAGCGCCAGCCGCCGCAAACCCGACAGGGCATCCAGATGCTTGAGCACCTGGACCTCGAAACGCCGGGCCAGGCTGTGCCTGGGCAACGCCTGCACCTGGCTCAAGGTGCGCAGGCCCATGCGCGACAAGGCCGTGGCGACCGATGCCTCGAGGCCGATGCGGTCGACGGGCATTTGCCCCAGATGATGCGGCAAGGCTTGATCGTCCGGCACCACCAGGCCGTCATGGACGTTGGCCAGCACCCGCGCCGCCACCGGGTTGGGCGCGGCCACGATGCGGTGCCGAAACCCCAGCTCACCGAGTTCACGGCGCAAAAGCGCTTCGAATTGCGGCCACGCGCCGAACAGGCCGAGGCTGGATTCGATCTCGAACACCACGGCCCGGGGGTAATGCACGCTGACCTGGGAACTGAAGCGATAGGCCCAGGCGGCAAGAAACTGCTGCCAGTGTTCGATCTCAGCGGCGTCGTATTCGGCCGTGACAAAGCCTTTGCTCAAGGCCTGTGCCGCGCTCATGGACTGGCCGGGACGCAAACCCAGCGCCCGCGCCGCCTCGTTGACCGCCTGCAGCACCCGGCGCTGGGCCGGGCCGGTCAGCAACGCCAGGGGTTCATCGGGATCGGCACGCTGACGCAGTACCGCATCCAGCGCCAATTGCGGGAAAACAATGCAGACCCAGCGCATGGCAACCTCAATGCCCCACGGCGAAGGCAATCAGTGCCGAACGGGCCAGGCCGCCGCGGCACTTGAGCACACGCAGTTGTGCCGGTCGGGCATCGATGGCGATGCGCAAGGCCGCCGGCGATGGGTTGATCGCTTCACTGAGGGGACGATAGGCGAAGGCCAGGGTCTGGCCGGTTTCCGCCGCCACCTGCAAGCGACGCAAGGCGCGGTCATCGGCCTTGTGCGGCCAGCACAGCACCGCACCGCAACTGCCCGAACGCAGGCACTGTTCCGCAGCCCACAGCGCATCGCGCTCGCCGGCCTGGATGATCGACAACTGACGCAGATCGACCCCGGCGCTCTGCCACGCCTGGGGATACGGCACATAAGGCGGCGCCACCAGCACGATGCGCTCGCCCGCCGCCGACAGCCGCGCCAGCGTCGGCCACACCAGCTGCAACTCGCCCACGCCCTGCCCGGCCAGGAGGATTTCCGTCAGCGCCGCCTCCGGCCAGCCTCCGCTGGGCAATGCGGCATCCAGCGCGGCATGCCCGGTGGGTTGCGGGCTGGCAGCCGCTGGCGCAGGCCGGCCCTTCCAGACCTGGCCAGCATTGAACAGCGTATCCAGCGCAACGACGGCACCCATCAGCCTTGCCTCACCAGGCCACAGAACACGCCTTCGATGGCCAGGTCCCGGTCGGCTTCGACAATGATCGGCTGGTAGGCCGGGTTGCGTGGCAGCAGGCGAACCACATCGCCAACCCGCTCGAAGCGCTTGATGGTGACTTCGCCGTCGAGCCGCGCCACGACGATCTGGCCGTTGAGCGCCTCGGGGTTGCGGTGCACGCCCACCAGGTCGCCGTCGAGAATGCCGTCCTCGATCATCGAGTCACCCCGGACCCGCAACATGTAGTCCGGCACCCGCGAGAAGAGCGACGGATCGAGCAGCAAGCGGCTATGGACCTCCGCATCGGCCCCGATCGGCGCACCGGCCGCCACCCGGCCCAGCACCGGGATGTCCAGCAACTCGGGACGCGGCGGCTGCCCGAGCAGGCGAATGCCCCGGGCCTGGTGCGGATTGACCTCGATGAAACCGGCTTCGGTCAACGCCAGCACATGCTTGCGCGCCACGCTACGGGAGGCAAAACCGAACGCCTCGCTGATTTCAGCAAGGCTCGGAGGCTGACCGTGCTCGGCGATGCGATCGCGGATGAAGGTCAGGATGGCGGTACGGCGGGGAGTCAGAGTCGTCATGGAGTACATTTGTACTCTTTTGGCGTTTTCCTGGCAAGGACCGTGTAGGAGCGAGCTTGCTCGCGAAAAACGTCCAGGCGCACCGGTTCCGCCAATTGCATCGTTTTATCGTTCACGTCCATCGTCGGATCGCCGCCCGGAGCGAGCTCGCTCCTACAGGGGGCCGGTCAGGCTGGAGAGATAAGCCCACGGATAAATCCCTCGCTCATGCCCATCACTGAACACCAGCTGCAGGCCATACCCCTGCGAGTGCAATTCGATCACCTGCACCCGCGCATCCACCATCGGCGCCATCCCCCTCAACCGAAACGCCCGGCACTGCGAACACGGGCACTGCCGGCGCAGTTCGGCGTGGTCCAGCCATTGTTCGCGGCCATCGGGCCAGTTCAGGCGCAGTTGTTGTCTGCTCCGTGAATTACCCACCGCCAGCGGATTCATTGCAATTGACTCAAGGCTATGCGCACGGCCTTGCGCACTTCCGGGTCGCCGTCGTCCTGTGCGGCCTGTAATGCCGCAACGGCCCGCGGGTCGTTCAGTTCACCCAGGGCCAACGCGACTTCCTTGCGCAGGTTGCTGATGCGGTGGCCGAGGGTGTCGATCAGCGCGTCGAGCGCAGGTACAAAACGCAAGCGACCGAGGCTGCGGGTGGCGCGCAGGCGCACTTGCCAGTAATCGTCGCCCAAGGCGTCGATCAGGGCCGGGCCGGCGTCGAGGTGGCCGACCTTGCCCAGGGTGGTGGCGGCTTCTTCGCGGACTTGCCAGGCAGCGTCCCGCAAGGCCTGGCGCAGGGCTGGCAGCACCTGCGCGTCAGACGCCAGGCCCAATGCCCCGGTGGCGGCACGCCGTACATCGGTGTCCGGGTCATCGCTGGCCAACCGCGCAAGCGCTGGCAAGGCCTCGAGTTGCTTGAGCCAGCCGAGCACGCCCACTGCCTCGCGGCGCACCCCGGCACTTTCATCGTGCAATGCCCGTGCAGCCGCGTCGGCGGCTTCGGGGCAACGCAACTCGCGCAAGGCCCTGAACGCGGCAATGCGTACACCGATGTCGGCGTGCCCGGTCCACGGCAGAATGACCCGACCGGCCGCCTCGCTCTTGAGCAGGCTGAGGCTTTGCGCAGCGGCCGCCTGCACCGCCGGGGATGGGTCCGTCAGCGCCCGGCACAACGCTTCGACCACGGGCTCGTCCTCCCAGGCTTCCAGCAACCGCGCGGCTTCGGCACGCACGTCGGCAATCGGGTCTTCGGCCAGTCGATCGATCAACCACAGCAGGCCGTCCGGTTCCTCAAGATCGGCCAACTCGATCAGCGCGATCCGGCGTACACCGGGGTCGTCATCGGTCAGGCGTGGTTGCAGGGCAAGAATGTCGTCGTTATCGGTTACATCGAAGAGTGAGGTCATAGGGCAAATCGCGGCAGTTTGTTTTCAGGGGGAAGGCCGAGCGGATTCAGGCGCGGCAGTTGCCGGCCGTCTTCGTGGCGCAGGAGTTCGAGGCAATGACGCTTCAGGTGCGAGAATTCAGGACGGGTCACCAGCTCCGTGCTGCGCGGCCTCGGGAAGTCCAGGCGCAGGTCTTCGATGATCCGCCCGGGGCGCGAACTCATGACCAGCAAGCGGTCGGCGAGGAACAGTGCTTCGTCGATGTCATGGGTGACAAACACCACGGTGGTGCGGATGCGCGTCCAGATGTCCAGCAGCAGTTCCTGCATGTTCAACCGGGTCAGGGCATCGAGGGCACCGAAGGGTTCATCCATCAGCAACAGGCGCGGACGGTTGACCAGCACCCGGGCAATTTCCACCCGTTGCTGCATGCCGCCGGAGAGCTGGTCGGGCCAGCGCCCGGCAAACCCTTCGAGCCCCACCAGGGCGAGGATTTCATCCGCCGCCTTGTGCCGTTCGACCTTGCCGACGCCACGCATTTTCAAGCCGAACGCCACGTTTTCACGCACCGTGCGCCACGGGAACAAGGTGTGCTGCTGGAACACCATGCCGCGTTGTGGCGATGGCCCCGACACTGGCGCGCCATCCACGTTCAAAGTGCCGGTGCGCGGTTGCAGGTGCCCCGCCAGTGCCCCGAGCAAAGTCGACTTGCCGCATCCGGACGGCCCGAGAATGCACACGAACTGTCCCGGTTCGATCTGGCAATCGAGCCCCTGCACCGCTTCGAAAGCCGCGTCTCCCTCGCCCAGGCTGATCGACAGCCCGCGAATATCGATACGCCCTTCCAGGTGTTGAAAAACGCTCATCAGGCTTTTCCTCGTGGTCGATGCCAAGGTGTGAACAGCCCGCCCAGACGCTTGATCAGCAGGCTGCTGCCCATGCCGAGTACACCGATCAGCAACATGCCGACGACGATGTCGGCGTAGTTCTGGAGGGTGTAGGACTCCCAGGTGTAATAGCCGATGCCGAATTGGCCGGAGATCATTTCCGCTGTCACCAGGCAGAACCACGAGGTGCCCATACCGATGGCCAGACCGGTAATGATGCTTGGCCCGGCCCCCGGAAGAACGACCTCCAGCAGGATCGCCCGGCGCCCTGCCCCGAGGCTTTTCGCCGAGGCGATCAGCCGTGGGTCGACGCCTTCGACGCCGTGCACGGTGTTGAGCAGGATCGGGAACAGCGCGCCAGTGAAGGTGATGAACACCATCGACAGTTCCGACGAAGGAAACATCAGGATCGCCAGGGGAATCCACGCCACCGCCGGGATCGGGCGCAGGACTTCCAGGGGCGGCAGCAACAGGTCTTCGGCCCATTTCGAGCGACCGATGGCCAGGCCCAGGGCCACGCCAATGATCAACGCCGCGAGGTAACCGGCGAATACCCGGCCAAGGCTGCTGCCCAAGTGTTGTGCGAGTTTGCCCGAGTCGCCGAGGCCCAGCGCCGCTTCGATCACGGCAAGCGGGGTCGGTACATTGGCGAAAGTCACCAGGCCGAGGTTCCAGTGGTGGCTGGCGGCGAGTTGCCAGAACAGCAGGCAGAGCAGCAATGAAGCGGCTCGGGAGAGCCAGCGTGAATATGATCGGTACACGATTCGTCCTCTCAACCGGTATCCCTGTAGGAGCGAGCTTGCTCGCGATGGTCGTCAACGATAACGCTGGCAACCTGATGCCCCGAGTCGCTCTCCGGTTCTTCGCGAGCGTGCTCGCTCCTACAGGGTGGGCCTTGGTGTGTTGGGGTTAGCGAACGGCCACGGCCTGGGTCGTGGCATCGGTGAAGTCGAGCACCTTGCCGCCCTGGGCCGTGGCAAATTGCTGGGCCTGGCCCTTGAGCAGGAACGCGCTGAGCCGGCCTTTCGCATCACTGGCAAACCACGCCTGATCCGCCAGCAACTTGATTCCGCTGTCGCTGGCCTGGGTGTACACCGCGCGGATGTTCTTGCCTTCCTGCTTCAGGGCGGCCAACGCCGTGAACGCCAGTTCCGCCGAGGCGTACTGGCGGACTTTCGGCTCGCCGCGTACCCAGATCTCGGCCACGTGGCTGAAGTCGGTGATGGCTTTGCCGCTCGATGCATCCACCGCCTTGAGCGGCGTCTGCGCGTAGTTGGCCAACTGCGCCGTGTAGTCCAGGTTCGACGCCTTGAACGCGGCGCGGATGTATTGGTCGTCGATGAAGGTATTCAGGTCGAGACCGCGATCGGCCTTCTTCAACAAACTCAGGGTATCGATGGCGGTGCCCACGGCCTGACGGTATTCCGGCTTCCAGCTCAGGTCGCGGGTCTGCACGCCGAGGGGGCCATGGAACAGGTAATTGACCTCAGCATCGACCCCGGTGACCTTGGCGATCAGCTCGCTGTATTTCTCCGGTTCAGCCGCCAGCAACTGGTTGGCTTCGATACTCGCCCGCAGGTAAGCGACGACGATTTCCGGGTACTGCCTGGCATAGGTCTGATCGACCAGCGCACCGTGGAAGGTTGGCGCGTTGGCCTGGGAGCCGTCATAAATCTTGCGGGCGAAACCACGGCTCGGGAACAGTTCGGCAAAGGGTACGAAGTCCGCGTGAGCATCGATCTTGCCGGCCTGCAATGCAGAGCCGGCGACTTCCGGCGGCTGGGCGATGATGTTCACGTCCTTGAGCGGATCCCAGCCCTGGGCCGCGACAGCGCGCAGCAACATGCCGTGGGCCGTGGAGGCGAACGGCACGGAAATGCTCTTGCCCTTGAGCTCGGCCAGCGACTGCACGCTCGATGCACTCGGCACCACGATGCCGTTGCCGCTGCCCTTGGTGCTGCCCGACAGCACGCTGATAAACAGGCTGTGCTTGCCCGCCGTTTCGAACGCCACGCCGTTGAACGCACCGGGGAAATCGGCCATGGCACCGAAATCGAGTTTGCCGGCCACCATCTCGTTGGTCAGGGGCGCGCCGCTGGTGAAGTTTTTCCACTGCACGTCGTATTGGGCGTCTTTGTACCGGCCCTCGTGGGGCAGGTATTTGTCCAGCAGGCCCAACTCACGAATCAACAGGCCGCCGGCGGCGCAGTTGATGGTGGTGTCCTGGGTGCCAATGGCAATGCGGATGGTTTCGGCTGACGCCGACAGGGTGAATGAAGCCAGTACCAGACCGGCCAAAGCTGCACGCAACATCATGAGTGTTTCCCCTCGAATCATTTATTGGCTGTTCGTCTCCGCCACGATCAGGGCGTGGTGGGAAACGAGGGGTGTTTTGAAGCAGGCGTCCGGTGGTGGCCGGATGGCGTTTGTCTCGTCTTTACTGGCCTCATCGCTGGCAAGCCAGCTCCCACAGGTTTCGTGGTTGTTTTCACAATCTGAGGTACAGCACAAATCACTGTGGGAGCGGGCTTGCCCGCGAAGGCGCCCTGTCAATCAACGCAATAAATAAGGAATCTCCACTTTCACCGCCCCGGTCGGGCAGTCTTTTTCACAGGGCATGCAGTACCAGCATTCGTCGAACGCCATGTAGGCCTTTTGCGTGGCCGGATTGATCGCCAGCAGGTCCATCGGGCAAACGTCGACGCACACGGTACAGCCCTTGTGGGCGATGCAAAGGTCCTCGTCGACCGTGACCGGTGCGTTGGAGCGGAAGAAAATTTCCTGGGGTTGGTAAGCCATGTTCGCTCTCTCTTTTGTTGTCGGCATCAAGCCGCATCGGCACCGACCCGCAGCCGGTCGTAGGCCTGCATTTCGTCGGCATCCAGCGGGATGATGTAAGGCTCGACGGCTTTCCTGAAACTGCTCATCAAACCGTTTTCGTCCTTCTTCAGGTGGCAATGGCAGAACCAGTCGTTGTCGTTGCGCTGCGGGTGATCGACGCGATAGTGGTACAGCCCCCAGCGGCTCTCGGCGCGGAACAGTGAAGCGCGGGCGGCCATTTCGGCGCAGTCACGGATCATGCTGACTTCCATGGCACGCATCAGCTCGTGGGCGTTGTGGGCCTTGATCTGGTCGAGGTCACGCTGGATGTCGCTGAAGCGTTGCAGGCCGATCTGCATCTTCTTCGTCACTTTCGGCGGTTGCAGGTAGTCGTTGACGAAGCGCCGCAGCTTGTACTCGACCTGGGCTGGCGGCAGGCCGTGTTCGCGATCCAGCGGTGCATAGACCCGTTGTTTTTCCGTTTCGATCTGCCGGGCATCCAGCGCTGAAAACTCACGCCCGGCGACAAAATCCGCCGCGTTGTGGCCGGCGAACCAGCCGTAGGTGAACGCGCCGAGCATGTAGTTGTGCGGCACCGCGGCCATGTCGCCGGCCGAGTACAAGCCCTTGACCGAGGTCTCGGCCTTCTCGTTGACCCACACCCCCGACGCCGAATGCCCGCTGCAAAAGCCGATTTCCGAGATGTGCATCTCGACCATCTGCGTGCGGTAGTCCGTGCCGCGATTGGCATGGAACTGGCCGCGACTCGGACGCTCGTTGCTGTGCAGGATCTGTTCGATATTCTGGATGGTTTCCTCGGCCAGGTGATCGAGCTTGAGGAACACCGGACCGTTGCCGCTTTCCAGTTCCTGGTGGAACTCCCACATCATCTGTCCGCTCCAGTAGTCGCACTCGATGAAGCGCTCGCCCTTGTTGTTGGCGGTGTAGCCGCCCAAGGGACCGGTGACGTAGGCGCAGGCCGGGCCGTTGTAATCCTTGATCAGCGGGTTGATCTGGAAACACTCCAGGTTCGCCAGCTCGGCCCCGGCGTGGTAGGCCATCGAGTAGCCGTCGCCGGCATTGGTCGGATTTTCGTAGGTGCCCATCAGGTAGCCCGAGGACGGCAAGCCCAGGCGTCCGGCGGCACCGCAGGCGAGGATCACCGCCTTGGCCTTGATCACATGGAAGTCAGCGGTGCGGCAATCAAAGCCCATCACGCCGTTGACCGCCCCCTCTTGATCCGTCAGCAATCGGGTGCAGACCAGCCGGTTGGTAATGGTCACTCGCGCGCGCTTGAGCTGGCGGTACAGGACTTTCTTGATGTCGTGTCCTTCCGGCATCGGCAACACATAAGCACCCATGTGGTGGACCTTCTTCACCGCGTAGTCGCCGGTTTCGTCCTTCTCGAATTTCACGCCCCAGCGGTCCAGTTGCTCGATGGTTTCGAAGCTGTGGGTGGCGTAGGCATACACCGCCGCCTGATTGACGATGCCGTCGTTGGCGATGGTGATTTCCTTGGTGTACTGCTCCGGTGTCGAGTGGCCGGGAATGATCGCGTTGTTCAGGCCGTCCATGCCCATGCTGATCGCGCCGCTGCGCTTGACGTTGGCCTTGTCGATCAACAACACCCGCAGGTCGCGGTTGCGTTCCTTGGCCTTGATCGCCGCCATCGGGCCGGCAGTGCCGCCGCCGATCACGACGATGTCGTATTCCTGCTCCAACGTGCTGCGCGTCATGCCTGATCCCCTTTTTGACGATCGATCCGCAGGCGGTACTGGAAGGCATCGCCACGGTAGTAAAGGTGTTCGAAGTCCAGCGGCCGACCCTCGGCATCGTGGGTCAGGCGTTCGATGCGCATGATCGGCGAACCCGGTTCGACGTTCAGTGCCAGGGTCAGGTCGCTGTCGGCCAGTACCGCATCGATGGCCAGGTCGGCGTGCCCCAGGGTCAGGCCGCAGTCGTTTTCCAGGATCAGGAAAATGTCGCGGGTGACCAGGTCGGCTTTTTCCAGACGCTCGCCAATGGCCTTGGGCAGGTAGGTGACGTCCAGGGAAATCGGCTCGCGATTGATCAGGCGCACCCGTTTGATCTGCGCCACGACTTCGCCTTCGGCGACCTGCAAACGCTCGGCGACGAGCTTGTCGGCGGCGATGAACTTGAAGCTGCGCAGGCGGTTGATGACCTCGTAGCCGCGATCGGTCATGGACTCGGCCAGGCCTTGCAGGGTGCTGACGTTCTGGAAGGTTTTCGGCTTGGCGACGAAGGTGCCCTTGCCGTGGATCCTGAAGATCAGCCCTTCCTTCTGCAGGTCGCCCAAGGCCTGGCGCACGGTGATGCGGCTGACCTTGAACAACGCGCCAAGCTCGCTTTCGGAAGGCATCTGGCTTTCTTGCGGGTATTCGCCGTCGAGGATGCGGGCGCGCAGCACCTCTCGCAGCTGGGTGTGCAACGGGACGCTGCTCAGGGATAGAACGTTATCGGTCATGGCAGATCACTTGTTATAACGAGTTATGACGTGATCTTAGAGAAGCGTTGTGCCAGTTGAGAAATACCGAATGCGCATAAGGTTAGATGCACAACGCAATCCAAAACTGTAGGAGCGAGCCTGCTCGCGATAAACCAGAGAACGCCGTGGGGTGTCAGGCTTCCAGTGTTATCGTTGACGACCATCGCGAGCAGGCTCGCTCCTACAGAAGATCGTGTGATCTGAAGAATCAGCGGCGTACCAGGTTCACAGGCTCGCCCGGCTTCTCAGCCAATGCGCAAGGCGCGCAGGTCCGGTCGACCGTCCTTGAGCGGCGGGCACCAGTAGTAGCCGCCGGTGATCGGGCGGCTGATGCGGTACAAGCCGTCGGTGATGCCGTCTTCCAGGCCACTCATGCGGCGCAACTGGGCTTCGAAGGCGTCGAGGGAAAAACCGAAGGCCAGGAACATCAGGCCGGCACGGTCACCTTCGATCCACGGCATCGAGCGGCGCACCACGAAGGCCTCGGGTGCAAAGCTTTCCTGGGCGGTGCGTTTGACGTGGGCGGAAACCGGCGCGTCGTCGATCTCTTCGTTATCGCTCAAGCGGCGGCCCATGATGTTGTCTTTTTCATCCGCCGACAGCGCATGGAAACCTTTCAAGTCATGCTGCCACTGCTGGATCGCGGCAAAGCTGCCACCCACCGTACCGTCCGCGCCCTGACCGACCACGGCGGCGGCCACGGCGGCTGCGTCGTGCGGGTTCTCGGTACCATCTTCGAAGCCGGTCAGGTCATGGCCGCCCATGTGGCGGAAGGTTTCGTTCATCTGCACCAGGCGCAACGCCGGGGCCAGTGCTGCGGTGATGGCGTTGCTGCGGTTGAGCAACTCGCCACGGTCCTCACCGTGCAGCCAGCACCAGAGCGCGTGTTGGGTCGACGGATTATCGACGCCGACACCGGTCAGCGCCGGGAAAGTGCGCAGGCCTTCGATCTGCCCGCCCAGCGCCTTGACCAGGGACTCGCCGAAGCCGACCACCACCGATTTGCCGTCCACCAGGCCTTGCAGGTTATCGAGCGCGACCGGCAGAGCAGCGACGGATTCGAGAGCGAAGAACATATGGCGGGCTTGAGGCGGAACGGGGGTGGCGAGAATGCCCGGCTGGTAATGACTCATATGAACTCCTCGAAAAAAGAGTTCGGAGTTTAACCGGAGTGCGAGGGTTTGTGTGCTGTCAGAGGTCACACAAACCCCTCTCGACACATGGAGATCAGACCGCGCTGGGGCTTTCGCTGCGGAAGGCACTCGGGCTCTTGCCGGTCCAGCGCCTGAAAGCCCGGCGAAAGCTGCGCACGTCGCTGTAGCCGACTTCCTCGGTGATGCGTTCGATGGACATGTCCGGGTTGGCCAGCAGGCTCATGGTGCGGGCCTGGCGCACTTGTTCCAGCAATGTCTCGAACGTCAGGGCGTGTTCGGTGAGGCGGCGGCGCAAGGTGCGACTGCTCATGTTCAGGTCGCCGGCGATTTTCTCGATGTGGCTACCCTCGGCCAGGTCCCGGGCAATCGCCCGTTCCACCGCCTGGATCAAATCCATTTTCCGGTGCACCTGCGCAGCTTCCAGTTCGAGCAGTTTCACGGCCTGACGCAGGGCCAGGGAATGGTGATTGGGCAAGTGAACGTCCAGCCAATACGCATCGATCACCATGCGGTTCTGCAGGCAACCGAAACGCACGTCAGGCCCAACCAGGCGCGAATATTCGCTGAGATAGTCCGGCGCGGCATGCATGAACTCCACGGCCATCGGCTTGAAATCCGCCCCGACCAGCGCCCGGCCGTACACCAGCAGGCTGGCGAAAAACTCCTCGACCGCGAACAACTGCACGTCGGCGAACGGCAAGCGGCATTCAACGTCGACAAACACCCGGTCCCCCGCCTCCTCCACGCTCGACACGACAATGCCGCCGGAAGTGTGTTGATGGCGAATGCCCAGTTCAAAGGCATCGCGCAGGGTCTTGCACAGCGACAGCACATGCCCCAACAACCCCAGCGTACCGAGCACATTCTGCGCGCCGACCCACAAGCCCAGCCCCTGATTGGGCAGGACCTTGAGCGCGCGCTGAATCATGGCCACGGCCTGGCGATAGGAAATGCGCTGCGCCGGGTCCTGAAGGTCTTCAAAGTCAAAACCCAACCCTCGGCACAGGCTCTCGGGGTCGATGCCTTTTTGCTCGGCGACTTCGGCCAGGGTTTGCAGGAGAAACGGCGACACCAGCGCCAGTTCAAAGGTGGGGTCAGTCACTTTCATTTGCATGGGGCTATACGTTCCGGGTCGAACTGCATTCTTATTTTTGTAACCGGTTATGTCGAAGGAAGTTAGCACAGGGTTCAAAGGCTGTCCGCAGAAGTCCCCCTAAATGGCCGCCAATACCCTGCCTTGCAGGGCGCAGACAGCTTATTTCTATGTTGCGGCCCTCGTATGGATGCCGAAAAGCCCGCTAACAATAATAATGAGTACACCCATGATCCCGACCCGCACGACACTTCCCCTACTGGTCATTGGCCTGGCCGGCGCCTGCGCCCTGCAACCGGCACTGGCCACCGAGGCTGGCGTGGACAACATCGGCCCCGGCACCGACGGCTTTTTCGTGTTGCCGCTTTCGCCCGACAGCCTTCCGGACAACATGGTTGCATTCAACCTCTACTACAACCACTACAAAGCCACCAAGCTGAACATCAGCTCGCTCGGCGGCAAGGTGCCAAACGTCGAGATCGAATCCACGGCGGTCATTCCGCGCCTGGACTACCTCAGCCCGGTACGCGTGTTCGGCGGCCGGCTGGCCGGCTACATCGCGCAACCGTGGCTCAAGCAGGAAGTCTCGGTGTTCGGCCTGCCGCAGGACACCCGCGAAGGCATGGGCGACACCACGTTCGCGCCGATCATTCTCTGGGACATGGGCCCGAACCTGACCCTCGGCGCCGCCATTGAAGTCACCGTGCCGACCGGCGAATACAGCGTTGATCGCCTGGCCAACACCAGCAACAACTTCTACACCTACAAACCGCTGTTCTCCTTCACCTGGCTGCCGACGGACAGAACCGAGGTGTCGATGAAGACCACGTACAGTTTCAACGAGAAAAACAAGGACACCGATTACAAGTCGGGGCAGATTTTCCACTTCGACTATTCGGCCAGTTACAAAATTACCGACGACCTAATGCTCGGGCTGAACGGCTACTACCTCAAGCAAACCACCGATGACAAACAGTTCGGCCACACCGTGCAGTTCAATGGCCAGGACGTGAACGACGGGGTGCGCGGCCAGGTGTTTGCGATTGGTCCGGCGCTGCACTGGACCTTTCTCAAATACGCCAGCGCGGAGATTCGCTGGGCCAAGGAGTTCGACGTGGAAAACCGGCCTGAAGGGGAAATGCTTTGGGCCAAGGTCAGTATTCCCTATGCGTTTTGACTGAACTGACGCCTTCGCGAGCAAGCCCGCTCCCACAGGGTGCAGCGTTGCACTTGTGGGAGCGGGCTTGCTCGCGAAGGCGGCGGCACTGACACTGAAAATCCTTCAGGAATACACCGGCCAGCTATCCAAAATCTTCCCACCCCGAACCGCCAGCAAATCCCCGAATTGCAACAACACCGACTCTGTCTGGGTCGGCCGCAAAAACACCTGGTCCTCAACCGTCAGCCCCACCGCCGCCGAACCATTGACCATTTCCTGGTTCGAGCTGCGGCCATACACGCCATTGCTCTGCAACCCCGCTGGCGATTCGAGTTCCGCCATCCAGTTACCGCCATAGATGAAAAACGTCTCGCGCTGATTGGTGTCCCACCACGAAAACAGCCCGGACTTGTCATCCAGCGCCGGAATATTCACCGCCCCGGTGCTTTTCAATACCGGTGTGGCGATGTAGGCGGCAGGCACATGTTCCAGCAGTGACGGCAAATCATAGTGAACGGGCTTGAGCATCGCCGTTCCGACCGACACTTCGCTGCTGAGCTGTTCTTGCTCATGCATGCGATAGCTCGGGCTGCCGGCCGTATTGAGGGTCAGCCCTTCTCGCCACAAGGCGGGGTATTGCCGACGGGTGAAATCGACGCAGCGGTTGTAGATCACCATCACTTTGGCGAACAGTTCTTCGGGCGAGCCCAGAATCCCTGGCACCCCCATGCCCACGAACGGGTCGTAGCCCATGAACCCGGCGAACTCCAGGTGCTGCGGGTGCTGGCTGATCAGCGTCAGCATCTGCCCGAGTACGCCAAGGTCGCTGACGCCTCCGCGATGCAGTCCGACATCCAGTTCGATGTTCACCCGCATCCGCGTGCCCAGCCCCTGGGCCAGGGCGAGGTATTGCTGCAAGCGCTGCGGCGTATCGAGCAACCATTGCAATTGCTTCGATGGGTCGAAAGGCCCCCTGTGCGACTGATAAAACAACTCGGCCGAACGCACCGGCAGCGGCTTGCCCAACAGAATGTCGGCTTCGGGAAACTGCACCGCGTCATGGTTGAGAAAGGGTTGGTGAAACGACATCAGGCGTTGCGTGCCGGCGCGCTGGGCGATGTAGGTCAAAAGCCCCGGTGCCGGCAGTGATTTCTCCACCAGCCGCAGGTGTTTGCCACCGCGCTTGACCGATTGCATCACCACATCGATGTTGTGATCCAGCCGATCAAGATCGATCAGCATTACCGGGCGCATCGGGCCGTGGTCCTTGAGTTCGCGGTTCAGCGCGCGGAAGTAATCGCTGTATGGCGCACCACGGTCACCCGGCCGCAACCACGCTCCGACACCCGCCAACAAGGCACCGACACCTACAGTGCCGAGCAGAAAATTACGGCGATTGACGGCCATCAGCTCACCCCCAGAATCGATGACAAATGCGCATTGAGGAATTTGCCGCTGGGGTCGAGTTCCTGCCTTACCTGGATGAACTCCTGCCAGCGCGGGTACAGTGGCTGCAGGTTTTTCGCGTTCAGCGTATGCAACTTGCCCCAGTGCGGCCGGCCGTTGTACTTCCAGAAAATCGGCTCGATGGCGGCAAAGAAGTTGTGATGATCCATCTGATAATGCTGGTGGACCGAGATCGAACAGCTGTCGCGGCCTTCGAACATGCTCAGGGGAATGTCGTCGGCCTTGACGTAGCGGTATTCAATCGGAAACCAGGTGCGCAGGTCCTTGTCCTGGATCAGCTTGAGAATCTCGCGCAAACACGCCGGACCGTATTCGGCCGGCACGGAATATTCCATTTCGTTGAAACGCACCGTGCGCACGTTGGCGTAGATATCGAACGAGTCGCCCACCCGCTCATCGAAACTGGCCAGGTGACGCAGGCTGTTGAGCATGGTGCGGCGCAGGTCCGGGAAATCACTGCCGTACTTGTCGATTTTCTCGATCAGCGTGACGAACTCGTTGCCGCCCTCCTCATCCGCCGGGACCGGCGGTGTGGCCGGGTCGTCGGTTTCGTTCAGGGCGATCGACAAGGCGTAGTCGGAATGGGTCACCACGAGCATTTCCCAGTGCTGGTTTTCCCGGGTGTTCTTGTCCAGGTCCTCCAGCAACTCTTCAGTTTTGGCGATCCACTGCCGCTCCCGCAAGCGATACGCCGGGCGGTTTTGCAGGCGTACTTTGGTTGCTACGCCCAACGCTCCCAGCGACACCCGGGCGGCGCTGAACACTTCAGGATGACGACTGGTGTCGCAATCCAGCACGTCACCGTTGGCGGTCACCAACTGCAAGCCGCAGACATGCGCCGAATAGGATTGAAAGTTCTTGCCGGTGCCGTGGGTCGAGGTCGAGATCGCGCCAGCAAGGGTCTGGTAATCGATGTCGGCCATGTTTTGCAGGGCCTGGCCAATGTCTTTGAGCGGTGTGCCCATGCGTGACATCGGCGTGCCCGCGGCGAACTCGGCTTGCAGGGTTTTCGCATCGTGATCGAGCAAACCCGAGAAATAGCTCAACGACAGCAAGGTCCCGTCAGTGGGCACCAGTGCGCTGAAGGAATGAGCCGAGCCCACCGGACGAATCTTGCCGGGGGCCTGGCGCACCACTTGCGTCAATTCATCCAGGTTCCTGGGCGCCAGCCTGGCTGCCGGCAGGCAACTCTGGCCGCCCGACCAGTTGCGCCAGGGGATCAACCGTGGCGCGCGCAGCAGTTCGGCCAATGCCGGTGTCGAGCCGAGCGCAGTAAAGGCGCCAATGACGCTCGCCCGTTGCAACAACTGACGCCGTGTCATGTCCATCGTCATGAATCGTACCTTGCCTTGTTGTTATTGGATTGGCTGGCCGGACATAAAGGCAATCAGCGCCAGGAACTGCTCCTGCGAACACTGCATGCACATGCCCATCGGCGGCATGCCGTTGTAGCCGTTGATCGCGTGATCGAGCAGCGTGTCGACGCCCTGTGCCACCCGTGGCTCCCAGGCCTTGATGTCGCCGGTCAGCGGCGCCCCGGCCGCCGGGTTGGCATGGCAAAGCTTGCAGCTGTTGTCGTAAACCTGCGCCAGCTCGGCGTCGGCGGGCCTCGCGGCAGCCGCTTCGCTGCGGCCCGGCGGGATTTTCGCTTCTTCGCCGCACCCCGCCAGCAACGCCGCAAAGACGCACCCCGCCAAGGCCAAACAAAGGCTAGGCTTTTCAGTTAACCGGCTTGCCCGCATGACTGTCCTCTCTATGGGTGCCCGGCCAGCCGGATGCACCTTTTTTGTTGTGATCAAGGAGAACTCAACACTAAGGCACCCCGCGCGGGCAGGTTGAGGGCATTGGGGGCCAACAAGGGGCGCTTCTGAGGCCATGACGGAGGTGTCGATGAATCCGCCATCCATCACGCTGTGCGACAAAACGCTGAGATGAGTCATGACAAGCATCGCTGAGGTCTGCTAAAACGATTCATCAGTGCATCATCCATTCCTGAGGGCTAGCGACATGACCACAGCCAAGATTCTCGAGAACCTGTTCCCAAGCCCCGCCGACATCCCGGAAAAGTACCGCCTTGACGGCCAGACCGAGCAGCGTGAGTACCTGGTCGATGGCGTACTGAAAACCTGGAACGGGCCACTGGCCCAGGTCCGCAGCCCGGTGTACCTGGCCGGCGTCAATGGCGACGAGCAAGTGATCCTGGGCAGCACGCCGCTGCTCGATGCCGAGACCGCCTTGACCGCCCTAGACGCTGCCGTGCGCGCCTACGACCGTGGCCAGGGACTGTGGCCGACCATGCGCGTGGCCGAACGAATCCAGCATGTCGAAACCTTCCTGGCGCGCATGCGCGAACAGCGCGACGCCGTGGTCAAGTTGCTGATGTGGGAAATCGGCAAGAACCTCAAGGACTCGGAAAAGGAGTTCGACCGCACCTGCGACTACATCGTCGACACCGTCAACGCGCTGAAAGAGCTCGACCGCCGCTCCAGCCGTTTCGAACTGGAACAGGACACCCTCGGCCAGATCCGTCGCGTACCGCTGGGTGTCGCCCTGTGCATGGGGCCTTACAACTATCCGTTGAACGAAACCTTCACCACGCTGATCCCGGCGCTGATCATGGGCAACACCGTGGTGTTCAAACCGGCCAAACTGGGCGTGCTGCTGATTCGCCCGTTGCTGGAAGCCTTCCGCGACAGCTTCCCGGCCGGGGTGATCAACGTCATCTATGGCAGCGGCCGCGAGACGGTCAGTGCGCTGATGGCCAGCGGCAAGATCGACATCTTTGCCTTCATTGGCACCAACAAGGCCGCCAGCGACCTGAAAAAACTCCATCCCAAACCCCACCGTTTGCGCGCGGCGCTGGGCCTGGATGCGAAGAACCCGGGTATCGTCCTGCCGGAAGTGGATCTGGACAATGCGGTGAGTGAAGCGGTGACGGGCTCGCTGTCATTCAATGGCCAGCGCTGCACGGCGCTGAAAATCCTGTTTGTCCACGAAGACGTGGTCGAGTCCTTCATCGACAAATTCAATGCCAGGCTCGCCAACCTCAAACCCGGCATGCCCTGGGAAAGCGGCGTAGCCCTGACGCCACTGCCGGAATCGGGCAAGGTCGACTATCTGCATGCACTGGTGGCGGATGCCGAAAGCAAAGGCGCCAAGGTGGTGAACCCCAACGGTGGTGAAGCGCGTGCGTCGTTCTTCTACCCGGCGGTGCTGTACCCGGTCACGCCGCAGATGCGCGTGTATCAGGAAGAGCAGTTCGGCCCGGTCATCCCCATCGTGCCGTACCGTCATCTGGATACCGTGATCGATTACGTGCTGGAGTCGGACTTCGGCCAGCAATTGAGCATCTTCGGCACCAACCCGGTGGCGGTCGGCCGGCTGGTGGACACCTTTGCCAACCAGGTCGGGCGCATCAACCTCAATGCCCAATGCCAGCGCGGCCCGGACACCTACCCCTTCAACGGTCGCAAGAACTCGGCCGAGGGCACCTTGTCGGTCCATGACGCACTGCGGGTGTTTTCGATCCGCACCCTGGTGGCCACCAAGTTCCAGGAAACCAACAAGGACCTGATCAGCGAGATCATCAGTGGCCGCAGCTCGAGCTTCCTGACCACCGACTACATCTTCTGAGGAGAGCCAGCCTGAGTACATCCAGAGCCCAACGATTGCCACCGCTGCTGCGCCGACTGCTGCGGCCGTTGCTGGACCCGTACCGGCGCTACCGCCATGCCCGGGTGATCCATGCGGTGCGGGTGTCGCTCGGGTTGCTGGCGACGATCCTGCTGACCACCGGCATCCACCTGCCCCACGGTGAGTGGGCGTCGGTGACGATGCTGGTGGTGATCGGCGGTTTGCAGCACCACGGCAACATCGGCAAGAAAGCCGCCGAGCGTGCCATCGGTACCCTGATCGGCGCCGGCGTCGGCCTGGCGTTGGTGGCACAACAGGCTTGGCTCGGGATGCCCTGGCTGACCTATTTCGCGATGTCGGTGGTGTGCGGGTTTTTCTCGTATCACGCCATCGGCAAGGGTGGTTACACCGCGCTGCTGTCGGCGATTACCGTGTTTATCGTCGCCGGCCACGGCGACAACCCGGTCACCGATGGCTTGTGGCGCGGGGTGGATATCCTGATCGGCATTGCCCTGGCGCTGGCGTTTTCCTTCGCCCTGCCGCTGTACGCGGTTTATTCCTGGCGCTACAACCTGGCCGATGCGTTGCGCGATTGCGCGAAAACCTACGGGCGCATCATTGACGGCCAGGCCATCACCGCCGACGAACACCTCAAACTCATGACGCGTCTGAACGCAGTGATGGTGCAACTGCGCTCACTGATGCCGTCGGTGTCCAAGGAAGTGAAGATTTCCATGACCGAACTGGATGCCATCCAGCGCAACCTGCGCATGTGCGTCAGCACCCTGGAAATCCTCGGCAACACCCGGCCGGATGCCAATGACCCCGAGGCGATGACACTCCTGCAAACGGCATTGAAAGCCGAGCATCGACAGATTCGCGTGCAACTGATCGGCATGGCCCGGGCCTTGAAATCAGGCGCCGCCCAGCGGCTCAACCGGCCCATGGAATTGCCGCTGGTCAGTCTTGATGTACCGGTCTACAACACGCTGGACGGATATCGCCTGCTGACTCGACAACTGGCCGCCAACGTCGGCGAGATGCGCCAGCGACTGGCCGCGAGCGCGCCGCGCTGGAACATCTGACGCCGGCGTAGCGGGTTACGGCGTGACTGTGCGCCGAAACTTCAGCGACCAGCCTTGTTGCATGCCGGCCGCGGCCAGCAGGATCGCCGCGACACCAATCCACTGCAGCGGCTCCAGGCGATGGCCGAAGGCGAACCAGTCGACGAAAATCGCCGCGATCGGGTAGATGAACGACAGCGCCCCCGTCAACGCCGTCGGCAGTTTTTGAATGGCGCCGTACAGCAACACGTACATCACACCGGTGTGCACCATGCCCAGCGTCACCAGGCTGGCCCACGCGCTTGGCGCCTGCGGCAATGCTGAAAAATGCGCGAATGGCGCGAGCAGCAACACGCCCGTGCTGACCTGGATCAGCGCAATCAAATGCGGTGGAGTGCCGGTCAGGCGCTTGATGATCAGCGCAGCAATCGCGTAGAGAAACGCCGCGCCCAACGCCAGGGCAATGCCCGCAAGGTAATCGCCACCGCTCTCGCCCTGGCTGCCATGGGCGCTGACAATCGCCAGCATCCCGAGAAACGACACGCCCAGCCAGGCCAGTTTCTGCGCGGAGATCTTTTCGTTGAGAAACAGCGCCGCCAGCCCTACCAGCATGAACGGCTGGACGTTATAGACGGCAGTGCCAATGGCAATCGACGCCCGGGAATAGGAGGCGAACAACAGCACCCAGTTGCCGACAATCGCCACTCCGCTGAGCACCGCCAGCAAGAAGGTGGTGCGGGTCAAAATGCCAGGGCGCAAAAAGCCGAAGGCGGCACAAATCAGCAGCAAGGTGCCGGCACCGAACAGGCAGCGCCAGAACACCACATCCAGCACCGGTTGCCCGGACACCAGCACGAACCAGCCGATGGTGCCAGAGATCAGCATGGCGGCTGTCATTTCGAACGAACCGCGGCGTAGGGTTTTGTCCATCATCAGACTCCTGTGTTTATGGCCAAAGTATGCCGATGCACTCAGGCGCTACTCCATAGCAAAAAGCAGGCTAAACTCGAGATCGGCCTTTTTTATCAAGGCCATTGTTAAAAAATGCCTAATTGAGGGTTTCGCCATGACCGACGATATCGACCAGGTGCTGATCACGGCCCTGATGGAAGACTCGCGACGTTCGCTCAAGGCCCTGGCGCAAATCAGCGGCCTGTCCTCCCCCAGCGTTGCCGAGCGTCTGCGCCGCCTGGAAGAACGTGGCGTGCTCAAGGGCTACACCGTAGAAATCGACCCGAAAAGCTTTGGTTATCAACTTCAGGCCATCGTGCGCATTCGCCCGTTGCCGGGGCAATTGCAGGAGGTGGAACGGCAAATCATGGCCATTCCCGAGTTCACCGAGTGCGACAAGGTCACCGGCGACGACTGTTTCATTGCACGCCTGCACGTGCGCTCGATGGAACAACTGGACACCCTGCTCGACCGCCTCAATACCCACGCTGAAACCAACACCGCAATCGTCAAGAAAACCCCGGTCAAGCGCCGCTTGCCGCCCATGGCGTGAGTGATATTTGTTTCAGGTTGAAGTAGATTGACGGTTTCCGGCGAAGGATTGACGGTATGAAAACCACGGTAATGCTACTCGCGGCATTGATGCTGGCGGGTTGCGGCACGATTCAGACAGTTGTGCGCAGTGACGAAGCGGCCGCAAAAAGCCTCCAGAAGCAAAAAAGCTACTGTGGCGCGGTACCGCGCATCTACAGTGGCGTGACCTACGATTTCTGCTTCCTCAATGCTCCCCTCGAAGAGGGCCGGGACGCGCAGGTACATGGCCCTGCCCCCGCTATCGTGCTGATCGATGTGGTCATCTCCGGCGCACTCGATACCTTGTTGCTGCCCTACACCATCTACCGACAGCAGGCCGACGGCAGCATCGTTATCGTCGAATAGCCCTGAATTGCGAACATAAAAAAACCCGCCTGAGCGGGTTTTTTACTTCAAGGCCGACGATCAGTCATCGCGACCCATGATGCCGAACAGCTGCAACAAGCTGACGAACAGGTTGTAGATCGATACATACAGGCTGATGGTGGCCATGATGTAGTTACGCTCGCCGCCATGAATGATGGCGCTGGTCTGGAACAGGATGCAGACCGAGGAGAACAGCACGAAACCTGCGCTGATCGCCAGTTGCAGACCGCTGATCTGGAAGAACATGCCCGCCAGCGTTGCACCCAGCAGCACGAAGAAGCCTGCCGTGATGAAACCGCCGAGGAAGCTCATGTCCTTGCGGGTAATCAGCACATACGCCGACAGGCCGCCAAACACCAGCGCCGTCATCGCGAACGCCGAGCTGACCACTTCAGCGCCGCCCTGCATGCCCAGGTAACGGTTGAGGATCGGGCCAAGCAGGAAACCCATGAAACCGGTCAGGGCAAATGCCGACACCAGGCCCCACGCCGAATCACGGAGTTTGTTGGTGAGGAAGAAAAGACCGTAGAAGCCGATCAGCACCACGAACACGTTCGGGTAGCCAACACGCATCTGCTGGGCAACGTAGGCCATCACACCGCTGAATGCGAGGGTCAGGGCGAGCAAGCCGTATGTGTTGCGCAGGACGCGGCTAACCTCTAGCTGCTCAGCCTGCACGCTGTTATTAACTGCGTAATCCTGTTCGCGCATGGCGACACTCCTGTTGGTTTGAAACGTTCAGTCGCAAAGATCATAACAGACGCCCTGCAACAAGCTATGCAGAGAGTTTGACAGTGTGTTTCATTCAGGTATTATGGCGCCCGCAACGCAAACGGAGGTGTGGCCGAGTGGTTTAAGGCAACGGTCTTGAAAACCGTCGACTGTAACAGGTCCATGAGTTCGAATCCCATCGCCTCCGCCATCTTTATACGACAAAGCCCTGATTATTCAGGGCTTTGTCGTTTCTGGAGTCTGTGAATCTGTGCAGTCTCTGGAGATCGTTACAAAACTATTTGGTAACCGTTACAAAACTTTCCTGATTTTCCCTCTCCCCCGCGTCCTGCCAACGGTTAAAAATCCTTCATGAAACGCAGTGCTACGCTGACCTCATAACCGAGGATTTTCGATGCCAAACTCAGACCTGCTCCCTTCCCTGCTGTTCAAAATCAACGAAAACCAGCTTGCCTTGGAGGCCGCCATCCTGGAACTGTCGAACTGGGTCGAGCAGCGTGGATCAGCCGATGTTGCCGACAACGTTCGTTGCGCCCTAGAAGCCATCGACAAGAACGAGGAATTCATCAAAATGACGCTCGCGGTGATGATGGCGCCGGAGTGAAGTTCATCGGCGACACACACGGCCCCTAGCACCCCATGCCGGGGACTAAATATACACAACCTATTGTTTTATAAGGAATATAAATCCTATTCCAAGTGACAAATCATCCGCATTTTAGTGCCTATGCAAACGGTAAAGCGTGGCCTGCAGCGGTGGTTTTGCGCAAACCTCCAAGCCAGCAATCACGTCTCTAAACGTCTTTAGAATCGCGGCAGTTCTCAGCTGCATACCATCTCAATTGATGATTTAGGCAGATTTGTGATTCACGGTCGATGGGGGGGGAAGGCCCGGCGTACCCGGGCTCGATACTGTTACGCTTCAGCTGGCTTAGCGCGAAACTTATTGACGTTATCGGCTAACCTTTGGATAGACTCGATATCATTTTTGATCTCCTCCAAATTAGCTACAGGTATTTCCTTATTAGCGGCTTGGAAATGCGCCTCGGTGATTCGATGACCTTTCTTCCAGAGCGCAACAATTTCATCAGCGTCCTGCTTTCGTAAACCCGTAATTTTATGGAGGTTCCCCACTCCAACCATATCACTAAACCGCGTTACGATACCATTTAACACCACATCTTCGACAACTCTCTCGACTGTGGCGCGAATATCGCTGTATATAAGCCGAACATCTCTAACTAAAGCCTCACCAGGATACATAGGCCAAGGCTCCATTTTTTTCGCTCGGGCCTCCAGCTGCCTCACCCTTTCTTTATAACCAGTTTTATCCCAAGGCAACCCTTGCTTGACAACTCCAGCTGCATCGCCAACCCATTCTAGGTGATGGACAATGTGGGGGATTTGTTTTTCCTCGTTAAGGGTATCGATAAGTTCGCTTAGAAAGGAGATGTCATGGGTCAACACTATAACTTGGCGGCTAGCTGACTCCTCAACGAGACGTTTTGCAACGAGGCGTCGCCTTACATGATCTAGCGAGGAAACAGGGTCGTCAAATATGATCCCCCCTCGGTGTTCCGATAGTTTAAGCTCAGCTAAGAATGCGCCTAGTGAGACAGCACGCTGTTCACCTTCACTCAGTACATGCTCAATTTTCCTAGCCGCTGGAAGATCTAACAGCAGAGTAAATTTTACAGTCCCACGATCGACTCGTTCCTTTAGTTTCGTTTTTATGTGTCCGATGCCGAGTTTTGTAAACTCTTCATCAAGCGCCTTCCGTAAAGAGTCGGTGATGATTTTCCCTGCAATGTCCTTAGATTTCGCGGACAAAACTCTAGGGTTCAAATCCGCCTTACAGGATTCGAGCTTAGCTCGATAAATTATCCTATCGTGCAGCGCCAAGATCGCTTCCGTTAGCGGTTCAAGCGTCTGCCTGGCTTTAAGCTCGACGAGTTCTTCAGACAGCTTCTTCAATTTCTCTGGGTCTGAAGCCCTTTTATATACTCTGGCCTTCCAAATTTTGATAGCAGCGAATTTTCTCAATTCAGCCACCGGACTCTCAGCCAGCTTTGGAGCTCCTTCCCAATCTAACGAGACTGCTGCGTCAAGCATCCATACTTTGTATGCATCTAGCTGTTTCTGATAGTGCTCCAAATCTTCAACCAGATTCGCTGGTGACCCTTCTAACTCAACCGCCAATGCTTTGTTGAATCCGAAGTCCAAACTCGAACGATCTATCTGATCTAAAATTTTTTCTAATGCAGATTTTTTTTCAGATGCTACCTTGGTGGCATTTTCACTTATAAAGTTATTGAAGCGTTGCATCCTGCCGATTACAGGCTCAATCGGTTGTTGGCAGAGCACACATGAAGCTCCCTCACCTTCGTGTGGGAAGTCATGTCCAGCATAAGCAACCTCACTCGAATATTTTTTCGCAGCTAGGAATAACTCTTTCCAAACGGCCTCCCCCGTACCGGGCAACAGCTCATCCTCAGCCCTAAGCAGTAGTGCAGCCGCTTCAACTCCCGCCTTGGCATCGGCTGACTCCTTGACGAAACGCTGTAATTTTTCCAGGGCTTTTTGAGTAGTGTACTTCTCTTTTTCCTTAATTGTTTTCGCCAAGCTTTTAATATGGGCTGCAGAAGTCTTCAGGTTTTGAAACTTGAGTATCGGATCTGGCTCTGCAATCGCTAGCTCTAGTGCACTGACCCGCTCATATTCCTCCGGCGACAGTGTTCCCAATCGAGATATTTCTTCCCGGTTAGTTTTCTCGCCAAAGCCCTCAAAAAGTTTGCCAACGGCAGTCTTTTTATCGAAGCCTGAAAGGATATCAAGTGACACGTCGACGCCCTTCAGTTCTTCGTTCAAGAGCGCTAGCACTTCCGGTACAACTTTGCTCGCGAGCGCTTCAACCACATCTAAGCCGCGAGGTAGATAAGCCGCATCGCCTTCGAGGAGATAGGCACTAGCGCAGGATGTGTCAAAGACGCTGACATAGGACAGTTCGGGAGGGGCTACTGAACCGCTGGTCCAGTGGAAACTCCTAACGTCTCCATTCAGGGACGCTGTAAACGTCGCCTTAGGCTTTCCCCCTTGTCCTCCAGCCCTAGTCACATCGCCAAGAATCTCCCCTCCCCTATCCCGTGCTCGACAAGCATGCTTCAGAACTCGCGCATAGCCTGACTTTCCTGCACCATTGCCCCCATAAATCACCGTGACTCCCTTCTCCGCGAATGGGAGCGTTTGCCCTGGCATGATTCTATTGACGTTCTGCAAATCGCTCATCGACTGAAGCGTAACGCTGATTGCGGCTTCGCCGCCTGCGGGAATATGGTCAGCGCTCAGGGGCACCGCTTTTAGCCCTTCAGGGACTTCAATACCTTTATCATGCTTCAGCAATGTATACAGGTCCCTAAAGTCCTGTGGATCTAATTGCTCATTTAGCAAGAGTCGACGCGCTGCGTCTCGTAGCCACAGCGATAGATCCTTTTCAGACCAGAGCAATACATCATTGAGTATCGACATGTTCCCTCCATGGACGGATTAACAAGGTGGCGGCGAGATAGCCAATAGACATCACCAAAATCCAGACTATGCGCCGCCATTTTGAAAATTGCTAGGCCACCCTAGACGTTGCCTTCCATCCGTCGATAATCGATATTTCTGAGTGTCCTCTTTTCGTCGGGCGCAGTACGTGGAAACGTCCGCTATTGGCGATAGCTGCCTGTCATGAAGGGCAGTCGACGACCGATTCTGTTGAAAAAATCGGCCATGGTTTACTCGGCAGAAAAGTACGCGCTTGAGATTGAAATCTTTACATTGAGCAGTGGATTTCGGGCTCAGATTTCGCGTAGCTGCACGCAAAACAGGCGTTTTCTGCGGTCAGTATGCGGGCAGTCTGGAAGAACCGACTTTTTCAACAGAATCGACCCATAGCTGCCTCTCGGGAGTGCTTCAAGTTGGCTATAACTCACCCCAGCCTCTGACCTGCTCAGAGCTCCCAATGTTCCTCGACCTGGTAGAGCGGCTTGCCGGCCATCAGCAACTTGATGGCATCTATGTGCGCCAGGTAGTCAGCCTCAGAGAACTTAGTCCATCGCGGATTACGCTTTTGCGCCGCGATGAATGCTGAACGCACCTTACCCATCGCGGCGCGGTTCTTCGACAGGAAACTGCGTAACCCTTTGAACAGTTCGAAGTCCAGCGGAGGATGGAGCAAGGCAACGCTCGGGTGTTGGTGGTGGCCGCCGCAGACCAGCACCGTTTTCAAGTAGATGTTGACTAGCTTCTGGGCACGGCCGAAGGAGAAATCGGTCACGCCCAAGCGCGCAGCCTCGGCCTCGATCTTCTTCATAAAGCTCATCTGCCATTTATCTACGTTCTGGCCGATGTGCTCTGGCCCTGTTACCTGGCCTAGGCCGCTTGCCTCTATCAGCTCGAAAGCCAAGGAGTTACCCCCGCCGGCCAGGCCGCGGCCATACGCGGCGGCGGCGCACCACTTGGCGTAGAGGTGTTTGTGTTTCTCGATGGGATACGGAGCTGCAGGTGTAGTCATGTGGATTTTTTACTCGCTAACATTTGAGTGGCCCCTTTTTTCTAGCGGCCTCTCTGCCTCATATATCTTGAAACGTCAGCTCTCGGCCAATTTTTTACCGCAGGCTGTTTTCCGAGATGTAAGCCTACGGGATGTGCCAATGACTAGAGCACGCGCGTAATTCTTTCATCCATCGTTAGGATTGACCGAACGATGATGGCACTGTGCATTTCCCTTGGAGAGGCATCGTGGCAATCTCTAAAATCGCCCTCAGATAGAGGAGCGATGTGGGCCCTCTCTGATCAGGCGCGCTGGCCAGCCTCCAGGCGGCCACGATTGGCTCACAAGGAGCTCTCAAGGAGATCAATAGAGTAAGACTAGGCAGTTCAGCTGTATCAGCGTCGACGATGATCGCTAACGGAAGTGGGATGGACATGAACGCCATAGCCTGCCGTATCACTGCTCTACCTCTCCCTGTTACAACGAGAGGCGCAAAGCGTATACCTGCCACAAGCCTCGATTATCGCGTGACGCTCTGAGAAAGGATTCATGTATCCTAGAACGTTTGTGGGCCATCTCTTTGTGGCCTTCAATAGCAACAAGCCAGACGTCAGAGCACGCCGGCACGTCGCAGATGATCAGGGCGATAGGATCCGTGATAGCACTCTTTCTTCGGCATATACCGCAACCAACGAGGTAGACGATGCACCCGCAGCCGATTTTGTTTCAGGCCCCGATCCCTTTTGTGGAGTGCCCTATCGCCACTGCGACAGAAGCGTTGGCATCGGGCGGTGGCATTGAAGCACTAGGGGCGATTTTTACTCGCATCGAGGTCGTCAATTTCATTTTAGACCTCACTGGATACACCAGCGATCGGCCACTGCACAAGCAAAGGCTTCTGGAGCCATCATTCGGCGCTGGGGACTTTCTATTACCTGCTATTGAGCGCTTGCTCGCCGCTTGGCGGGCAGACGGAGGGAGCGAACCTGAAGTTGAGGCGCTGGTGAACGCAGTTCGTGCCGTCGAACTTCACCGCGATACGTTCAACAGAACGTACTCGGCAGTAACAAAGCTACTTGTACAGAATGGTTTGTCGCCTGAGTCTGCTAAGAAACTAGCCGACGGATGGTTAATTCAGGATGATTTTCTGCTTCGATCATTCGATGGCGCTTTTGACTACGTCATAGGCAACCCCCCGTACGTAAGGCAAGAGTTGATACCAGCTGCGCTGCTCGCAGAGTATCGCCGTCGGTATCAGACTTTATATGACCGAGCTGACCTATATGTACCTTTCATTGAGCGCTCTCTTTCCCTGCTGTCAAAGGGTGGCCATTTAGGTTTCATATGCGCGGATCGCTGGATGAAAAACCGATATGGCGGGCCGTTACGGCAATTGGTCGCTGATGGCTTTCACTTGCAGATCTATGTAGACATGACCGATGTCCCCGCTTTTCATGCCGATGTCGTAGCCTATCCTGCAGTGACAATCATATGTAGGGAGAAAGCAGGAAAAACAATGGTTGCGCATCGACCAACTATAGATAAAACCAACCTAGCTGATTTATCCGTCAAACTTTTATCGAAAGAGCCGCCAGACCAAACAGGCGTAGTTCGAGAGTTAGCTAAAGTCACGAACGGCACAGATCCTTGGCTATTAGAGTCCTCTGACCAAATGGCGTTGATACGCAGGCTAGAAAATGAATTTCCCTGCTTAGAGGAATCAGGCTGTAAAGTAGGCATCGGCGTAGCTACCGGTGCGGACAAAGCCTTCATAGGTGATTTCGACTCCCTAGATGTAGAGCCCGACAGAAAGCTTCCACTTGCGACTACAAAAGATATAGCTTCAGGTGAAGTAATATGGAAAGGACTTGGAGTGATCAACCCCTTCAAAGATGAGGGTGGGCTTGTAGAGCTAGACAAATACCCACGACTTAGAAAGTATCTGGAGGCACGACGGGAAATTATCGCCGGACGTCACTGTGCAAAAAAAACACCTGGCAGTTGGTACAAAACCATTGACAGAATCACGCCTTCTCTTGCTGGCAAACAAAAGCTTCTTATTCCAGACATCAAAGGCGAAGCACACGTGGTTTATGAAGCAGGGAATCTGTATCCACACCATAATTTGTATGTTGTGACGTCGGACTCTTGGAACTTGCGAGCACTGCAAGCAGTTCTGATGTCCGCAGTATCAAGGCTATTCGTTGCGACGTACTCTACAAAGATGAGAGGCGGTTTCCTTAGATTTCAAGCGCAGTATCTACGTCGAATAAGACTTCCGTTATGGGATAGCATTCCCACAGCCCTCAGAACAGAACTCATCGAAGCTGCAGAAAGCCTAGACTTGAAGGCATGCAACGCTGCAACTTTCAAGATCTATCGCATGACCGCTGAAGAAATCCGATCTATTGGCGGATAAGATTTGCGGACACCTGACGCAAACTACTTACTAAAGGAATGAGCATGGACTTCAATTGGTTGGACGAACGAGTCAAAGATGCCGTGGGAAAGTTCTGGACCACGCGAGACGGAGGCCTAGGTGTCTTGGCTGGAAAAACATTGGACGCTTTCGTTCACATCATTGAGAAAACAGTTCGAGATAGCGGTCTAACAAACGCAAAGGCTTACACTGGAAAAAATACATCGCAGCTACCTGGATTCTTCAGACCACATAAGTGCTGGGATGTAGTGGTAATAGATAATGGAAAGCTTATTGCTGCCGTTGAGTTTAAATCTCAAGTCGGATCTATAGGGAATAACTTCAACAACCGCACTGAAGAGGTTTTAGGTAGCAGCTTAGATCTTCGCACAGCCATAGAAGAATCAGCATTTGGTGATGATGCCAATATATTTACTGGCTACATCATTGTAGTAGAGGATAGCGAGGCGAGTCGTGCCACGCCTAACATAAACATGTCTTTCTTCCCCGTCATGACTGGTTTTTTGCTGGATGAATCCGCTAGAAATATATCTTATGCCCCGCGCGACGATGCAACCTATCCTCGCGCCAAGGGAATATCATATATAGATCGTTATGATGTTATGTGCAAACGCTTGATGATGAAGGGGTTATACACTGCCACTGCGTTAATAGCTGCACCCAAAGAAGCCCCCACACAAGGCAGATACAATAGCGTTAGCGCTCAAACCAGCATACAAACATTTATGCTAAAGCTTGCAAACCATTGCGAGGTTATCGACAGCATCAACAATCAGACACTATAGCCTTATCGCTAAAAGCCCCCCGCCCCACGTAAAAAACGTGCGTGTAGCCGACGTTAAGACCTCACCCTTGGGCGGGAACTGAGCGCTAGCGACCCATACTGGTCGGCAATAGGGGGTTGGTAGTGAAAAGCGATGAAGTGCCCACCGACTGCAAGTAGCGCAGATCATGTTATATAAAAGCCCCGCAGAAGCGAGGCTTTTATAGTTTGAAGCGAATTGCATCATGAGCCGTGTCACTGACTAATATGGGTTGAAATCAGTCTCCTTAAAACAGCCCTCCAAGTGCTGCTGGTTCCCAGTTCATGATGACCAGTTCACCGCTGATCTCGGCCTTAGCCTCGCGTTGGTTAGTCGAGGTATAGCGGATATCCACCGTCTCAAAATGAAAGCCCTCGAACACCCGGCGGATGTCTGGGTGGTCGTTGATGCTGACCATTACCCTACCCTTGCAACGGCGCATGAAGTCAGCCATCCGCTCATAATTCTCAAATGGAAAATCCACCCCATAGCCTGCGGTCTGCCAGTACGGCGGATCCATGTAGTGGAAGGTATGGGCACGGTCATAGCGTTCGGCACATTCAAGCCAAGGCAGGTTTTCAACGTAGGTACCGGACAGACGTTGCCAGGCGGCCGAGAGGTTTTCTTCGATCCGCAGCAGGTTGATCGACGGGGTGGTGGTCGCGGTACCGAAGGTCTGCCCGGAGACCTTGCCGGCAAAGGCATGGTGTTGCAGATAAAAGAATCGGGCGGCGCGCTGGATGTCGGTGAGGGTTTCAGGGCGGGTCATCTTCTGCCACTCGAACACTTGGCGCGAACTGAGCGCCCATTTGAATTGGCGCACGAACTCTTCGAGGTGGTTCTGCACCACGCGGTACAGCGTCACCAAGTCGCCGTTGATGTCATTGAGCACTTCGACGGGGGCCGCCTGGGGCCGCATGAAGTACAGCGCGGCGCCGCCGGCAAAGACTTCGACGTAGCATTCGTGGGGTGGAA
>NZ_JBKFTN010000021.1:0-119762 GCF_050432945.1 Pseudomonas sp. 18173
AGGTCGGCTGTCAGGCCGCCTCGCTTTTGCTTTTGCGGTGTCCGCCCCCTCGAGAGGCCGAGCAGGACCGGAGCGAGGGAATGCCGAGCCTTGGCGAGGCACCGAACGTCAGGGGCAAGAGCCCTTGGTTACTTGGGGCCGGGCGGCGCTCCGCTTTTCCAAGTAACCCGCCGTAAGGGCGGAACCATAAGCCGCCGTTACCGCAAACCCGGATATGTACACAAAAAACATCACCAGACACAAAACCGCCCCCACAGGCTCAGCGTTTTAGCTGACGGAGCAATCAATTCATCTTGCTGTGATCATGCGTCATCGTGCCGTGATCCATGGTGCCGATCGCCTTGGCAACGGCTTCAACCTCAATCGTCTCTTTCTCGCCCTTGGCGTCTTCCACGGTCAGGGTCAGCGGCACCTTGTCGCCTTCCTTGATCTGGGCCGTCAGGTTCATGAGCATGATGTGGTAGCCGTGGGGATCGAAGCTCACCGCTTCACCGGCTGGCAGTGCGACAGACTGAACCTGCTGCATCTTCATCACGTCGTCTTTCATGCTCATTTCATGAATCTGCACAAGTTTGGCAACTGGCGTTTGCACGCTCAGCAACTTGCTGTCGCCGCTGGCGGTGACGGTCATGAAGGCGCCGCTCGACGGCTGGCCGGCTACGGTGGCGCGGACCCAGGCGTCTTCGACGCGGGTTTGTGCCGACACATGAAAGGCCAGGCCGACCAGGGACAAGCCCAGCGCCAGTCGCTTGCAACGTTGCGCGAAACGGTTTTTAGCCTGCGGGGCACTCATTTCAGCAAACCTCCATCACGGTGAGCAGGTCTTCTGCGCACTCTTGGGCCGTCAGGGACGTGGACAGTCCCAGGCGCAGAGTGCCTCGGGAGTCGAAGACATAACTGGTTGCGGTATGGGAGAGGGTATAGGTATCGCCGCTCGGGACTTTTTCAAAGAACACGCCGAACTCCTTGGCGGTAGCGGCGGTTTCTTCCAGGGTGCCGTACAGCGCTTCGAAACTCGGGTCGAAAGCCTTGACGTACTTGTCGAGCATCTCTGGCGTGTCGCGCTCGGGGTCCAGGGTGATGAAGATCACCTGCAGCCTTTCGCCGTCGCGACCCATCAACTTCTTGGCCTGCGCCGCGCGCGCCAGGGTGGTGGGGCACACGGCCGGGCACTGGGTGAAACCGAAGAACACCATCGGCATCAGGCCGCGATAGCTGCCCAGCATCCGGGTTTCGCCCTCGGCGTTCTTGAGTTTGAAGTTACGCCCCATGATCTTGTCGCTGAGGTCTTTTCCGTACTTGAACGACAGCTTGCTGCTGTCGTCGCAACCGGCGAGCAGGCCCAGGCTCAACAGGCCCATGCCTTGCAGGACGGTTCGGCGGTTATACAAAGTACTCATGAAGGAAAGCATCCTGTTGAACAGGCTGAAATGACAGCGTGATGACTGTACAGACGAAAAAATCCCGGGGATGTTAACAAACTGTGCCGGTGCCGGAGGGGGGGATACGACCATTGGACCGATGCAGGGGCGTGACATAGTGTCGCGTCGTCAGGACGAAAGTGCTCTTGTGGCGAGGGGGCTTGCCCCCGTTGGACTACGAAGTAGTCCCAAATACAGGCAATGCTGTTCGTCAGGTAAACCGCATGCATCTGTTTTGCGACCGCTTCGCGGCCGAACGGGGGCAAGCCCCCTCGCCACAGGTTTAGCGACGCAGCTGCGCGCAGTGATCCTGTTCCGGTTGCGCGGCGGTGTACCAGACATAATCCGCGTTCTCACCGGTCACGGTCTTGCCCGCTTCGGCCAGGATCAGCACAGCATTCCCTTCACCGGCACCGAGGTCTTTCAGGTGCAGTGGCACCCCCAGATCCTTGCGTACGTGGAAAGCACCGGCCAGCAGCAACGCCGGTGTCGGCGCGGCCATCAGGCGTTCGGCCATGCGCCGGTCACGCTGTTGCTGCACGGCGAGCATGGCCGGCATCTGCGCTTCGGGCAACAGGCCGCAATGGGATTGGCGGATGTCGTCCAGCAAGGTCGCCTGCACCTGTCGGGTGGTGGACGCTTCACCGGTCAGTACCGGGCGCTGTTGGTAGATCTGCATGATCTGCGCGCGGTCCAGATTCGCTGCCAGCAGCGGATAGGGTTGTCGCAGCGCGTAGGTGACGAGGGCGCCATAAACACTCCAGTCCCAATTGGCCTGCCAGGCCAGCGACTTGAACGCATCGGCCGGTGGCTGGCCGGCACGGGTCGCGGCTTGCGCGGCATCGACCCTGGCCTGTTGACCGGGGTTGAGCATTTCCATCAGCAGGCTGCCTTGGGGGCGTTGTGCCGCCAGCTCGCGCAGCAGCCACAATTGCAGGGCGTGATGGTCCGGGTTGTCGTGTTGTTCGCCGACCAGAACGCGTGGCGCAACGGCCAGGCGTTCGACCAGTTCCCCGGGCGTCAAGGTGCGACCGGTCGCCAGTTCGCGGATGACCCCGAGGTCAGCGTGGTCACGGCCTTGCGGGGCGATGGGCGCCGGGGGCGGTGTGACCTGATGGGTGGTTTGGCAGGCAGCCAACAGGCTGAATGCACAGAGCAACAGAAAGCGCATCGGATTTCCTTATTGGACAGGTGCCCCCTCGATGGCAGAGGAGGGGGTGGTATCAGCGCGCGATGATCAAAGGGTGGCCGCGTTCCGGATGCTGGTGGATCAGCACTTGCAACCCATACACCGCCGCCAGTGCCTCGGCCGTCAAAACGTCTGCCGGTGGCCCGTAGGCGTGGGGCAGGCCTTGTTGCAACAACAGTAGTTGATCGCAGTAACGTGCGGCCAGGTTGAGGTCGTGCAGGATCACCAGTACGGCGGCCCCGCGCTCGGCGAAGTCGCGCACGGCTTGCAATATGGTGTGCTGGTGCAGCGGATCGAGCATCGAGGTCGGTTCATCGAGCAACAGCGTTTGCCCTTCGGCCCCCGGCCACAGTTGCGCGAGCACCCGCGCCAGATGCACGCGCTGGCGTTCACCGCCGGACAAGGCCAGATAGCTGCGTCCGGCCAAGTGAAGCGCATCGGCCGCCTTGAGCGCCTCGGCGACGATTTCGGCATCGCGCACGCGGCCACTGGCGTGCGGCAGGCGACCCATGCCGACGACTTCATTGACCGAGAACGCAAAGTTCAGGCTCGAACTCTGCGGCAGTACCGCCAGGCGTCTGGCCCGTTCCTGACCCGGCCAGTCGGCGAGCTGGCGCTCGTCGAGGCTGACCTTGCCTTCGCTGGCCGCCAGTTCACCGCATAAAGCGGCGAGCAGGGTGCTTTTGCCGGCGCCATTGGGGCCCAGCACGCCGAGCACTTCACCGGGGCGCAATTGGATATCGATGTTGGCCAGTACCGTGCGGTTGCCACGGCGGACCAGCAAGTTGTTTGCCCGCAGCATCAGGAACGCCCTCGTACCAGCAGATAAAGGAAGAATGGAGCCCCGATCAATGCCGTCACGATGCCGATGGGCAACTCAGCCGGCGCCAACAGCAGGCGCGCGGCCAGGTCGGCCAGCAACAGCAGGCTCGCACCAGCCAGCAACGAGGCGGGCAGCAACACCCGGTGATCCGGGCCGACCAGCAGGCGCATCAGATGCGGCACCACCAGGCCGATGAAACCGATCAGGCCGGCCGCCGCGACCGCCGCACCGACACCGAGCGCTGTGCACAGCACCAGCTCAAGCTTGATCCGCTCGATGTCGAAGCCCAGGTGACGGGCCTCCGACTCCCCCAGCAGCATCGCATTGAGCGCCGCCGCCCGCCGCGGCAACCACAACGCCACGCCCACGGTGACGATCAGCAACGGCCACAGGCGCGGGTAGCTGGCACCGTTGAGGCTGCCCAGGTTCCAGAACGTCAGGGTGCGCAAGGTCGCGTCATCGGCCAGGTAAGTGAACAGCCCCACGCCGGCACCGGCCATGGCCGTCATCGCCACACCCGCCAACAGCATGGTAGCCACGTCGGTTTGCCCGTTGCGGCGGCCGAAGCGATACACCACCGCCGTGACGATCAGGCCACCGGCGAAGGCGCTGACCGACAGCAGATAAGGCTCGATGGCCGGTGGCACGCCACCGAGCAGGCTGCCGCCGACGATGGCCAGGGCGGCACCGAGCGCCGCGCCACCGGAAACGCCGACCAGGCCCGGATCGGCCAAGGGGTTGCGGAACAGCCCCTGCATCGCCACGCCGGACAGCGCCAGTACCGAACCCACGGCGATGCCGAGCAGGCTGCGCGGCAGGCGAATCTGTCCGAGGATCAACTGCGCCTGCTGCGTGTCGCCACCATCAAGTGGCAACCCGAGCAGGCGCATCCCGGCCAGCAAGGTATCGCTCAGCGGCAGGCTGACCGGCCCCAGGGCCAGGGACAACCAGAACACCAGCACCAGCAACAGCAGCAAAAAGATCAAGGTCGGGCGCGGCCGGAAAATGGCCGTCATTGGCTGATCTCGACGGTCTGCACTTTGACATCCGGGTAGAACGCCGTGGAAAGACGCGTCAAGGCGTCCGGCACTCGCGGGCCAAGGCCACCGACCAGCAACGTCGGGTCGATCACCACAACCCGGCCATTACGGCCGGCCTGGGTTTGCGCCAGGACCGGGTTCTGTTGCAGCAGGGCTTTACGTGCCGCATCACCCTCCAGACGACCACCGGCGAAGATGATCACCTGCGGGTCCAGGCTCAGCATGGCTTCGTTGGAGATGGGTTTGTAGCCGTTGTGATCGCCCAGGCTTTTGCCGCCGGCCTGTTGGATCATCCAGGCCGCCAGGGTGTCCTTGCCCGCCACCTGCAGGTTGCCACCGGAGTGGCTGAGCAGCATCAACACCCGGGGAGCCGGCTGCTGTTGCTGCGCCAGCTTCACCCGATCGGCCTGGGTTTGCAGACGCTTGAGATAATCACCCATCAACGCCTGTGCCTCGGCCTCCTTGCCCAACAGTTGGCCGAGTTCGCTCAGGTTGTGTTGCAGGGCCGGCACATCAGCCTTGGCCGAAAGCAACTCAATGCGCACGCCGGCGGCCTTGAGTTGGGACAGCACCGGCGGCGGTCCCATTTCATCGCTGCCCAGCAGGATGTCCGGCTTGAGGGCCAGAATGCCTTCGGCCGCCAGCGCACGCTGGTAGCCGACGCCCGGCAGGCGCTGCAGCGACTGCGGGTACTGGCTGGTGCTGTCGACACCCACCAGTTTGTTTTCACCGCCCAGGGCGACCACCCATTCGCTGAACGCGCCGCCGGCACTGACCCAGCGCTGGGGCAGGGCATCGGCGACGGCCATCTGGCTGACGAGCACGCTGGCACAGGCCAGCAGTGTTTTCATACGCATCGGGACTATTCCTTAGCCGATCAGAGGGGTGGCGGTTTCAGCCAGGGCACGCCAGTCGTCACGCTCAGGGATGCCCGGCTTGCGCACGCCGAACAGCTGGATGACCAGCTCGCCTTCGGCATCGAAACCTTCGTAGCTGGTGATGATGCCATCGACGCTCGGCTTGCGCACACGCCACAGTTCGGTCACGCCCGTGGTTTTCAGGTGCAGGTTGAACATCGGGTCGAGCACGTTGAACCAGGTGTCCATCCAGCGCAGGTTGCTGACGGGGCCGGAATGAATCTGGATGCAGTGCTTGTTGCCGACGAACACCATGATCGGCACTTCGCGTTTGCCGGCCTCTTCGATGACATGGGCCAGCTCGACGGTGGCCAGGGGTTCGGCCCATTCATGACCGGCCAGGCGCAGGGCCTGGGTGCGGGCCACGTCGTTACGCTTGAGCAACATGAAAAAGTCGTGGGTGTCCTTGAGCTGCGACCACTCGCTGCGCAGGGTGTCGACGTCCACCTCGCTGTCGGCGCGTGGAGCCTTGGCTGCCGGAAGCGGTTGCAGGTCCAGTTCGGCGCTCTGATCTTCGGCACGGAAACGTTCGACCAGCGGCGCCCAGGCGGTATCGAAGCTGGTGGCGGTCAGGTAGACCTTGTGCACGGCCAGGCCCTGGCGGTCGAACACCTGGAGGCTGCGCTGCGGCCCGCGCGCGGTGGCTTCGTCGACGGCAAACACGCTGGCCCAGCCGCTGAGGAACAGGCGCAGGTCGATGTCCGGCGACAGCACCATGCCCATCTGGCCGCTGCCCATCACCGTCACTTCGCTGTACACGCCTTTGCGCTCGTGCACGCAATGTTCGTTGCGGGTCAGCGCCATGATGGTGCCCAGTTCACCCAGTGCCGGCAGCAGTTCCTTCCACTCCGGGCGCAAGCGCACGGCGTCGGTGCCCAGGCGGCTGGCGGTCAGTTCGGCTTCGCTTACGCCGAGCCTGGCGGCGGCATCGCGGGCACGCAGGCCGGGTTGTTCGGCGCGCAGTTGTTGCCAGGTCCGGTACAGGGCCGGTGCAACGGGTAGCGCGGAAGTATTTGCGGTCATGTGAGGCTCCTTCAGGATCATCGGTTCGCCGTGAGGGCGAATTCTATTGGTATCTCTACGCGGCTGGGCACGGCCCGGCCGTCGACGATTTCGGGGCGAAACCGCCAGCGGGTGACGGCTTCGAGTGCTGCCTGATCAAGGCTTTCCACCCCGGAAGAACGCACCAGCGTGAGCTTGAGTTGCTGGCCGCGCTCATCCAGGCGCACCTCGACCCGCACCACGCCTTGCTGGTTGCGGCGGCGGGCTGTGCTGGGGTAGCGAGGCGCTGGAGGCGGGGTGACGAAGGACGGGCGCAGGCTGACCACCGGGGTGAGCATGGGTGCCGGGGCGGCAGTCGCTGCAGGTGCCGGTGCCGGTGGAATTTTTGCCAGGGTAGTCGGCAACTCCAGCGGCTCGGCGCGGCGTGGTTCGGTCCGGGGTTTGGCAGCCGGTTGCGGCTTGCCCGGTGCCTTGACGATGGACGACCGGGTGCTGACGGGTAGTGGCTTGACCGGTGCGGGTTCAGCCTTCGCTGTCGACGGTTCCTTCGCAGGTGTTGCTGGCGCCGGGGAGGGCTGCGGCGGGGCAGGCGCAGGCACCGCAATCGGCGCCAGGGTGACCAGTTGAATCGCCATCGGCGGCTGAAAGGCCAGCGGCTCGGGTGCGGCCTGAATCTCGCGAACGAGCCATCCGGCGCTCAAATGCAGCGCAATCGATAACCCGAGACAACCCCAGAAGTGCTTCATGCACGCTCGTCTTGTTTTTAAGCTGAATGCATATGGTAATAATTTGCATTTACAAGTCAAGCTGGTTATCTTCGCCGCCGCTGCCGACAAGCGTTTTTCAGTGAGCATCCCTTCCAGAGAGAAGGCCAGACGCTTTGTTAACAAAAAAATTCAAACACACGCCCGACGGCTCTGTCGCCCGTGCAGACCCCCTTCAGCACCCTGCATGCAAGTGACCGCTGTCAGACCCAGGAGTAAAAGTTAGATGTCGATTCGCCCGCCATTCGCCATGCGTCCCTGGTTGTCCTTGCTGCTGCTCTCACCTTCGCTGGCCTTTGCCGCAGAACCGGTTACCCAGTTCGATACCGTCAGCGTGACCGCCACTCGCACCGAGCAGACCCTGCTGCAAGTGCCGAGTACCGTGTCGGTGCACAGCGAGCGCGAAATCGATCAGCAGAACGACAAGAACCTCAAGGATCTGGTGCGTTACGAGCCGGGCGTTTCGGTGAGCGGCACCGGTAGCCGTTTTGGTCTGTCCGGGGCGAACATCCGCGGCATCGACGGCAACCGGGTCCTGACCCAGGTCGACGGCGTGCGCGTGCCGCAAAGCAATTTCTTCAGTCCGTTCCAGGACGTGCGCAGCAACTACGTCGACCTCGACACCATCAAGCAGGTGGAAATCATCCGTGGCCCGGCGTCTTCGCTGTACGGCAGCGACGCCATTGGTGGGGCGGTCAGCTACCTGACCAAGGACGCTGCCGACTACCTCGAAGACGGCGACGACACCTACGCACGCTTCAAGACCGGTTATGACGGCAGCGATGACAGCTGGCAGCGCAGCGCCACGTTCGCCGGCCGCACCGGCGCGGTCGATGGCCTGTTGCACCTGGGACGACGTGACGGTCAGTCCACGGATACCGCCGGCAGCGTCGGTGGTGTCGGCGCCAATCGCGAAGAAGCCAACCCGCTCGACTACACCACCGAAAACCTGTTGGCCAAACTGGGCTGGGACTACGGTGAAGGCGACCGCCTGCAATTCACTTACGAGCGTTATCAGGACGACGCCGACAGCAACCTGCTGAGCGATATCGTCACCCGCGCCACCGTCACCAGCCCGGCGATTCTCGGTTCCACTGCCAAGGACAGCATCGACCGTACCCGCTACAGCCTGGCGCACACCCTGAGCCTGGACAGCGCAATGGCCGACAAGCTGCAATGGCAGTTGAACTACCAGGAAAGCAGCAACGACCAGGATACCTTCCAGCAGCGCCAGACCACGTCGCGGGTCAACCGCGTGCGTACCCGTGAATCGTCGTACGACGAGCGCCTGTGGAGCCTGAATGCCCAGCTCGACAAGGAATTGGCGATTGCCGATACCCGGCACCATTTGATCTACGGTGGCGAAGTCAAACGCATCGAATCGAGCAACCTGCGTACCGGTAAGGAAGTGCGCCTGGACACCGGCGCCACCGTGCCGGCCACGGAGAATTTCCCGGTCAGCGACTTCCCGGATCCGACCAGCGAATCCCTGGGCCTGTTCGTGCAGGACAGCATCGAGATCGGCCGCTGGACCCTGTTGCCGGGGCTGCGCTACGACTACTACCGCCAGACACCGCATGTCACTCAGGCGTTCTTGAATGGCCTGCCGTCGGAAACCGATCCGTCGCGCATCACCGACGATCACATCTCGCCGAAATTCGGCGTGACCTATCAGCTGACCGAACACGAAAGCCTGTACGGCCAATACGCCGCCGGTTTCCGTGCACCCAACCCGGTCAACATGTTCGGTGAGTTCAGCAACCCGCAGTTTGGCTACAGGCAAATCGGCAACCCGAACCTCAAGGCGGAAACCAGCGACAGCTTCGAGACCGGTCTGCGTGGTCGCTACGACCTGGGCAGCTTTGGCATTGCGCTGTTCTACAACAAGTACAAGGACTTCATCGACACGGTCAGCTTTGTCGATCCGACCAGCGACATCCCGCTGACCTTCCAGTCGCGCAACGTGAGCAAGGTCACCATTCGTGGTGCCGAAGCCAAGGGTGACGTCAAGCTGGATGCCTTCATGCCGGCCGGCACCCGTGCGCTGGGCTCGATTGCCTATGCCCGTGGCAAGAACGAAGACACCGGCGAGGCGCTCAACAGTGTCGACCCGCTCAAGGCCGTCATGGGCCTGGCCTACGATGCACCGAGCGGCGTGTACGGCGGCCAGGTCATGTGGACCCTGGTCCAGGCCAAGGATCGCGTCGACCACAGCGGCGATGCCGATCTGCTGATCAACCGTCAGTTCGAGACACCGGGCTACGGCACCCTCGACCTGACGGCCTGGTGGCAGGTGACCCGACAAGTGTCGGTCAATGGCGGTCTGTTCAACGTCACCGACAAGAAGTACTGGAACTGGGGGGACGTGCAAGGCCGTGACGAGAACGCGGCCGGTCTTGATCGTCTGACTCAGCCAGGGCGTTATGCGGCGGTCAACCTGATCTGGGAAATCTGATCGCATCACGGATTGATGAGTGTACGGTTGCGCCGTGCCTCCGGTCGTAAAACCGGGCAAAGGCACCGGCGCTGCCTAGACTTTCTGTTTGATCAGCCTTGGGGGAGCCTGTCGGTCAACCTGCACCTGCGGTGCACAGACATGAAAGCCAGAGGTTCAATCATGATCACTCAATCGATAGATACCGAGCAGATCAACCAGGTGGTGCGCCAATACGTGGAAGGCATGGTCTTTGCCAATGAAGCGTTGCTGCGACAGGCCTTTCATCCCGACTGTTGCATCATCGGTCACTTCCAGAAGGAGCTTGAGTGGGCTTCCCTGGATGAGTTTGTCGTTGCCATAAAGGCCGAAATCCCGGCGCGTGCCGGTACGCAACCGTTTTGGCAGGTGATCAACCTTGATGTCACCGGCGATGCCGCCGCGGTCAAGGTCATCGATGATTTCGCCGGGATACGCTTTACCGATTACCTGTCGTTGCTGAAGGTGGACGGTCGCTGGGTGATCATCAACAAGCTCTACTACTACGACGAGTAGCACTGGTTGCGACACATTCGACGCAAAGGCTTACGCCCGTCTCCATGAAATAATCTCGTGATCATCACGATTTAAATGAGTTTGTCTCACCAAGGCCCGAATGCCGACAATAACGCCATCAACCACATGGAGTTTTTCGTCATGGCATTGGCCCATTCCCTTGGATTTCCGCGCATTGGCCGCGACCGCGAACTGAAGAAAGCCCAAGAGGCGTTCTGGAAGGGCGAGCTGGACGAAACCGGCCTGCGTGCCGTTGGCCGCGACCTGCGCCGGACCCACTGGGACTTGCAGAAAAAGGCCGGGATCGAGCTGTTGCCGGTCGGCGACTTCGCCTGGTACGACCAGGTCCTGACCCACTCGCTGATGTTCGGTGTGGTCCCGGAGCGTTTTCGTCCGCACGACGGCAAGGCCAGCCTGCAAACCCTGTTCGGCATGGCGCGCGGCGTCAGCGACAGCTGCTGCGGCGGCGCGCACGCCGAGGAAATGACCAAGTGGTTCGACACCAATTATCACTACCTCGTCCCCGAATTCAGCGTCGATCAGCAGTTTCAGCTCGGTTGGGAGCAACTGTTCGAGGAAGTCGAAGAAGCCCGCGCACTGGGCCACAACGTCAAGCCGGTCATCCTCGGTCCGCTGACTTACCTGTGGCTGGGCAAGGCCAAGGGGGCCGAGTTCGACAAGCTCGAACTGCTCGATCGCCTGCTGCCGCTGTACGGCCAGATCTTCCAGCGCCTGGCGGCACAAGGCGTTGAATGGGTGCAAATCGACGAGCCGATCCTGGTTCTCGACCTGCCGCAAGCGTGGAAAAACGCCTTTGAGCGAGCCTACAACCTGATTCAGCGCGACCCGCTGAAGAAACTGGTCGCCACTTACTTCGGTGGTCTGGAAGAGAACCTGGGCCTGGCCGCCAATCTGCCGGTGGATGGCCTGCACATCGATCTGGTGCGTGCCCCCGAGCAGTTCCCGACCATCCTCGATCGCCTGCCAGCCTACAAAGTGCTGTCGCTGGGCGTGGTCAACGGCCGCAACGTCTGGCGCTGCGACCTGGAAAACGCGTTGGCCACCTTGCAGCACGCCAACGAGCGCCTGGGCGATCGCCTGTGGGTCGCGCCATCCTGCTCGTTGCTGCACAGCCCGGTCGACCTGGGGCGTGAAGACCAGCTCGATAGCGAGCTGAAAAGCTGGCTGGCGTTTGCCGTGCAGAAGTGTGAAGAGGTCGCGCTGCTGGCTCAGGCAGTCAACCAGCCGGAAGCGCCGAAGGTGCTTGAAGCTCTCACTCAAAACCGTGCCGTGCAGGCCAGCCGTGCGGCATCGCCGCGCATTCACAAGCCCGCCGTGCAGGTGCGCGTTGCCGCCATCACCGCCCGGGACAGCCAGCGGCACTCGCCGTTTGCCCGGCGTATCGAGAAGCAGCGCGCCGGCCTGAACCTGCCACTGTTCCCGACCACCACCATCGGTTCGTTCCCGCAAACCGCGTCGATCCGTCTGGCTCGCCAGTCGTTCAAACAAGACAAGCTGACCGAGGCCCAATACACCGAAGCGATGCACAGCGAGATCCGTCATGCCGTGCAAGTGCAGGAACACTTGGGCCTGGACGTGCTGGTGCACGGTGAGGCCGAGCGCAACGACATGGTCGAATACTTTGCCGAGCAACTCGACGGCTACGTGTTCACCCGCTTCGGCTGGGTCCAGAGCTACGGTTCGCGCTGCGTGAAACCGGCGGTGATCTTCGGCGACCTGAGCCGTCCGAAGGCCATGACCGTGGAATGGATCCGCTACGCCCAAGGCCTCACCGACAAGGTGATGAAGGGCATGCTGACCGGCCCCGTGACCATGCTGATGTGGTCGTTCCCGCGCGAAGACGTGAGCCGCGAAGTGCAGGCCCGGCAACTGGCCCTGGCCATTCGCGATGAGGTGGTGGATCTGGAAGCGGCCGGCATCAAGATCGTGCAGATCGATGAAGCCGCGTTCCGTGAAGGCCTGCCGTTGCGCCAGGCGCAGTGGCAGCACTACCTGGACTGGGCCACCGAAGTATTCCGCCTGTGCGCATCCGGTGTGCGTGACGAAACCCAGATCCACACCCACATGTGCTACAGCGAATTCAACGACGTGATCGAGTCCATCGCCGCCATGGATGCCGACGTAATCACCATCGAAACCTCGCGCTCGGACATGGAGCTGCTGGATGCGTTCGAAGCCTTCGCCTACCCCAACGAAATCGGCCCGGGCGTGTACGACATCCACTCGCCACGGGTACCGGATTCCTTGGAAATGGCCGACCTGCTGCGCAAGGCCGCCAAGCGCATTCCCGCCGACCGCCTGTGGGTCAACCCGGACTGCGGCCTGAAGACTCGTGGCTGGGCGGAAACCGAAGCGGCGCTGGTGCACATGGTCAATGCGGCGCGTCAGCTGCGTAAAGAATGGGCCTGACGCGTTTGTGTGTACGCCACTGAAACCTGTGGGAGCGGCGGTGCGGCGATCCGACTTGCCCGCGAAAGCGGCGTGTCAGGCAACATCAATGTTGAATGTGCCGACGTCTTCGCGGGCAAGCCCGCTCCCCCAGTGATCGATGTCGACCACAAACATCGAGGCCGGCAAACAACCCTTGTAGGAGCGGCGGTGCGGCGATCCGACTTGCCCGCGAAAGCGGAGTGTCAGGCAACATCAATGTTGAATGTGCCGACGCCTTCGCGGGCAAGCCCGCTCCCACAGTGATCGATGTCGACCACAAATATCGAGGCCGGCAAACAACCCTTGTGGGAGCGGCGGTGCGGCGATCCGACTTGCCCGCGAAAGCGGCGTGTCAGGCAACATCAATGTTGAATGTGCCGACGCCTTCGCGGGCAAGCCCGCTCCCCCAGTGATCGATGTCGACCACAAACATCGAGGCCGGCAAACAACCCTTGTGGGAGCGGCGGTGCGGCGATCCGACTTGCCCGCGAAAGCGGTAGATCAATCGCTGATGATGCTGGCTGTGCAGACGTCTTCGCGGGCAAGCCCGCTCCTACAGCCGAGGCTCGGCCACCAGCAGCAACGACTGTGGCACGGGGCTTTGCGGGTGCTGTGGTTCCTGCAAGCTGGCCAGCGCAAATCCCGCCATGTCCAGTGCATTGAGCCAACTGGACAAGGTGCGGAAATACCAGGGCATGGGTTGCCACTGCCCCTTGAACCCGGCAAAGGTCTCTTCCCGCCAGCCATCCTGATAGTCGCCGGCCGCCGCTGTCCACGGGTGCAGCGTCTGGATCACCAGCGCACCGCCAGGGGCGAGCAGGCTGTTCATGGCGGCGAGCAGGGGGATGATGTCCTGATGCAGCAGGGCAAAGTTGGCGCAGATCAGGTTGTAGTCGCGGCCGATGTCGACTTGCGCCTCTGCCAGCGCTTCATAACTCGCCACCTGTACCGATGCCGCGCCCGCCGCTCGCGCCGCCTCCACCAGCGTCGCATCGCCATCCACGCCGACCGCATCGATGCCCCGTTCAGTCAATGCACGCAACAACCAGCCTTCGCCACAACCCAGGTCGAGCACACGCTCGGGCTGACGTCCCTGTACTGCCAGCAGGATGGCCTGGTCGGTGACCTTGAGGCGGCTTTCGATGCTGCCCGTGCGGATCGCGTCGATCCAGGCCTGGGCGTTGTGGTGCCAGCTGTCGAGGAGGGTGGATTCGGGGGCGGGCATGGCATTGTCCGGCGCTATGGTTTGGAAGAAAGGATAGGGCAAAGCCGCCAATCAGCCATTTCCAGTACAGATGATTTGCCGGTGGAGCTGGCTCCACCGGCCGCGCAGCGAACGCCGGACGGGCTAGCCGCTTTTGGTGGCTGCCAAATGATAGGCAACCAACGCGTTGGCATGACCATGGCCCATGCCATGTTCGGTTTTGAGCCAGGTCACCATTTCCATGTGTTTCTTGTCGCTGACGGACTTGAGCAGATCCAGCCAATGGGTGATCGGCTGTCCATACTTCTTTTCGATTGACGGGAAGTACGAAGCCGGTCCTTTGGTTTTTGTCTCTTCGGTCACGATGCAAACTCCCTTTTCGGTTTTCCGGGTTTGAAAGCAGCATCGGTTACGTTACTTATAAGCCGTCGAAGAGTCCATCATCCGGGCGGTCGAAGGCTTGTCCGGGATACCCCCTGTGTCAATAATTCATCCCGTCATCGATCGCGATGCCCTGGGCACGCATGGCCTTGATCAGTTCGCTGCGGGTGCCGGGCAGGTTGAGCATGGTTTTGGCGCGCAGTTCCGTGACTTCCTCGGCGGTGTACGGCTGATAGTCGGCCGGCAGGCTGTCGCCCGCCATGCCGTCTTTACGCATCAGCCAGTTGAGCAAGTCCGCCAGTTGCGCGTTGTTCAACGCCGACTGCGACATGCCCGGCACCCGCACGAGGAACTCGCGGCCACCGGGGACTTTCAGGAAGTTGCCGACAAAACCTTTCATCCGCGGCGTGTCGTTGGCGGCGGAACCCGTGCCGTCGCCCAGGTGGCAACCGGCGCATTGCAACTGGTAGTTCACGCCGACGCCGTACCCGGCCTGGGCAATCGGCGTTTGCGGCGATTCATTGCCCGGCGCGTGATGCTGGTTCGGGTCGGGAATGGCCCGGGCGAAAGCGAGCGGGGCGCTCAGGGCACAGACAAGACCGAGCAATATCAACCTACGCATAAAAAACTCCGCTGATGACCGGTTTGGCACCTGTAGGTGTAGGAGCGAGCTTGCTCGCGAAGGACGTCAACGATAACGCGGGCTATCTGGTTTAACGCGTCGCCCTTGAGTTCTTCGCGAGCGAGCTCGCTCCTACAGGTACACATTCAAGGCAGTAAAAAAAGAACAGCAGCCACAGAAAAAAAGCCGCCGATTGCACGAGCAACCGGCGGAAAGTGCGCGTTTATACGGCGACGCCGCGGATCACCGAAACGGTGCAGTGGTAGATGTGCGACTTGGCGGCCAGGCACCAGTTCACATCGTTGTTGTTGAACGGGCGGTAGGCCGGCTCTTCACTGTCGTTACGGGTGCAGGCGCACTGGGCGCAGCTCTGCTTACCGCAGCAGTCGTTGTACGAAATGATGTAGTCCTTGCCATCGGCCGGGTTGCGGCAGGTGCCGATCCAGGTCACTTGCGAGGCTTCGGTACCCGGTGGGCAGGAGGTCACCGACCCGCCGCAGCAGCTGCACAGAAAACCGTCGATGGAGCAGTAGCGCCAGTAGTCGCAGCTGTTCGGATCGCCAGGGTCGCCGGCTTTCGGGTCAGTGGCGGCCAGCGCCTTGCTGGTGCGGTCCAGCGGCAGCAGTACGGGCAGAGCGGCACCGGCAACGATCAACGAGCCCATGCGTGCCAGCAGTTTGCGGCGCGAGGTGGTGTCGGCAACACGGCGCGAGGAGCGCTCGAACAACAGATCCAGCAGTTTCATGAAGGTCTCCCTGCCTTATCAGTGGCTATGGCCGTGGCTGTGGTCATGGTTGTGATCGTGGGGCTGAGCATTGAGGTACTGCTGCAGCGTGGCGTGCTTGAGGTGCTCGACTTCGAACAGGCTGTCCAGGTGCTCGCGGGAGTTGACCAGGCCCTTGGCGCGCAGGGTGCCGGCCTTGTCGATCAGCGCGGCGTACGGCAGCTTGCCGATCTGGTAGGTCATGCCCACTTCCGGGCCGACCACATAGGTGGCGTCTTCGAGTTTGTGTTCGCGGATCAGCGCTTGCTGGGCGTCCATGTCGCCATCGCTGACGAACACCACATCGAGGGTATTGGCCTGTTCCTTGGCGATGGATTTGATTGCCGGCAACAGCGATTTGCAGATCGGGCAGGTCGGCGAGAGGAAGAACAGCAGTTGCGATTTCTCACCGGCATAACCGAAGTTCACCGGGCGACCGTTACGGTCGGCGGCGGTGATTTGCGGGGCGGCTTCGTTGACGGACACACCTTTGTCGACCATCAGCGCGCCAGCCGGGGCCAGACGGCCGTGCAGCACGCCAATCTGACGAACCAGGCCCATGACGACAAACGCCACGGCCACCAGCAATACCCAGAGCAGAACGTTGGAAACTATCAAGCCTTCCATTTCGATTACCTACCAATCAATTTGAGCAGAAGAGGGGAGTTCGCCAGCAGGCCATCGGCCGCGGCGTAGATGAGCAGCGCGACGGCGGCAGCGGCCAGGGTCACGAAGCCATCGAACAGGTTGAGGTCGCGAGCCAGCGGCGCGATGCTGGCCACCAGCGCCAGTGCCACCAGCGCACTGTTGCGCAGCAGCAGGACCGGGCGCAGCGGCTGTGCCTGGTCGGGGCCGGCGCAACCGCAGTCGATGTCCGCACGGCCGCGCCACAGGTTGATACCGATGGCGGCGGCGTACAGCGCCAACAGGCTGGCGGCGCTCAGCGCGGCGTAACCACGGCAGACCGGCACCAGCAAGGCGAAGGCAATGGCCAGTTCCAGCGCGGGCACCAGCCGTGCCGTCGGGCGCACCAGCGCTTGGGGCAGCAGTTGATAGTCCGCCAGTTGCCGGGCGAAGCGGGCCGGCGCGCGCAACTTGTGGGTCGCGGCGCTGGCCAGCAACACCGCAATGGCGATGGCGCTGGCAATGATGAAGATCGGATCTGTGTGCATGGCCGAACCTCTTAGTAGCTCAGGACCTGAGTCGCGGTCTTCGCGACTTTCGGCATGCTGCCGGTGAGCTTGTTGGTCTTCAGGTCGAAGATCTGCAGGCCACCTTCCACATCGGCGCCAAGCAGCAGCGGCTTGTCGTCGCCGGTGGCCTGCATGCTCCAGATCGGGGCCGGGGCTTCCAGGGTGGCGACTTTCTTCTGAGTCTTGAGATCGAAGGCCCAGATCAGGGTGCTCGGGTCTTCCCACTTCAACGGTTCGTGGGCGTCATGCATCAGCACGTACAAACGGTTCAGCTTCGGCGCGACCGCCAGCAGCTGCCAGCCGCCCGGTGCCCAACCGGCCTTCTTCTCTTCGTCGGTGATCAGCGACCAGCTCGGCAGGATCTTCGGCGCATCGCCGCTGAAATCCACACCGCGTACGGTGCCGGTGGTGGTAGTGAAGTAGTAGGTGTCACCGACGTTGACGGCGCGCTCCACCAGTTTTTCCGCATTCGGATCAAAGAACGGCGTGCGGCTGCGCGCGGTTTCCTGGCCCTGATCGTTGAGGGTCACCACCTGCAGGCTGCCGTCGCCGCACAGCGAGGCGAAGCGGCGGTTGCCGATCGGGTAGTCGAGCACGCAACCGGGAATCGCGATTTCCGTGGCAACGGCCTTGGCCTGGGTGTCGACCACGGTCACCGACGTCGACGGGGTGAAGTTGTAGACGTAGACGAACTTGTCGTCGCCGCTCGGCTTGAGCGAGTAACGCTGGGTCAGCGACTCGGCGCGCTTGTTCGGAATCAGCACTTCCCAGGATGGCGACAGGGTCGAGCTGTCCCAGGCAGTGAGCACGTCGGTGCGTGTGCCACGGGTGCCGCGCGAGTACCAGATGTCCGCACTGTAGATGGTTTTCTTGTCGTGACTGAGGGTCGACGGCGCGGCAAAACCGGTCGGCACCATGCCGAGGATGCGCTTCTGGTCCGGGTCGACCACGGTCACGCGGCCCGCCACGAAGCTGTCGAACTCGACGTCGATCACGAACGCTCGGTGGGCTTCCGGGGGAAACGCCAGAACGGTCTGGCCAATCGTACCGGCGGGCAAATCCGCGCGGGCGCTGTTCAAACCGAGTACAAGCAGGCTCAGGCCAAGCGCTGACTGTACGGAGATCCTGTTTGTTCGCATAAGGGGAACTTCCTGAATTGTTGGTAACGCGGATCGCGGGTGCTTTGGCAGATTTTTACCCTTTGATTCTGCCGTGCCCCGAGATCGGGAGAATTGCCCTGCCTGCCAAGTGTTTGTGTGTCTGTGCCAGTGTCACTGACACTCAACAAAACCCCGGATTTGCGGTTCCCTGTGGCGAGGGGGTGTGTAGGGTCACAGGGAGGGGATGTCAGGCGAGGGGGAGGGAGAAGGTGAACACCGCGCCGCACGGTTCCAGGTTTTGCGCCCAGATATCGCCACGGTGGCGGCCGATGATGTTCTTGCACAGCGCCAGGCCGATGCCGTTGCCGCTGACCTTGGACGAGAAGAAACCATCGAACAGCTTCTCTTGTGCCTGGGCCTGGATACCACGGCCGCAGTCTTCGATGCGCACCAATGCCACATCGTTGTCGCGGCTGGCATGGATGCGCAGCAACCGGCGTTCAGTCGGCAGGTCGGCCATTTCTTCAATGGCGTTGAAGGCCAGGTTGAGGATCACCTGGCCGATCAGGACCTTCTCGCAGCTGACCTGCAGCGGTTCGGGTGCGGTGACGACTTCCACGCGCACCAGGCTCGGATCGGCCCGCAGGCTGATGAAGTAGCGGGTTTCGCGCAGCAGTTCGTTAAGGTCGATGAGCTCTTCGGTCTGCTCCAGCTTGACCACATAGTCGCGCACGCTCTTGATGATCACCGACGCGTGCTCGATTTGCCGCACCGCGTTCTGCAAACCCCAGGCGACGCCTTGATCGGTGTCGCCGGCGTTGCCCAGGCGAATCACCGTACCTTCGATGAAGTTGCGGGTGGCGGCCAGGGGCTGGCTCAGTTCGTGGGCGATGGCCACGGCCATTTCGCCCATGGCGTTGTAGCGCGCCAGGTATTCGAGCTTCTGCTCGCTGACCCGCCGCGCCTCTTCGGCCTGCACCTGCTCGGTCACGTCGCGAAACAGCAGCAGATGGCCGACCAGATCGTCTTCTATCTCGATGTAGCGGCAGGTTGCGTCATGCCAGCGCCATTCGCCGTCCTGGCGCTGCACCTTGTAGTGCACGCTGAACGGCGCGTGCTCCGGCGTCTCCTGGGCGAATCGTTGCAACAGGCGCTGACGCGAAGCGTCGTCGCACCAGACCAGGAAGTTCTTGCCCATCAATTGCTGCACTTCGCTGTCGAGCAGGTGCGCGCCGGAGTCGCTGATAAAACCGATATCGCCTTCGGGGCCGAGCACCGCCACGCCTTCGGCCAGGTCCTGCATGAAGGCCTTGAGCCGGCTCTCGAAGCGCTTGAGGTCGCGCTTGACCTTGTCCTCTTTGGAAATGTCGCGGAACTGCACCATCAACACATCGCGACCGTCCAGGTGCACCAGGGTCGCCACCGCCTCGGACAGAATCTCCACCCCTTGCTTGGAGCGATAGCACCACTCGATGGCCCGTTGCCCGGTGCGTGCGGCACCTTCGAGCCAGCGCAAACCCACGGAACGCCGGTATTTCGGCGCATCGCGGGTCATGTCCGGGGCCTTGAGCGGCGTCAGTTCTTCCAGGGTAAAGCCCAGCGCCGCCAGGGCAGCGGCGTTGGCCCAGAGAATTTCCTTGGTGTGCGCGTCATGAAGAATGATGCACAGCGGCATGGCTTCGATCAGCGCATGAAAGTCGTTCGGTTTTGGCAAGTACATCGCACGGCCCCTGGCGGCAGAGTTTGCAGTATGGCGTTTTATACCTGCTCGCACAGAGGGATGCGCTCAGAGGTAACCGGCGTGGGTCTAGGGGTTTTCTTTAGCGCGGGGGCTGCACGCCCCAATAGTGGTGCCCGGACGCGGTTTTTACACTGGACCCCAATGCAAGGGCAGCGCCCCTTTCACTGTAGGAGCGAGCTTGCTCGCGATGGACGTCAACGATAACGCGCCCTGTCTGAATGAACGCGTTGTCCGGAGGTTTTTCGCGAGCAAGCTCGCTCCTGCAGAGGTCGGTCGCGGCGCAGCCCACTAACAATAATCAAAACGGAGAACTAGCCCATGCTGCGTTCAGCTGTCGCGCAACAAGACCCTGTGTCCGGCCCGGTCGTGCCAATGGTCGAGAGCGAGCTATTTCAGCAGGTGCTGGATGAGGTTCGCCAACGCCGCGACGAATTCGACGCCGGCTCCCACGTGCCTCGGGACATGATCGAGCGCTTCAAGCAGGTGGGCATCTATCGTGCCGCCACGCCGAAATGCTTCGGCGGCGACGCCCTGGCGCCGGCGCTGTTCCTGCAAATGATCGAACGCATCTCCGAAGCCGACGGCTCGGCGGGCTGGGTCGCCAGTTTCGGCAGCGCCGGCGTCTATCTCGCGGCCTTGCCGCCGCAAACCCTGGCGCAAATCTACGCCGAGAGCCCTGACCTGGTGTTCGCTGGCGGATTGTTCCCGTTGCAGCCCGCCGAAGCGGTCGATGGCGGCTGGCAGGTCAACGGCACCTGGAAATTCGCCAGCGGCTGCAAAGGCGCCGACTTGCTCGGTGTCGGCATCGGCGCGGCGGGCGGCAAGCCTCGCACCGCAGTGTTCCGTCCGGATCAGGTCGAGATCGTCGAGAACTGGGAGGTGGTCGGCCTCAAGGGCACCGGCAGCCATGACCTGCGCGTCACCGACAAGCACATCGATGAGAACTGGACGTTCATCAGGGGTGGGGCTGCGACCATCAATGAGCCGCTGTTCCGCTACCCGTCGATTGCCTACGCCGCGCAAGTGCTGGCCGTGGTCAACCTCGGTCTGGCCCGCGCTGCCCTCGATGAAGTCAGCCGCATGGCTGGCGGCGGTGGCATCACCGGCGCGCCGAAAATGGCCGACCGCGCCTACGTGCGCATCGAAATCGCCAAGGCCGAAGCCAAGCTAGCCGCCGCTCGCGGGTTCTTCTACAACGCCACCGAACAGGTGTGGAACTCGATCCTCGCCGGCAACCCGGTGACGCCGGAGCAGACCAGCCTGTTGCGCCTGTCCGCGATTCACGTGTCCCAGGCCGGAGCAGAGGTGGTGCAAAGCGCCTACAGCCTGGCCGGGACCACCGCCATTTACCTGCGCCATCCGCTGCAACGCTACCTGCGCGACTCGATGGTGGTGACCCAGCACGCCTTCCTCAGCGAAGGCCTGTACGACGGCGCCGGCTCGGTGTTCCTCGGCGTGCCGCCGTTCCCGGGCTACATCTGATTTCTCTTCAACTTTTCAAGGATCCAGCTCCATGTCGCAAACCACTCAAGAACCATTGCGCGTCGTCTTCTGCATCGGCATCACCCAGAACTTTTTCGACCTGCCCACTGGCGAAGGCCTGAGCGTCTGGAAAGGCTTCAGCCAGATGATGGGCTCCCTCGGCGCGATGCCCGGCATCACCGTGCTCGGCGCCATGGATGACGACCGCCTGATGGTCGGCCCGTCCACCACCTCGCCCTGGACCGTGTACATCATGGCCGACGTCGACTGCCACCAGTCGGTGATCGACGCCTGCAACCTGTTCCGCACCACGCCGGTCGGCGAATACAGCCTGTGGCGCTACGCCAAGGTCGAAGCGCGCATCGGTCGTCCGCTGACCATCCCAGACGCAGCCAGGGTGTAAGCCATGGAAGAGGCCTTGCTGCAGCGTCTGGCGACGCTTGAAGGGGAGAGTGCCGTGCGCCGCTTGATGGCGTGCTACATGGACCTGTGCGATGTGCCACGGGCACCGATTCATCTGAGCCAGTTGGCGCAATTGTTCACCGAGGATGCGATCTGGGAAGGCCTCGGCACCCAGACCGCGCAGACCTTCGGTCAGCATCATGGACGTGCGGCGGTGGCGACGTTTATCGGTGGTTACCTGCCGCCCTCCGATCACTTCAAGTTGAACCTGCATTACCTCACCAGCGAGTCGATCGTGGTCGACGGCAAGTCGGCGCAGGGGCAGTGGATCATGCAGCAGATTTCCACCTACGCCGATGGCCGCAACGAGTTGTTCGGCACCCGCCTGAACATCGATTTCCGTTGTGTCGACGGCACCTGGCTGATCGCGCATTTCCGCACGCAACGCTTGTTCAGCTCTCATTTATCAAAGCAGGAGCTGAGCGCATGAGTACCTTCATCAGCGAATTCCTGCTCGGTGGCAGCGGCAAACGCGTTGCCATCAAGGATTCCATCGACATCGCCGGTCACGCTACCCAGTCCGGTAGCCGGGCCTTTGCCCGTGCCTTGCCAGCCCTGCGCAACGCCGAGGTGGTCGATGCGATCCTCGCGGCGGGTTGGCAAATCGTCGGCAAGACCAACATGCACGAGCTGGCGTTTGGCGTCACCGGCATCAACGACTGGACCGGCACACCGATCAACCCGCAGGCGCCGGACCGGGTGCCTGGCGGTTCGTCCAGCGGTTCGGCCGCTGCCGTCGCGGCGGGGCTGGCGGACATCGCCATCGGTTCCGACACCGGTGGTTCCGTTCGCGTACCAGCCGCCTGCTGCGGCATTGCCGGGTTGAAGCCGACCTATGGTCGCGTCAGCCGAGTGGGTGCACATCCGGCCGAATCCAGCCTCGATTGCGTGGGGCCATTCGCGGCCGACATGAATGACCTGATCGCTGCGATGCAAGTGATTTGCCCTGGTTTCCAGGCTCAGGGCTTGCCGTCGGGCAACGCCTCGGTCGGCTTTCTCGACGTTGCCTGCGACGCGCATTTGCAAGCGTGCCTCGGCGCTGCCGTTGACCGTGCCGGCTGGCGCCGCAGCCGCGTGCAGTTGAGTGAGTTCGAAGCAGCGTTTGCCGCCGGCTTGACGGTGATCAACTTTGAAAACTGGGCCGCGTTCGGCCACCTCACCGGCCAGGGCCTGATCGGTGCGGACGTCGAGCTGCGCCTGTTGGCCGCCAGCCGCACCAGCGCTGCCGAATTGGCGCAAGCCGAACAGGTGCGCACGCGCTTCAGCCAACAGGTGGATGCCGCGCTGGAACAATTTGAAGTGCTGCTGTTGCCGACGATGCCGAGCCTGCCACCGACGCTGGTGCAAGCCCGCAGCGCAAGCAAGGCCGTGGCCGGCATGACGCCGCTGGTACGGCCCTTCAACCTGAGCGGCCACCCGGCGCTGACGGTGCCGGTGGAAATCGATTGCGGCGGGCTGAAAGTCGGCCTGCAAATCGTCGGCCGTAAAGGCCAGGACGAGGTGGTCTGCGCCTTCGGTGCGCAGCTGCAACAGAGCATGGCCCGTTAAGGGCCGGTCTCTACAACGAAATCATAAAAATAAGCCATGAGGAGAACCGCATGAGCACTCATGAATACCGGCTGATCGCAACGTCGAAAAGCCCAGAAGACCTAGTCCAGAGCGACCGCGTCGACGTCTCGCTGTACAACGATCCGGCGCTGTTCGAAGCCGAGCTGGACAAGATTTTCTACCGCACCTGGGTGTGGGTTGCCCACGAAAGCGAAGTGCGCAACAGCGGCGACTTCAAGACCGCCACCATCGGCCGTCGCCCGGTGATCGTCGTGCGGGACAAGAAGAACAACATCAACGTCCTGGAAAACCGTTGCCGGCACCGTGGCGCCACCGTGTGCGAGAAGCACAAGGGCAACGCCACCGGTTTCACCTGCCCGTATCACAGCTGGTCCTATGGCCTGGACGGCAAGCTGCGGGCGCTGCCGTACCCGGATGGCTACGAAGGCATCCTGGAAAAATCCGAACTGCCGCTGACCAGCCTGCGCGTCGAAAGCTACGCCGGCATGGTCTTCGCCAGCTACAACGACGAGATTGAACCGCTGGAGGACTTCCTCGGCGGCGCGAAACACTGGATGGACCTGTTCATGAAGCAGGGCGCCGGTTACCCGATCAAGACTCAGGGCGAACACAAGTTCAGCTTCAAGGGCAACTGGAAGATCCAGCTGGAAAACACCACCGACGGTTATCACTTCCCGATCGTGCACAAGTCGTTCATGTCGTCGGTGGATGAAGAAACCTCGGAAATGCTTTCGTTCATGACCGACGAGCAAGCCGTGACCCACTCGCTGGGCAACGGCCACAGCGTGATGGTGATGGTGCCGGAGCACGTCGACCTCGATCACGACGACGGCACCGAGCAGTTGCAGGAGCGTTTCGCCCACGTCACCGAAGAACTGTCGAAAACCATGCCGGCCGATCAGGTACGTCGCATCGTGCGTTCGCTGCACGGCGCCGGGTTCAACCTGAACCTGTTCCCCAACGTGGCCATGTCGATGTCGTTTTTCCGCGTGCTGCGTCCGGTGTCGGTCACCGAAACGGAAATTCGCCACGTGGCCCTGGGCATGGACGGCGGCCCGGAAATCGCCAACCGCGAACGTATGCGCATCCACGAACACTTCCAGGGCCCGTTCGGTTTCGGCAGCCCCGACGATGCCGAGGCCTGGGACCGCGTGCAGCGCGGCTCGTATGCCGGCGTCGATGCGCCAATCCTGGTCAACCGCGGCCTGAACCGCGAAATCACCGCTGAAAACGGCGACAAGGTCAGCCACGCCACCGACGAAGGCGGCATGCGCGGTGCCTACGACATGTGGAAAAGGATGATGAGCCAATGAGCAATCACGACACCCTGAACGGTTTTACCGGTCCCCTGGCCCAGGCCATCGAATTCATCTGGCGCGAAGCCGAACTGCTCGACCACAAGAACTACGCCGAATGGGCGACCCTGTGGAGCGAAAGCGGCAAGTACATCGTGCCGATCGACCCGGACACCGAGGATTTCGAGGCCACCCTCAACTACGCCTACGACGATGCGCGCATGCGTGCCTTGCGCATCGAACGCTTGAGCGCCGGCTTCTCGCCGTCGGCGGTGGACGCGGCGAAGACCATCCGCACGATCTCGCGTTTCCGCCTGGTGGAAGCGGCCGGCGATATCGTCGAGGTCAACTCGGCGCAGTTGCTGTACGCCTACAAGCGCGGCGTGCATACGCCGTTCGTGGCCGACCTCAATCACCGTATCCGTTTCACCGACGGCGTGCCGTCGCTGGAGCGCAAGGTTGTGCGCCTGATCAACTCCACCGACAGCCTGAGCGCGCTCGGCTTCCTTCTGTGAGGGCACCATCATGAGTCGAGTAGCCCTCGTAACGGGTGCCTCGCGCGGACTGGGCGAGTGCATCGCCCGGCGTCTGCACGCGGCCGGTTATCGCGTTGGCCTGGCCGATGTGCGCCTCGATGGCGTGCAGCATCTGGCCGCCGAGCTGGATGGCAGTGGCGCCACGGCGATCGCCATCGAGCTGGATGTACGCAGCAAGGCCGACTTCCAGCGTGCCCGCGACCTGCTCGCCGAGCACTGGGGTGGCACCGACATTCTGGTGAACAACGCCGGCGTGTCGAAAGTCGCGGCGTTGATGGACATCACGCCGGAAGAGTTCGACGAGTCGATGGCGATCAACCTGCGCGGCACCTTCGTGGCTTGCCAGGTGTTCGGTGCGCATTTTGCCGAGCGTGGCTTCGGGCGCATCGTCAACATCGCCTCCCTGGCCGGGCAGAACGGCGGCACCGCCACCGGCGCGCACTACGCGGCGGCCAAGGGCGGCGTGGCGACCCTGACCAAGGTCTTTGCCCGTGAACTGGCGCCGCAAGGGGTGACGGTCAACAGCATCTCGCCGGGTCCGCTGAACTTGCCGGTAGTGCGCGAAACCGTTGCGCCCGAGCGTCTGGAACAGATCCTGAAAATGATCCCGGCCGGCACCCTCGGCGATCCGTCGTATATCGCTGACAGCGTATTGCTGCTGATCGCCGACAACGCCGCCTCCGTAACGGGCGCGTGCTGGGACATCAATGGCGGCCTGTTCATGCGCTGAGCAGCAGAAAAATGCCCCCCTGTAGGAGCGAGCTTGCTCGCGATGGTCGCCAACGATGACGCGGGAAACCTGACACCCCGTGGCGACCTCAGGTTCATCGCGAGCAAGCTCGCTCCTACAGAGGGGATCGGCCCAAGCCGTACCGTTAAACAAAAAAATATTCAGGTGATGCAATGATGAAGGTGAAGATCGAAAGGATCGTCGACGAAGCGCTGGATATCCGTTCCTTTCGCCTCGTGCGCAGTGACGGCCAGCCGCTCGACACCTATGAGCCGGGTGCCCACGTCGACCTGACCGGGCCGACCGGGGTGACCCGCCAGTATTCGCTGTGCAGCCCGCCCCGGGATCGCCGTGCGTATCTGGTGGCGGTAAAGAAAGAAGCGCAGTCGCGCGGTGGTTCGCTGGCGTTGCATGAGCAAGTGGAAGAGGGCATGGAGCTGGAAATGGGTGCGCCGCGCAACCTGTTCCGCCTCGATGAAAGCGCCAGCGAACACATGCTGTTCGCCGCCGGTATCGGCGTGACGCCGCTGTTGAGCATGGCTTATCGACTGGCGGAAAGCGGCCAGCCGTATCGCCTGCACTATTTCGCCCGTTCGGCGCAATATGCGGCGTTTACCGAGCTATTGGCGACGAACTTCGCCGAACATGTGGAATTCCACTACGGCGTGGAACCGGCGGATCTGGATGGCGCATTGAGCGAATGCCTGGCGCGTGCCGGCGGCGCCGCCCATGTGTACACCTGCGGCCCGGCACCGTTCATGAACAAAGTGGTGGAAGTGGCTTCGCGCAGTCGCCCGGATGATGCCATTCACCTGGAGCATTTCGCGGCAGACCCGGCGGCCAACAGCGCCCCGGCCGGCACGTTCGAAGTGGAGCTGGCCAGTTCCGGCGTGGTGCTGCAGGTGCCGGCCAACACCAGCCTGGTCGACGTACTGCAGGCCCACGGTTGCGATATCGACACCGAGTGCCGCGAAGGCATTTGCGGCACCTGCATCGTCGAGGTCCTGGACGGCGTGCCGGAGCACCGCGACAACTGCCTGTCGAACAAGGAAAAGGCGTCCAACAAGCAGATTTGCGCTTGCGTATCACGGGCGCTTTCCGCTCGTCTGGTATTGGACCTTTAAGACCAGGAAGGCTGGAAAGCATGCGCCGGAGCCTGTTGAATGGGCGCCCGGCGGCCATCGAGGGAGGCGATGGCTACAGAAACAACGGTTTTGACGAACCGCTCGATGAAGCGGTCGAAAAATAACAACAAAAAACGTGAGGCATTGCGGACATGATTACAGCATCGACGGTGCGCAACGAGGCGTTCGAAAGTTGGTTGAGCCAGGTGAACCAGGCCTGTGGGCGTTTCGATGCCCGGGCGCTGGATACCGATTTCTACGGCGAACTGGCGGAATTTCGCAGCGGTGCGATCAACCTCAGTGTGGTCGACATGGCGCACGTGCATTTGTACCGCACCAGCAAGGACGTCAGCACCAGCAGCGACGGCCACTACTACGCGGTGTTCCAGATGCGCGGCAGCTCGCAACTGGAGCAGGGCGACAACCGTGCGCAACTGGGTTGTGGCGACATCGCGCTGATCGACGCCAGCCGTCCGAGCGACATGATCTACAACGACGATTGCCGCCAGCTTTCCTTGATTCTTCCGCGCCAGGTGGTCGAGCGTGGTTCGCACTTCAATGCCGTCAACTGTGCCACGCGCATCGCGGCCAGCAGCCCCCTGGCGGCGATGGCCAACAAGCTGGTGCAGGGCACCCGCCAGCAGGAAGGGCTGGACATGCAGGAGAGCGAAGCCGTGCTCGATGCCCTGGCCAGCCTGTTGCTGCCGGGCATCAGCGCCCGCGACAGTGGCGCGGACCCGCACGAGCGGCAATTTCGCAAGATCATCGCCTTCATCGACGCGCACCTGAGCGACGAAGAGTTGTGCCCCGAGCTGATTGCCCGTGAAGTGGGGATTTCCGTGCGCGGCCTGTACCGGATGTTCTCCAAGCGCGGCCTGGTGGTGGCGCAATACATCAAGCACCGACGCCTGGACTTCTGCGCCGAAAACCTGCGTCGCGCCGATGTCGAGCTGAAGCTTTCGGCGCTGTGTTATGCCTGGGGCTTCTCGGATTCGAGCTACTTCTCGTCGGCGTTCAAATCGCGCTTCGGCGTGTCACCGGGTGCTTATCGCAAGCGCTATAGCCACATCTGATGTTGTATTTGCTGGCCCCTTCGCGAGCAAGCCCGCTCCCACATTGGATCTGTGTACGACGCAGAGCCAATGTGGGAGCGGGCTTGCTCGCGAAGGCGGCCTCAAGCCCCCTGAAGAGCTAGACCTCCAGCACCCATCTCAGTGCCGCACCGGCTCTTCAGTCGGCAAATGCAGCACTTCGCGCACCAGCATGGCAATACTGGTCACGCCCATCTTTTCCTTGATCTTGGTGCGGTGCACATCAACGGTCTTCACGCTGATGTTCAGTTCCCGCGCAATCACCTTGCTGGCCTTGCCATCGATCACCAGCATCAACACTTCCCGCTCACGGCTGGTCAGCAGTGCCAGCTTGCCTTGCAGGTTCTGCCGCTGCTGCTGATCGGCCTGGGCGTGTACGGCGGTCTTCAGCGCGGCCTGGATGCGGTCGATCATCTGCTGCGGGTTGTAGGGCTTCTCGACGAAATCCAGCGCGCCGTTCTTCATCGCCGTGACCGACATCGGAATATCGCCATGGGCCGAGACGAAAATGGTCGGCAAGGTGCTGCCGCGCTGGTTGAGGATTTCCTGCAGCTGGAAGCCGCTGGTCTCCGGCATGCGCACGTCGAGCACCAGGCAGGCGGGTTGCCTGGGGTCGTACTGGCTGAGGAACTCTTCGGCGCCGGCAAAGCACTGCGCCTGCACGCTGACCGACTCCAGCAACCAGGCCAGGGAAGTGCGCAGGTCCTTGTCGTCATCAACGATATAAACAATCGGTTTACGGGTTTCCATCGGGGCTGCCACGAAAATTTCTAATTATTGTTTTCGCACGCGAACGCGCGGCACGCATTGGCTCATCGTTCTGGAGCCAGTATGCAGAATACCCACTGTGGCCGGCCCTTGCGATAAAGAAACCACCTAGTCGACTAGCGGAAACCCAACCTCATCATGGGGATCGTCAGAATGGTCGTGCCGCGCCCTCAGCCTTAGTCTTGTTCCATCACCTACGGGCCGCTTTCGAGGCGGTCCTCCTGAAGGAAGGGGCATCGACATGGCCGACCTGAGCCAGCAGCAAATCGACTTTCGCAACGCCATGGCGCAGCTGCCGGCGGCGGTGAACATCATCACCACCAACGGCCCGGGCGGGCGCTGCGGCATCACCGCCAGCGCCGTGTGCTCGGTGACCGACTCACCGCCCACCGTGCTGGTGTGCGTCAATCGCAACAGCGCTACCCACGATGTGTTCCGCACCAATGGCCGGTTGTGCGTCAACGTGCTGTGTGGCGAGCAGGAAGAGCTGGCCCGGCACTTCGCCGGCATGACCCAGGTGCCGATGGCCGAGCGTTTCGCCTGGGACCTGTGGGACGACGGTGCGGCCGACGTGCCGGTGCTGCGCGATGCCCTGGTGCAGCTGGAAGGGCGGATCAGCGAGTGCAAGGAAGTGGGGTCGCATTCGGTGATGTTTGTCGAGCTGGAAAAGGTCGGGGTGCGGGAGCCGCGCGATAGCCTGGTGTATTTCAACCGGTTGTTTCATCGGCTTGAGCATGCGGGTGCGCATTGCTGAGAAGGTGGGAGTGAGTTTGCTCGCGAAGGCGGTCTGACTGAGTACATATCCATTATTTTGGTTACGGCGACTTAGGGTTTCGCCCTTACGGCGACTCACTTTTTTAACAAGCGCCTTAAAAAAGTAAGCAAAAAAGCGCTCGCCCCGAACGTCCGGCCCCTCGCCTAGGCTCGGGGTTCCTTCGCTCCGGCATTCATCCGGGGGCATTGCCCTACGGTTTGCTTCGCTGCACCTCCCTGCAATGTGTGCGGCTTCGCCGCACGGCGCTGCGCGCCAATCCCCGGATAAACGCCTCCACTCAGCCTGCCGAGGGGGCGGGTGGATCAAGATCAAGAGCGGCAGGCGAGCTAACGCTCGGCCTGCTCTCCTCATCTGTAGGAGCGAGCTTGCTCGCGATGGACGTTAACGATGACGCGGGCTGCCTGAATCCCCGCGGTGTCCCGGCGTTTTTCGCGAGCAGGGAAACGAGTTCGGCGAGCCTGCCCGCGATGGCGGTGTCAATCTGGAGTGCTTGTTTAACGGTTGTAGGAGTAACTTCCTGCAAGCTACAGCGCCTTGCGTCGTTGCCTACAACTACGCCAGAATCCGCCGGCTTGTGCGCTTGGGGGCCCATCGGTAACTTGGTCCGCGTCACTGATTCCCAGTGATCGGGTTTAGCAGCCCGTGGTGTTACAAAGCGCATCTGCAGTCCATAAAGTCAGGTATTCCCCATCCCTGCACTTCATGGCCGCTGTGCGCAGGGCGCCCTCGGGCGCGCCGGTATCGTAACTCCCCGGTCTGCTAACCTGCGCTCAGCTGCCACCCTTCGTTTAGCAGCGATTCGGTGACGGCTCCACGTTCCTGGAGTTCGAATCATGCTCAAGGTTACCCCCGATCCACCACACACCGATTCCTGTCCCAACCCCACGGCCCACATCATGGCCACCTCGCACAAACCCTCCACGATGTTCACCATCAACCCGCAAATCGACACCGAAACCCTGCTGGCCCACGCCTGCGAATCGCTGGCGTCGGCGAGTGTCATGGCCAACGATCTGGCGGGATTTCTGCAAGGCACGCACCGCAACACCCTGCTGGGCATCGCGCAAGTGATCATGTTGGGGGAGTTGGCGGTGAATAGGGTGCTGGACAGGCTGGATCCACCGGAATCTGCCTAACGCCGCTGACCTTGTGGGAGCGGGCTTGCCCGCGAAGGCGGTGTGTCAGTCAATATAGATATTGGATTTGAGGGCCTCTTCGCGAGCAAGCCCGCTCCCACACTGGATCTCCAGCGAACACAAATCCTGTGTGCGACCGTGATCAAAGTGTGGGAGCGGGCTTGCCCGCGAAGGCGGTGGGTCAGTCAGTATAGATATTGGATTTGAGGGCCTCTTCGCGAGCAAGCCCGCTCCCACACTTTGATCACGGTCGCACACAGGATTTGTGTTCGCTGGAGATCCAGTGTGGGAGCGGGCTTGCTCGCGAAAGCGGTGTATCAGACTTGTAGATATTCCCGAGCCAACAAGCAAGCCCGTTCAATCAGCATCGGCGCCATTTCAATCGCCGTCGGTGTGCCCTGGCGGGTGTGAATCCAGCCCAGGTAGGTGGTGCCGCGCAGCATCAGAAACAGCGCCAGGCTCTGGCGATCCGCCTCGGTCAGCGGTTTGACCGCGTTGTAGCCGTCGAGCAGCGCCGCCTTGATCTGCTCGTAACGCGGGTCATCCAGGCAGAAGTACAGCGCCGTGGCCAACTCGAACATGTGCCAGCCAAACCCGGCATCGTCGAAGTCGATCAACCGTAGACGCGGCCCTTCGATCAGCAGGTTCTCAGGCACCAGGTCGGCGTGAATCATGCCGAAATTGCCCAGGTGCCGACCATACTGGCGCAAGTCCTTGCGTGCCGTGCGCCGGGCCTGTTGCAGCAGGACCCGCTGCTCGTCGCTGAGCTGCTCCAGCTCCCAGAATCGCCCCCAGAACGGGTTGGCGCCAATCAGGCCTTCCTCGTCCCAGGCATGCCGGACAAACTCGTCCGGCTGCTGCCAGTCCGCCGAATGCAGGTGAATGCGCGCGGCAATGGCGCCAGCTTCACTGAACAGGAAATCGATTTCGGTATCGGCCTGCACCCCGTTCTCCGAGGTGCCGGCGGTCGCGCCGGGCAGCCAGGCGAGCATGTCGATGTGGCGCGGCTCGCCGATGGCCTGATGGGTGACTTCGACCAGGTGACTTTGATCTTGCGCACGGATGATCTGCGGCACGGTGATGCCGGCGCCGGCCAGCGCTTCCATCCATTGCAGCTCGGAGCGCAGCGCGGCTTCGCAGTGATAGCCATTGCGATGGATGCGCAGGGCCACTCGCTGGCCGTCGTGGCGGTGGGCGGAAAATACGGCGTTCTCGCGAAACTTCACCAGTTCGATGTCGGCGAATTCGCCGTCCCACTGTTGCAGGGCATGGCGCGCCAGTTCGTGCAGACGGGCCACTTGCTGGTCATGGGGTAAGGTGTGGAATTCAGTCATGGCAAGACCTCAAATCGCGCTGAGCGCGCTGTCCAGGGTGTCGACGAACAGGTCCGCGTGGTCGCGGCCGAACACCAGCGGTGGGCGAAGCTTGAGAATGTTGTCGCCGGCGCCGATCTTGCTGATCAACACGCCGTTCTCGCGCATGTCGTTCACCACCTTGCGCGCCTCCAGACCGGCGGGCTCTTTGCTGGCGTGGTCGCGCACCAGTTCCATGGCGAAGAACAGGCCCTTGCCGCGCACGTCGCCGATGATCGAGTGCTTGCCGGCCAACACTTGCAGGCGTTGCTGCACATAGGCACCGACGCTCTGTGCGTTTTTCAGCAGCTGCTGTTCTTCGATCACGTCCAGTACCGCCATGCCGACCGCGGCCGCCACCGGCGAACCGCCGAAGGTGTTGAAGTACATGGCGTGGCGCCCGAAGGACTCGACCAGCGCCTTGTGGGTGATCAACCCGGCCAGCGGATAGCCGTTACCCATCGGTTTGCCGAGGGTGACGATGTCCGGCACCACGCCGTGAGCCTGGTGGCCCCACAGGTGATCGCCGGTGCGGCCGAAACCCGATTGCACTTCGTCGGCGATGAACAATCCGCCAGCAGCACGGATCAGCGCCGCAGCCTTGTTGACGAAGCTGGCCGGCACCCGGGGCAGGCCTTCGTTGGCGAACAGGGTATCGATCAGCAATGCGGCCGGGCGAATGCCCTGGGCCTGCATCGAGGCAATTGCCGCCGCGATGTTCGCTGCATATTCCTCGGCCAGCTGTGCCTCGGTGGTGCCGGCCGGCGCGTGGTACAGGCACGGAATCGGCACGGCGCGCGCATGGGCGGCGAAGGGCTCAGGCGAGGGCAGGGCGGTGGTGACTTCTGCCAGCGATGCCGAGTTGCCGTGGTAGTTGTAGTCACTGACGATGATGCCGGTGCCGCCACTGGCGAACCGCGCCAGGCGCAGCGCCAGTTCGTTGGCTTCGCTGCCGGTGCAGGTGAACATGGCGGTGTCCAGCGGCGCGGCGAAGGTCGCGGTCAGGCGTTCGGCGTAGCGCACCACGTGTTCATCCAGGTAGCGGGTGTGGATGTTCAGCGTGGTGGCCTGGCGGTGCATGGCCTCGGTCACGTGGGGGTTGCAGTGCCCGACGCAGGGCACGTTGTTGTAGACGTCGAGGTAGCGCCGGCCGTCGACGTCGAACAACCAGACGCCTTCGCCACGCACCAGGTGCAGGGGTTTGTCGTAGAACAGCGGCGAGGCGCTGCCGAGCACGCGATGACGGCGTTGCAAAAGAGTGTCTTCAGGCATGGTCTGGAACCTCGATAGCGGTGGTGCGACGGTTGCGCAGCAGGTAATTGAAAATGCTCAGGGTGAAGGTCACGGCAAGGGCGATCAGCATCAGCATGTCGAGCTGGAAGCAGGCGGCGATCACCACCAGCGTCAGGGCCAGGCCCAGCGACGCAACCAGTTTGCCGCCGACCAGGGTGAACGGCCGTGGCAGGTCCGGCTGGTTGCGCTTGATGTGCAGGTACGCGCCGAAAATGAACAGGTAGCAAACGTTGAGCAGCAGCACGACCGCCAGCATCACCGTGGCCGGGTCGACTTCGGACAGCGGCAGGCCGATGGCGCTGATCAGCAACAGCGCCGGGTACGGCGTGCCGCGTTTGCCGGTCTTGCCCAGCCATTGCGGGAACAGGCCGTCGCGGGCCATGGCGAACAGTTGACGGGAGGCGGCGTACACCAGCGAAAAGAAGGTAGCGATCAGGCCGAACACCGCGCCGCAGCCAATCACCCTGGCCAGCCATGAACCTTCACCGAAGGCGCTGTTACTGGACATCGCGGCGTACAGCGGATCACCTGCCGAGCCGACCAGTTCGACACCACCGGCACCCGGTGCGCACACCAGCACCACCAGCGCGGTCACCAGCAAAGTGCCAATGGCCGCCAGGATGCCGCGGGGCATGGTGCGACCAGGGTTGTGCGCCTCCTCGGCGGCCGAGCCGGTTTGTTCAACAGTGATGAACAACCAGATGGCGAATGGCACGCAGGCGAAGATGCCACCAAGGCTGACCGGTGTTGCGACGCTGGCGGGCAGCTTCAGCAAGTTGGCCAATTCGACATGGGGCGCCATGGCCACGCCAAACGTCAGCAGGGCGACAACGGCGATCACGCCGGCAATGAACGTCAGGCCCATGGCTTCACCGACGCCGCGCATGTGGATGCCGATGATCACCGCGAACAGGGCAATCTTCACCGGCCAGCCACCGAGACCGAAAATCGATTCGGTGTAGGCGCAGATAAAGGTGGCCGCCGCACCGGTGCCGATGGTCAGCGCCAGGGCGCAGGCGACGCCGACGAGGTAACCCACGAACGGCCCGAAGGCACTTTGCGCATACACGAACACACCACCGGCACTCGGTAGCGCGGTGGACAGCTCTGCCACGCACAAGGCCAGGCCACCGCAGAGCAGGGCCATCAACAAGGTGGCAATCAGCATGTTCAGCCAGCCACCGGCCGCCAGCCCGAAGTTCCAGCCGGAAAACTGCCCGGCCACCACCAACGCAATTCCGAGGCCGGCAATCTTTGGCCAGCCCAGCGCACTTTTCTTAAGCACAGAAGTCTCCCGCGACCCGAAGGCCGATTTATTGTTTTAGTGAGGTATGGAGGGGTTCAGCGTTGCTTTGCGCCCATGGAATGGGGCTGGTCTCGATACTACGCGCCGGTTGCGGCGCGGCATGTTTGTGCGCATGCCATGTCGTTGGTTGTGGGTGCCAGATTTATGTGGGCTGGCGTAGATCCTTGTGGGAGCGGGCTTGCCCGCGATGGCGGTGTGTCAATCAACGATGGTGCTGGATGTTACGGCCTCTTCGCGAGCAGGCTCGCTCCCACAGTGGACCTCCAGTGAACACAGGATTTGTGTGCGACCTGGATCACATGTGGGAGCGAGCCTGCTCGCGAAGGCGGTAGATCAGACACCACAATCCTCAGATCCGAAAACTCCCCACCAACTGATTCAATCGCGCCGCCTGTTGCTCCAGCTCGGTACAAGCGCGCAATGTCGATTGCAAGTTCTCCACGCCTTGCTGGTTGAGGGTGTTGATCCGGGTAATATCGACGTTGAGGGCCTCGACTACCGCGGTCTGTTCTTCGGTGGCGGCGGCGACGGACTGGTTGACGTTGTCGATTTCGCCGATGCGCTGGGTCACGCTGCCCAGGCGGGAGCCGGCGAGGTTGGCGATGGTCACGCTTTCTTCGCTGTGGCGCTGGCTCTCGGTCATGGTGCTGACCGATTCCCGTGCGCCCACTTGCAGCTCTTCGATCATCTGCTGGATCTCCAGCGCCGAGGTCTGGGTGCGTCCGGCCAGGCTGCGCACTTCGTCAGCGACGACCGCGAAACCACGGCCCGCTTCACCGGCCCGCGCCGCTTCGATCGCTGCGTTGAGCGCCAGCAGGTTGGTCTGCTGGGAGATGCCCTTGATCACTTCGAGGATCTGCCCGATGTTCACGGTCTTGTCGTTGAGCACTTCGATGTTGGCGCACGACGCACTGATCTTGCCGGACAGTTCGTTCATCACTTCGATCGTGCGCTGCACCACCTGGCGCCCATCCTCGGCCTGTTGTCGGGCACTGGAGGCCTGGTGCGAGGCATCGGAGGCGTTATGGGCGATCTCCTGTGCGGCCGCGCCCAGCTGGTTGATCGCCGCCGCCACGCTGTTGGTGCGGGTGGATTGATCGTCGAAATTGCTCATCGACGAGTTTGAAGCGTCCAGTACCCGCCGCGCGCCTTCGTTCACCCCCAGCGCCGCCGATGACACCTCGCGGATCGAATGGTGGATACGCTCGACAAAGCGGTTGAAGGCGGTCGCCAGTTGCCCGATTTCATCACGAGATTGCACTTGCAGGCGCCGGGTCAGGTCGCCTTCGCCCAGGGAAATATCCTCCATGACCCGGGTCAGCACTTGCAGCGGCCGGGTGATGCGCAGCGCCGTGTACCAGATCAGCAGCAGGCCGAGCAGGGCCGAGCCGCCACCGAGCAGCAGTTCAAGCGCGGTGCTTTGCACGCCTTGGGCATCGAGTTCTTTTTGCAAGGTGGTGACCGGTGCCAGCAACACGTCCTGCGGCACACCGACCAACACGCCCCATGGCGCGGCACCGGCAATCGGCGACAGCGGCTCAAGCACCTTGATTTCCCGGGCATCGACAAACACCTCGGGTTTGCCCTGGCGCAGGGCGTCCATGACCTCGTTGCTGTCCATCGGTTGGCCCAGGCGCTTGATATCCTGGCTGTTGGCGGAGATCACCCCGCGCGGGCTGACGATGCTGATCCGGCCGTTGCCGTCGAACAGCGCACGGGCGCTGGTTTCGCTGTTCTGTTGCAGGGCGGCGAGGTTGATATCCAGGCCGACCACGGCGATGACCTTGCCGTTTTCCAGCAGCGGGAAGGCAACGCTGGTCACCAGTTTGCGGCTGCCGGAGGCTTCATCGAAGTAGGGCTCCAGCACACAGGCCTGGCGGGTGTCGCGGGCGCAGGTATAGAAGGCGTTGTACGGTGCGCCGCTCGGCCCCGGCTCGGTGTTGGCGAGCAGGCTTTCGTCGCCGATCACCGCTTGCAGTTCGCCGAGTTTGCTCTGCACCCAATACAGCGAAAAGCGCCCGGTTTCGTTGCTGCCAAGTTCCGCCTGGTTGGCGAAACCGGCGTCGGCGCCATCGAGTTCACCGGGTTCAAAAATGACATAAAGCCCGAGCAGGTCGGGCTTGTCGATCAAGGCCTGGTGAAGCTGGGTGGTCAGCTCCTGGCGCAGTTGTTGGCGGGTCAGGTTGCCCTTTTGTTGCAGTTGTCGCAGGTACAACAGGTACCGCGATAACCCCTGGCCGTATTCGTGGGTCTGCATGAAGGTGCGTTGCACTTGCATGGCCTGCACTTTGCCCAGGGCCTGCATGTGTTCCCTGGCTGCGTTGGCGAGCATGTCGCCGCTGGCCTGCGCCACTTGCTGGCTGCTCTTGTGGGTCTGGTAGAGCGACAAGCCCATCAGCAAGCCGACGACCAGCAGCAGGCAGAGGCCGGCGAGGAGGGCGATCTTGCTTTGGATCGTCAGGAGTTTTTTGTGCATTGGAAATACCTTTTTCCACACGGGCAACGACAGCGCCGTTGCCCGTGACCGAAATTAGAAACCAGTGACGAACAGCAGTTGGGTGTAAACGTTCTGGTCGTTGTTACCCAGTTGCGTGCCGCCGTTGTCAGCGCTCTTGTCCGGTTGGTAGATGCCTACCAGCGGCATCACGGTCAGGTGGTCGTTGACGTGCCATTCGGCATACAGGTCGACTTCGTGGCCATCGGTGTTGCCCAGGTTGCGGTCGATGGTGTCGTAGTTGAAGTACAGCGCGCCGAGGTTCAGGTTTTCCAGCGGCGAGACTTTCAGCCCGACGGTCTGGATGCGCGAGTTGGTGTTGAACGGGCCGGCGTAGTTGCCCGCCACTTCGCCCTGGAACCAGGTGCCAAAACCACGGCTCATGCCGTAGAACAAGGTGTCGTAGCCTTCCGAGAAACGGCTGTAGCGGTAGCTGACGTTCGGTTTCCAGGCAGCGTCGGAGAAGGTCCAGCCGGCTTCCAGGTACCAGGCGTCTTCGTCGGAGGCGTGGGGTTTGTCCTGCTTGGCGTATTCACCGGAGAGGAACAGGTCTTTCACCCCGGCATTGCCTGTCGCGCGTACGCTGTAGGTCTTCATGCCGTCGCGTTCGAGTTGCGCCGGGGAGGCGAACTCTTCGTCGACGTCGGTGGTCTTGATGTAGGTCAGGCCGACCGTACCGGCCTCGGCCACGTGCTCCAGGGTGCCGACGTACATTTCGGTCTTGGCCTGGGCGCGGTTGTCGGACTTGAGCCACATCAGGTCACTGCGCCAGCCTTCCTTGCCGCCCAGACGCAATACCGCGGTTTCGTCGAAGGCCTTGCGGGCCGCCAGGTAGTAGGCGCCGCCACGGTTGAATTCACCGTCGGCCAGGCCTTTGCCGATGTTCAGCGCATCGCCATCGATCAGGAAACCATCACCGACAATGATGTTCTGACGCCCGAAGGACAGGTCGACGCCGTCCTTGCCCAGCGCCCCGAACAGGTCCGCGGAACGCCAGCCGAGGTAGGCGTCTTCGAACTTGGTGGTGCGTTCCGAACCGTCGCTGAAGCCGGCGGCATCGCCGTCGCCCCAGGTGCCGGAGCTGAGCAGGTTGCCCGCGCCGTAAGCCGTGCCCGCACCGCCCAGGCCCTTGTCGAAACTCAAACCGTATTTGATGTAGCCCTCGCGCCACGACGACGAACCTTCGTCAAGGCGGCCGGACAGGGCGTAGTTTTCCTGGCTGTGGAAAATGCCGAACGCCGCTTCCAGGGTGGCGTTCAGATGGCTGTCGTCATCGGCGTACAGCTCATAGGCGCTGGCCTGGCCGGCACTGATCATCAGCGCGAGAGTCGAGAGACGAAGCAAGGGGGACTTGAGCATGGTGTGGCATCCGTTCTTGTTCTTGAGCGCAGGTTTGCGGTCTTTTTAGATACTAAGGCCCGACTTTTCCCTGCCCTTTTCCCTGTTTGCCAATAAGTTGGCTGTGCATGCCAGATTGCCCGGTTTGGCAGCCCGGCCAACACAACTGGCACGCAGGGCAAAACCCGCGGGCCGGCGACCGCCGACAATCCCTACCAACCTGCCGAAGCTCCCTGCCTCGGCATTATTTGTGTTGGCGTTCGCCTGGCGGCGAGCGCGCGGATTTTCAAGGTCGGTTTCTTATGTTCACTTCGCTGCGTTTGTCCCTGGTCGGTTTGCTGTCCTTCACCCTGGTTCAGGCGGTGTCCGCTGCCGAGTGCGCCACCGATACCCAACGTGGTGCCGAGGTGTTCGCCACTGAATGCAGCGTCTGCCACGCGGTGACCAAGGGCACGACCGGCATGATGGGACCGAACCTGTTCGGTGTGTATGGACGCAAGTCCGGCTCGCTGCCGGGCTTCAGCTACTCCCAGGCCATGCGTGACAAGGACGTCGACTGGCAAGCCGAGAACATCACGCAATTGATCACCCAGCCCCAGGCCTACGTGCCGGGCACCTACATGCCGTACATGGGCCTGGCTTCTGCTGACGACCGCCAGGCCGTTGCGTGCTTCCTTAAAGAACAACACTGATCAGGCCGGATTTGCGCCTGAACACATCGTCTGAATGAAAGGTGAATTATGAGCAACGTTGAAATCCTGCCCCAGGTTGCTGCATTCCTCGAACGTCGCCACGGCTGCTTCATCGATGGCCAGTGGGTGTTTGCCGAGGGCGACAGCATCGCCGTGGTCAACCCGGCCACCGGGCAAACCCTGTGCGAAACCCTCGATGCACCGCTGGAAATCGTCGAGCGCGCCGTGCAGTCGTCGCACAAGGCCTTCAAATCCGGCGTGTGGTCGGGCCTGCGCCCGGCGGACCGTGAGCGCATCCTGCTGAACTTCACCCGTCTGGTCGAAGAGCACGCCGAAGAACTGGCCCAGCTGGAAACCCTGAGCCAGGGCAAGTCGATCAACATGGCCCGCGCGCTGGACCTGAACGCCACCGTGGAATTCATGCGCTACATGTCCGGCTGGGCGACCAAGATCGAAGGCCAGACCTTCGACGTGTCGATCCCGTTGCCGCCAGGTGCGAAGTTCACCGCGTTCACCAAGCGTGAGCCTGTCGGTGTGGTGGTCGGCATCGTGCCGTGGAACTTCCCGCTGCTGATCGCGGCCTGGAAGCTGATGCCGGCGCTGGCCACCGGTTGCACCGTGATCATCAAGCCGGCGATGGAAACCCCGCTGACCGCCATGCGCCTGGCCGAACTGGCGCTGGAAGCGGGCATCCCGGCTGGCGTGTTCAACGTGGTCACCGGTGGCGGCGCCTCGGTCGGTGGCGTGCTGACCTCGCATCCGCTGGTGAGCAAAGTGTCGTTCACCGGTTCCACCGCCGTGGGCAAGAGCGTCGGCGTAGCGTGCATGGAGAACATGACGCGCTTCTCCCTGGAGCTGGGCGGCAAGAACCCGATGATCGTGCTCGCCGATGCCGACATCGAGAAAGCCGTGCAAGGCGCGATCCTCGGTGGCTTGCTGAACAACGGCCAGGTCTGCGCAGCGGCCTCGCGTTTCTATGTGCACCGTTCGATCCATGACCAGTTTGTCGAAGCCCTGGCCGCCGCCGTCTCGGCGATGCCGATTGGCGCCGGCATGAACTGCGACGCGGCGATCAACCCGCTGGTGTCGCGCAAGCAACAGCAAAGCGTGCTCAAGCACATCGAACTGGCCCGCAAGGAAGGTGCGCGGGTGGTGACGGGCGGTGAGTTGCTGCAAGGCGACGGTTTCTTCGTGCAGCCGACCATCCTGGCGGACATCGACCACAGCATGGCCGTGGCCCGCGAAGAAGTATTCGGCCCGGTACTGGGCGTGATGCCGTTCGACGACGAAGACGCCGTGATCGAACTGGCCAATGACAATCGCTACGGCCTGGCCGCCAGCCTGTGGACCAACGACCTGGGCAAGGCCATGAACCTGGTGCCACGCATCGAGGCCGGCACCGTGTGGGTCAATGCCCACGTGCTGCTCGACCCGGCGATGCCGTTCGGCGGCGTCAAGCAATCGGGCATGGGCCGCGAGTTCGGCCGTGCGGTGATCGAGGCTTACACCGAGCTCAAGTCGGTGTGCATCGCACATTGATCAATCTGTGGGAGCGAGCTTGCTCGCGAAAAACGTCAAGCTAATGCGCTTTGTCAGTTAGTTCGCGTTATCGTTAGCGACCATCGCGAGCAGGCTCGCTCCTACAATTGACTACGTGATCAAGCAGCAGGCGGTTTCGCCAGTTCAATGCCAGCGGCACCCAGCCGCTTGAGAATTTCAAACAGCAGCGCGCTCTTGATCGCACCGACCGTGCGCGGGCTGGCGACGTAGCCAGTGATGGTCAGCGTGATGCCTTCAGGTTTCAGCTGGCTGAAGCGCAAGAATGGCGCCGGTTTATCCAGAATGGATTCATGTTCGTTGAAGGTGTCGTAGAGCAGGTTCTGTACTTGCTCAGGGTCGATGTCCAGCGGGAACATCAGTTCAAGTATCACCACGCCCTGGGCGCTGCCGCCGAGGGTGACGTTGCGCAGGTTCTGCGAAATCAGATGTGAGTTGGGCACGATCATGATCGAGCGGTCGGCGAGTTGTATTTCCGTGGCCCGCACGTTGATCCGGCGAATGTCGCCTTCCACGCCGCTGATGCTGATCAGGTCGCCGACCTTCACCGGGCGCTCGGTCAACAGGATCAGGCCGGAAATGAAATTCTTCACGATCTCCTGCAGGCCGAAGCCGATACCCACTGACAGGGCACTGACGATCCAGGCCAGGTTGGTCCACTTGATTCCCAGCGACGACAGCGTCAACAGCACCACCGACGCGTAGCCGAGATTGGCAAACAGGGTGCTGAGCGAGGCGCACATGCCCGGGTCCATCTCGGTTTTCGGCAGGAACTCCTTGTCCAGCCAGCGGCGTAGCGTGCGGATCAGATAGACACCGATCATCAGTGTCAGGACGGCGCGCATCAAGTTGTCCGGGACGATGTTCAGCGCGCGCAGCCCTTCACCGCCGAGTATGGCCACCGTGCCGGTGACCAGTTGCCCGAGTGTCGTGCCGATCCCGCCGACGAACAACGCAATGACGGCAATCAGTATCAGGATGGCGCGGCCCGCCCCGGATAACACGGTGCAGATCTGCTCCAGGCGCGGATTGCCGATGCCCAGCAGCTGCTTGATGGTCTTGCCGGTGGGTTGCCGGGATGAGAAAACGTAATCGCAGGTGTCCTGGTAAACCTGTGTGAGCAGGTAGAAACCGGCGAAGATGATGAATATCCAGACCATTTCATAGGTGATGAACCGGGCCATCGTCACATAGCCGATCATCAGGGCGAACAGCGACACCACCACGACAACACCGGTAAACGCATAAATCAGGCCGGCGGAGGTCCTGACGCCTTCGGGGGCTTCTCCGGCGATGATCAGGTCCCGGCGCGTCTTGCTGACGCGCAACAGCAGCGCACCGATCACCAGGGCCGCTACCAGCGCCACGATGCCGCGGCCGAGCAACACCACTTCGGCGCTCATGCCGGTGACATTACTCATCTGCACCAGTGTCACCAGCACCAGCAGCAGGCTTGCCAGCAACCTGGGATACGGCGCCATCGCCAGTGCCACCGGATCGGCAATATCGGGCAGGCGCCATGAGGGATGTTTGGTCGACAGCAGTGCGCGGCTCAACCCGGTAATCAGCACGCAGGTATAGGCCAGCTTTTCCAGGTACTGCGCCAGATCGGCCAGCAGCGGGGTGTAGGGCAGTTGCCGGGTCGCGGCAAAATGCAGCAGTTGCAAGGCTGCGCCGGCGGTCAGCACCGTCGCCAGTACTGACGCCAAGGCAAGGGAGCTGCGGCGCAACCGGCCTTCGGGCATTCGATGAATGCACAGCCACGCCAGACCCCGGCCGGCGAGCCGCCTGCCCACGGTCCAGATGGCCAGGGCGAGCATCAGCAGGGCGGCCGTGATCGCGCGTTGCCCGGGTTGCCAGGCCGCCCGGTGCGTGGCCCCGAGTTGCTCGATGAGCGCACTGAAACGCAGACGGTCCTCTGCCGGAAGATTGAACAAAGGCGCCCAGAAAACCGGGTTCAGGATGCTGGTGGTTTGCTGGGTGACTTCCGCTTCCAGCAGGCTGCGCCGAATACTGGCGATCTGGGTGATCAGCTCGGCGGCACTTTTTTTCAGCGCTTCCAGGGTTTTGAGCTGGCTATCGATCCTGCTTTTCTGCTCGCCGAGGGTGTCGCGCTGGGAGGTAATGGCCGACGTCACCTGGGCGTTCTCGGCCAGGGGCACCGGCCCCAGCACGTTGAGTTGCGCCTGCAACTGCGCCTGCCCGGGCAGCAGCGATGCGGACAGGCTGTCAACATCCTTGATGAGTACTTGCACCAGATCCTGGGCGCTTTCCAGTTGGGTGTAATTGCTGGCCAGGGAAACCTGCTGCTTGAGGTTGTTCAACTGGCTTTGCAGCCCCAGCAGATCGTTGTCGGGGATGCTGATGATCGGTGGCGTGGCGGCAGGGGCAAGGCTGTCGGCCATGGGGGCCGCCAACAGCCAGCCCGGGCTTGCCACCAGAAGCGCGAAGGCGACACAGATCATTGACTTCAATACATTGCACATCGGCGTGCTCGACGGGTTGTTGGTCACTTAGCCAATGAGGTTAGGCCATGACACGCACCCTCGAGTGATGTTTTGTCGCCAGTGCCCCGGGTGGCTTTCGCCCGGGCGTTACTCATGCTGTTGCCGCGCCGGGAAAAACAGCTCGAAGCAGGTGATGCCGTCGGTACTGCTGACATGGCAGGCGCCGTTGTGCAGTTGCATGATCGTCGCCACGATCGACAGGCCCAGGCCATTGGATTGGGACGAGCGCTCGCGGGATTCATCGACCCGGTAGAAGCGTTCGAACAGCCGTGGCAGATGGTGGGGTGCGATGGTCGGGCCGTGGTTGCGCACTTGCACCTGGATGCCGTCGGCCGTCGGGTTGGCATGGATGCACAGCTCGGAATGCGGGGCGCCGTACTTGATGGCGTTGGCGCACAGGTTGGCCAGGGCGCGGCGCAGCAACATGGGTTCGGCCCAGATCAGACCGCTGCCCTGGGCATTGATGCAGATGCCAACGTCGGTCGCCGGGCCTTCGAAGTAATCGGCCATGCGTTGCATTTCGTCGGCGGCATCCAGTTCCTGACGCTGGCGCAAGGCACTGCGCGGATCGGTACGGGCCAGGAACAACATGTTGTCGAGCATGCGCGCCAGGCGTTCAAGCTCTTCGACGTTCGAGGCCAACAGTTGCTGATAGGCGTCTGTGCTGCGGTTCTGCTGCAGGGCCACCTGGGTTTCGCCCAGCAGGTTGTTGATCGGCGTGCGCAGCTCGTGGGCCATGTCGGTCGATACCTGGCCCAGTTGTATGAAGCCTTTGTCCAGCCGGTCGAGCATGGCGTTGAAGGCGTCGATCATCGGCAGCAGTTCCGTTGGCGCGCCCTGGCTGTCGAGGCGTTCATTGAGGTTGCCGACGTCGATGCTCTGGGTGTGCCGGGCCAGACGCCGCACGGGCAACAGGCCGCGATGCACCAGCACATAACCGGACAGCGACAGCAGGATCGCCGCGACGCTGGCGAACAGGTACACATTGAAGCGGTAGTCGGCGAGCACGGCGGTGCGTTCGGTCATCAGGCGCCCGGTCACCACTTGCAGGCTGCCCAGGTCACCCGAGTCGATGGTCGCCGCCAGGGCGGAAAACGGCACGCCATTGACGTTGGGCAAATGCTGCACGTCGTCCAGGGTCAGCCGATGGTCCATCGCCACCGGGGTCAGCACCGGCATCTGCAGGTTGCCCGGGTTGACTACCAGCAACGGCGGTTGGCCAGGGGTGCCGATGGTCAGCAGGGCCTCGCGGTTGCCCATCATGTTCTGGAACAGCGCCGGCTTGGCCTTGATCAGGTCCAGGGTGTTGCTGTCGTTGAGGAAGGTGCGCAACTGGTCGATGCGGGTGATCAGGGCAATGTCGTCGCGACGGACCAACTCGCGCTCCAGGTCGCGGTACAGCGCGACACCCAGCAGCCCCAGCGAGACAAACGCCAGCAGGGCAAACACCAGCGCCAGGCGCAGGGTCAGGGAGTGGCTCAGACGCGAGGCGGATTGCAACGGTGTCATGGCATTCATGGTTGAGTATCGAAGCGGTAGCCGATGCCGCGCACGCTGTGGATCAACTTGAGCGGGAACGCGTCATCGATTTTCAGGCGCAGGCGGCGCACGGCGACATCGACGACATTGGTGTCGCTGTCGAAATTCATGTCCCAGACCCGCGAGGCGATCATCGAGCGTGACAGCACTTCGCCCTGATGCGTGGCGAACAGGTGCAGCAGGGCAAATTCCTTGTTGGTCAGGGTGATGCGATTGCCGGCGCGGCTGACGCGACGCTTGAGCACGTCGATCTGCAGGTCGTCGACGTGCAGGTGTTCCTCTTCCCGGGTAGGGCCGCGTCGGGTCAGGGTGCGCAGGCGTGCCACCAGCTCGGCGAAGGAAAACGGTTTGATCAGGTAATCGTCGGCGCCCAGTTCCAGGCCTTTGACACGGTCGGCGATGTCATCCCGGGCGGTGAGGAACAGCACCGGTGTGTCGGCTTCCTTGCGCAAGCGGCGCAGGACTTCCCAGCCGTCCATCTTCGGCATCATGACGTCCAGCACGATCACATCGAAATCGTGTTCCAGGGCCAGGTGCAGGCCATCGACGCCGTCCCGCGCCAGGCTCACGGTGTATCCGAGTTCCTGCAGGCCGTTGAGCAGGTAATTGCCGGCCTTGGGTTCGTCTTCGACTACGAGGATGTTCATGAAAGTCTGCCTGATTCGGTCGGGCTACAGGGGCAAGCCGATGGCGCAAGTGTAGCCCAATCGATCGTCAATACAGGCATGCGATCAGTTCTCGCCAATGCAATTCACGCCCAGGGCCTGATAGTCCAGCTGGTGCTCGCGACCCTGGTGGTCGAGGTAGTTGAACTGCGCCGGCACGATGCCGCACTGGCCATTGAGGTCGGTCATGGACAGCACTTTGGCGACATCCACGTCCACATAAAAACCGTCCTTGTCGTGGATGACCGGGGACGTGGATTGAGTCGCGGCAAACGCCGAACCGGTGGCGAGCAGGGCGGCAAAACCAAGGATCAACATTTTCATGACGGATCTCTCTCTACAAGGGCAGGGTGGCTGCCGGTGGTTGGCCTGACAGTGAGTTCAGGTTAACGAGGCGATCCGGACAGCCGACCAACAGCTTGATGACAAAGTTGTAATGAAACACCGCCCGGAACACCGCGAACCCTGTAGGAGCGAGCTTGCTCGCGAAAAACGCCGAGACACCGCGGGGATTCAGACAGCCCGCGTTATCGTTGACGTCCATCGCGAGCACGCTCGCTCCTACAGTCCTTTGGCGCGTGGTTTCAGCAAAACGGATCAACCCGCGGATCCATGGCCTACGCTTGTTCGCAGGCCCATGCCCGTCGAGCACCGCGATGGGCAAGCGGCACCTATAAAAACAATGCAATCAGGAGATGCCCATGTCCGCTTTGATCCAACGTTTGAGTCGCTGCATGGCCGCTGGTGTGACCGCTGCCATGCTTGTCGCGCCAGCCTTCGCACTGGATACCGTGAAATTCATGGCCCCAGGCTCAGTGGGCGGAGGTTACGACCAGACCGCCCGGGTACTGGGCAAGGCCATGCTCGAAGCCAATACGGCCAAGGCGGTGACCTTCGAGAACAAGGGCGGGGCGGGCGGGACCCTGGGGCTGGCGCAGTTTGCCAACAGCACCAAGGGTGACCCGAACGCATTGCTGGTGGTCGGCGCGATCATGGTCGCGGGCATCGAACAGAACAAACCGCAGATCAGCCTGAAGGATGTGACGCCGATTGCGCGCCTGTTTACCGAATACAACGTGATTGCCGTGCGCAAGGATTCGCCATACAAGACCCTCGATGACCTGATCAAGGACTTCAAGGACAAGCCCACCAGCGTGACCTTTGGCGGGGGTTCCAAGGGGTCGATCGACCACATCGGCATCGCCGAGCTGGCGGGCAAGCTGGATGTCCCGGTCAACAAGGTCAATTACATCGCCACCGGCGGCGGGGGTGAAATCGTGGCCCAGACCCTGGGTGGCCAGATCAAGGTGCTCACCGGGGGCTACGCCGAACTGGGTCAATACATCAAGGCCGGCCAGATCCGGGTGCTGGCCATCGGTGCGCCCGAGCGTGTCCCGGGGATCGATGCGCCGACCCTCAAGGAAAGCGGCTACGACGTGATCATCGGCAATTGGCGCGGCGTCTACGGTGCGGCGAATCTCACGGCCGAGCAGCGTAAGGAAGTGACCGACGCGGTCCTGGCCGCCAGCAAAAGCAACGTCTGGCAAGAGAACATCAAAACCAATGCCTGGACCGAGAGCGTGCTGACCGGTGATGACTTCGGCAAATTCGTCGACGAAGAGCACGTGCGTCTGCGGGCGATGCTGGTCAAGGTCGGGCTGCTTTGAGATGGCCGGATCACGCGCAATCGTTCCTGCGCAATTGGCGATCGGCCTTGGGCTGATCGCCCTGAGCGCCTTGCTGGCCGTGGGGGCCAACCGCTTTCCGGCCGAGATGGGCTTCGTGATACTGCCGGCTTACGTTTACCCCTATATCGTCGCCGGCTTTCTCGGTGTGGTGGGCCTGTTGCTGAGTTATCAGGCACTCACCGGCGGTTTTCGCGAACTGGACAGCGGCAACGGTGTGATCCCTGGCGGCAAATCCGGCGCCGCCTGGGTCACTGGCGGGTTGGTGGGGGTGGCGGCGCTGATCAATCTCATCGGCTTTGTGCTGGCCGCCGGGTTGCTGTTTGCCTGTTCGGCGCGGGGTTTTGGCAGCCGTCATCCGCTGCGGGACCTGGCCATCGGCATTGCCTTGACCCTGCCGATCTACTGGCTGTTCAACGCCGGGCTGGGGGTTTCCCTGCCATCGCTGATCAACGTCTGGCTGTGAGAGGAGATCGACACCGTGGACATTCTTTCAAGCCTGATGATGGGGTTTTCAGCGGCGCTGACGCCGATCAACCTGATGTGGGGGTTCATCGGCTGCCTGCTCGGCACCGCCATCGGCGTGTTGCCGGGGATCGGTCCGGCGCTGACGGTGGCACTGCTGTTGCCGGTCACCGCCAAAGTCGACCCCACAGGCGCGTTGATCATGTTCGCCGGTATCTATTACGGCGCACAGTTCGGTGGCTCCACCACTTCGATCCTGCTCAACACCCCCGGTGAATCGTCGTCCATGGTCACGGCCCTGGAAGGCAACCTGATGGCGCGCAACGGCCGGGCCGGGCCGGCGCTGGCAACGGCGGCGATTGGCTCATTCGTCGCCGGCACCATCGCCACGATTCTGCTGACGCTGTTTGCACCCATCGTCGCCAGGCTGGCCCTGAATTTCGGTCCGACCGAATACTTCGCGATCCTCGTGCTGTCGTTCACCACGGTGTCGGCGGTGCTTGGTGCGTCCATGCTCCGAGGGTTTGCTTCGCTCGGCGTCGGGCTGACCATTGGGCTGATCGGTCTGGACTCAACCTCGGGCATCGCCCGCTACACCCTCGGCGTGCCCGAACTGGTGGACGGTATCGAAGTGGTGCTGGTGGCGGTCGGGTTGTTCGCGGTTGGCGAGGCCTTGTACAGCCTGCTCTATCAAGGGGAATCCAACGAAGGACGGCACCGCCTGACTTCGTTGTGGATGACCCGCGCGGACTGGAAACGCTCGGTGCCGGCGTGGCTGCGGGGCACGCTGATCGGTTTTCCGTTTGGCTCGATTCCGGCCGGTGGCGCCGAGATCCCCACCTTTTTGTCCTACTCCACCGAGCGCAAGCTCAGCCGCTACCCCAAGGAGTTTTCCGCCAACAAGGGCGTGGGCGCCATCGAAGGGGTTGCCGGTCCCGAGGCGGCCAACAATGCCAGTGCGACCGGATCCCTGGTGCCGTTGCTGACCCTGGGCATCCCGACCTCCGCTACCGCGGCGATCCTGCTGGCCGCGTTCCAGAACTACAACCTGCAACCGGGGCCGATGCTGTTCGAAACTTCCGCCGACCTGGTCTGGACGCTGGTGGCCTCGCTGTATATCGGCAACGTGATCCTGCTGGTGTTGAACCTGCCGCTGGTGGGGCTGTGGGTCAGGCTGCTGCAAATTCCCCGACCGTACCTGAACGCCGGCATCCTCGTCTTCGCCACCATCGGCGTGTATGGCATGCGCCACTCATCCTTCGACCTGATCCTGATGTTGGCGATTGGCTGGGGCGGGGTGCTGATGCGACGGTTCGACTTCCCCGTCGCCCCGGTGATCGTCGGCATGCTGCTGGGGCCGATGGCCGAGAAACAACTGCGTAACGCCTTGTCCATCAGCGAGGGCGACTGGATGGTGTTCCTCACGCAACCGATCTCGGCGTTCTTCCTCGCCCTGACGTTGCTGGTGCTGGTGGTGCCCCATGTGTTGCATAAACGCGGCATCAAGTTGCATGAGGATGATTGATTCCTGTGGGAGCGGGCTTGCTCGCGAAAGCGTTGTGTCAGTTGACATTGATTTTGAATGTGAAGGCCTCTTCGCGAGCAAGCCCGCTCCCACAGGGTTATGCGGTGGCTTGCGCGGTAAACCATTGCATCACCGCCCCACAGGCGGGATGCGCGGCGGCCGAGGGCTGCAGGCACAGCGAGTAGATCCCCCGGGTCTTCAATGGCTCACCGAACGGAACCACCAGTTCGCCGCGTTGAATCGACTCACCCGCCAGGGTCATGTCGGTCATCGCCACCCCCAGGCCCCGGGCGGCGGCGTCGAGTGCCAGTTCGTCGAGGTTGAAGGGGATATGCCGATAGTCCTGCAACGACAGGCCGCCGTTGGCCGACAGCCAGGCCTGCCAGTCCTGTTGATCGGAAGAACGGTGCAACAGGGCGAACCCCGATAAATCTGCCAGCGACGTCATCGGCCGGCCGGGGTTGCCCAGGCCCGGCGCGCACACCGGCACCAGGGCTTCCTCGAACAGGGCCAGGCAATCGGGCGCTGCGGATGGCTCGGGCAAATAGAGAATGTAGGCGTCACTGTCACTGGCCGGCTCAACCACTTCGGTGGCCACGGTCTCGATTGCCAGGGACACGTCCGGGTGATGCCGGTAGAAATCGCTCAGCTTGGGCAGTAGCCAGCGCACCGCCAACGACACGTGCATGCGGATGCGGAACGGGCGTTCCTTTGGCGCGAGCCGCTCTTCGAGGGTCCGCAGTTGCTCGAGGATGCTGCGGGCGCTGGCCAGTACCTGCTCGCCCTCCGCGGTCAGTTGAATGCTGCGGCTGCTCCTGACAAACAGCGGCACACCGAAGTGGCTCTCCAACTGCTGGATCTGTCGGCTCACGGCGCTTTGGGTCAGGCAGAGCTTTTGCGCCGCCTGGGTGAAGCTGCCTGACCCGGCAACCTCGACCAAGGCCTGCAAGCCCTGCAACGAGGGCACGTGGCGAATTTTATCCATGCGTTTTCAGAATGCCTCGATGATTTAATAACGTTGGTTGTCCGTGTTTTGAGCCTTTAGATTCTAGTCATTGCCGCCGTTCTCGAAAACCACTGATGCGAATCCTGCATGCAATGTTGTTTTGGAACGAGGCGGCCGGCAGAACAAGAACCAGAGGTGACGCATGGAAAATATCTGTGGCTGGATTGCACAAGCGGGGAGTTCTCCGCTGCGCGATCCGCTCAAAGGCACGCAACACGCCGACTGGCTGGTTATCGGTGGCGGCATCACCGGCCTCAGTGCGGCGCACGCGCTCGCGCAAATGCACCCCAAGGCCCGCATTGTGGTGGTTGATCGCCAGCGGGCTGCGCAGGGGGCTTCGGCGCGCAACTCCGGTTTCGTGGTGGCCCACGAGCATCCCGCTGCTGGCGAGCTGGTGGGTAGCGCCGGGTTCGCCGGGTATCAGGTGGATACGGCCATCGGCCGCGCCGCCGCCGACGAAGTCCGCAAGCAGATCACCCGCCACGGTATCGAGTGCGACTTCAGGGAATCGGGCTATTTCTTCGCCGTCAGCGATCCACACAAGCTGACCCACGTCGAGGCCAAGCTGCAGACCCTGCGTGCCGTTGGCGCCAACGCGCATTTTCTGCAGGGCCAGGCATTGATCGAGAAACTCGGCAGCCGGCATTACCGCGCCGCGATCTGGTGCGGTAACGGCAATGCGCTGCTGCAACCGGCGAAGTACGTGAAGGGCTTGCTCGAGGCCTTGCCGCAGACCGTGACGGTTTGTGAAAACACCGATATCACCGGCCTTGAGCGCCTGGGCGACGGCCGGATTCGCGCCCGCAGCCAAAACGGCTGCGTCGAGGCCAGGCAAGTACTGGTGTGCCTAAACGCCTTTGTGCCTCGTGCGGGTATCGATGACAGCGGCACCTTTGCCATGGAGCTCAGCGCCAGCCTCACGCGGCCGCTCAGCGATCAAGAGTTTCAGGCCATGGGGGCGCCTGCGTCCTGGGGCGTGCTGTCAACCCGCCCGTTGGGCGCCACGGTGCGCCTGACGCCGGATCGCCGGGTGATGATCCGCAATACCGCGGAATACCGCTCCCGGGATCTGTCCCCGGGCGAATTGTCGACCCGTCGCCAGCACCATGTGCTGGGGTTGCAGCGGCGGTTCCCGATGCTCGGCGAGCAGGACATCGAATACACCTGGACTGGTCACCTCAGCGCTTCGCGCTCCGGGCAAGCGTATTTCGCCAAGGTCGAGGAGGGCGTTTTCGCCGTGGCCGGGTGCAATGGCTCCGGCGTGGCGCGGGGCACGCTGTGGGGCCGCTTGCTGGCGGAGTGGGCCTCGGGTCGCGAATCGCCGCTGCTGCACTCGGTCATCCAACGGGCGCAGCCCGGCTGGCTGCCGCCCAAGCCGTTGCTCGATATCGGTGCCATGCTGCGTATGCGTGTGGAAGCGGTCCGGGCCAGAAGCGAAATCTGAACACACCCGTTTCACGACAAGAACAAAAGCACTTCCCATCGAAGGTGATTCAACATGCGCGTCAATACGCTTTCCCTTGTGGCCCTGATCTCGACCTTTTCCGCCGCGTCCTATGCCGACGAAACCGTCAACATTTCCAACTGGAACGGTTACATCGCCGACGACACCTTGCCCAGTTTCACCCAGGCAACCGGGATCAAGGCGACCTACGACATCCACGACAGCAACGAAGTGCTGGAATCGAAGCTGATGACCGGCAACACCGGTTATGACGTGGTCAGCCCGTCGAACCACTTCCTGTCGCGCCTGATCAAGGCCGGGGCCATCCAGAAACTCGACAAGAGCCAGCTGCCCGACTGGAAGAACCTTGACCCGGCGCTGATGAAGAAACTCGAGGTCAACGATCCGGGTAACCAGTACGGCTTCCCCTACATGTGGGGCACGGCGGGTATCGGTTACAACGTCGAGAAGATCAAGGCGATCTTCGGCAACACCGACGTCACCCATTCCTGGAGCCTGTTCTTCGACGAGAACAACATCAGGAAACTCAGCGAGTGTGGGGTGGCGATCATCGACAACCCGACGCAGATCCTGCCGATCACCCTCAATTACCTGGGTTTGCCGCCCCACAGCCATGAGCCGGCCGACTACAAGAAAGCCGAGCAGGCCCTGCTGAAAATCCGGCCTTACGTGCAGTATTTCCATGCGTCCAAGTACATCAGCGACCTGGCCAACGGCAACGTCTGCGCGGTGATCGGTTTCAACGGCGACATCGTGCAGGCCGCCGCCAGCGCCAGGGAAGCCAAAAACGGGATCGATATTGCCTACTCGATCCCGGACGAAGGTTCCACGCTGTGGCTCGACATGGTGGTCATGCCCAAGAGCGCGCCCCATGAGCACAACGGCTACGCCTACATGAACTACCTGCTGCAGCCGAAGGTGATCGCCAACATCAGCAACAGCATCCATTACGCCAACCCCAACAGCGCGGCGGATGCCTATGTCGACCCGGCGGTGAAGCAGGACCTGGCGATTTATCCGCCGAAAACCGTGATGGACAAGCTGTTCACCGTCGAGGACTTGCCCGCGGCCATCGCACGCCTGAGCACGCGCTTGTGGACCAAGCTGAAAACCAATACCTGACCTGTTCAGGCCAGCATCGACATCAGCCCACCCTGACGGTCCAGCCTGGCCAGGTCGTCGAAGCCGCCGATATGCGTGTCGCCGATGAAAATCTGCGGCACGCTGCGGCGGTTGCTGCGGCTGAGCATTTCTTCGAACTTTCCGGGCTCGCGCTGGATGTTGATCTCTTCCATTACCGCGCCTTTGCTGGCGAGCAAGGCCTTGGCGTTGCGGCAGTACGGGCAGGTGTCGGTGGTGTACAGGGTCACGGTGTTCATGTTGGGTACTCCGTCATTCAAGTCGTTCAGGCGTCGATGGCCGGGAAGTCGATGTCGGTCAGCGCAGCGTTGTTCAGGTAGTTGGTCAGTGTTTGCGAAGCCACGTGGGCGATCACTTCAATGATCTTGCCGTCGTCGATGCCGGCGGCACGGGCGGCGGCAATCTGCTCGACCGTCAGGTGCCCACGGCTTTCGGTGACCTGACGGGCGAGGGTGGCATAGGCGTTAAGCTCACCCTGACGTGCGCTGAGGATGTCCTGGCCCGAGAGCCCGGCCTTGCCGGCGAACAGCGTGTGGGCCGCCAGGCAGTAATCGCAGCCGTTGACCTGGGAGGTGGCAAGGAACACCGCTTCTTTTTCCGTGGCGCTCAGGGACGTCTTGCCCAGTGCGGCCGAGTTTTGCAGGTACGAGGCCAGCACCGCCGGGGCGTGGGCCAATACCTTGAAGACGTTGGGCAAAAAGCCGATTTTCTTCTGCACGCCTTCCAGCAGCGGGCGGGTGGCGTCGGTGGCGTGTTCCAGGTTGATCGGGGCAATGCGGGTCATGGTGATACTCCGTGGTGTGAAGCGCGGAATGCGCCGGGTACGGAGCGGATGTTAGGGAGAACACCTGGCGTGTTGGGTGCAAATCGTCGAGGATATGCGACAGATCGTCCAGAACTGCCCTCGGGAGTCTTGTCATGGATCGCTTGTCCACGTTGCTCACACACTTTGGCGTCAATGCCGGCACGTTCCATAGCGGCACGTTTTGCGGTACCGCCGCCTTCGACGGCCAACAGGCCGGCGGTCATTTGCACCTGCTTCAGGCGGGTGAGTTGCGGCTCAGGCTGGGGGATCAACCGGACCTGCAACTGAGCGAGCCGACCCTGATCTTTTTCCCCCGGCCCTATCGGCATCGCCTGCTCGCCTCAGAAGCGTCCGGCACGCAATTGGTCTGCGCAACCCTGGATTTTGACGGCGGCGCGGGCAATGCCCTGGCGGCGGCACTGCCGGATTACCTGGTGCTCAAGCTCAATGAAATCCCGGCGCTGGCCGGGACCCTGGAGTGGCTGTTCAACGAGGCGTTTGACGGTACATGCGGGCGTGAAGCGGTAATGGATCGCTTGTTTGAACTGCTGGTGATCCTGTTGCTGCGGCACATCCTGAGTACCGGTGGCCAGCAACCGGGCATGATGGCCGGCCTCGCCGATGCGCGCCTGGCGCGCCCCCTGAGCCTGATGCATCAAACCCCGGCCAAGGCCTGGAGCGTGGCCGAACTCTCGGTCGCCGCCAACATGTCGCGGGCCAGTTTTGCCGAACACTTTCGCCGGGTGGTCGGGCAGACGCCGGTGGATTACCTGGTGAGCTGGCGCATCAGCCTGGCGCAGAAACGCCTGCGCGAGGGCCGACCGATTGCGCTGATTGCCGAGGAGGTTGGTTATGAGAGCCCCTCGGCGCTGGCCCGGGCGTTTCGGCGCAAGACGGGATTGAGCCCCAGGGAATGGAAGGGCAGTTGACCGCCGCCTGTCCCTTTTGTGGGTGCGCGCTGCCACAAAGGCTCCTACAGATCCTGCAGATCCGATAGCCCAACATCCGGACGCGTCCTACGCGCATTTCGGAACCATCCTATTTCAACCCTTATCAGCTTCCAGAAAGCTGTCGAGCGCTTGAACGAGGGTGGAAATGAAGCCTCCTCGTATGTCAGCTCATGCCAGACAAGGAGCAACACTCAACATGGTCAGTTTGCTTTCCCGTTTTTTTGGATTTCAAGACAACCGCAAGCCCCCGCAATTTGAGCGGCCGAGCCTCCCGATCTCGCCGCTGGCCAAGGCCAGCCTCTTCCCCCCACCCCCGCCTCCGGTGTCCGAGACTGCCACGCTGCAACCGGTGAAAAACTGGTGCCATCCCTTCAAGGCCAAAGGCAATCCGCTGGATCAACTGACCCACCTGGCCAAAGCGGTGGCTGGCTACTATCCACTCGGACGCAACGGCCTGTGGCACGGCGGCGTGCACTTCGACAGCGGCACTGCTGGCACCCTTGATCAATCCAGCGTGCACTGCCTGGCCGACGGCGAAGTGGTGGCCTATCGCATCGATACGGATTCGCCGAAAACCGCTTACTTCACCGATGAACAAACGGTCGAGAAACCTTTCTCGCGCAACTTCGTGTTGGTCCGCCATTGCCTCCAACCGCCAAAGATCGAAGGCAGCACGGACATCCCACCCAGCCTGACCTTTTACAGCCTGTACATGCATTTGCAGGATTGGGCGAAGTATCGGCAGGACTCGACCACCGCCCGCCCGACATTCTGGCCCGAGCGTGCGACCTTTATTGTCAAGCAGACAGCGAACGACCCTCTCCCCGGGCAGCCTGAGCAGCGTGGTCTGAAGGTGTATAACCGGTGGCATGGCCGGGAAATCGATTTTCTGCCGCGAGGCGCCGAAGTGACCATCAGCGGCACCGGGCAATTTCGCCAGTTGGAGAGCAGCCTGGGACCGGCCAAACTGCTCAACCCCGATGGTTCGATCAAGGGTTATCTCTCTATCCAGGTGCTCCAAAACCCGGACCTCAAACAGACCCGCATCAGTTCGTCGAAGAAGACCGTCAATGTCCGGGCCGAACCGGTGATTGCTGCGGATAACGTCATTTTCAATTTAGCGGTTGATTCGGAGGTCACGGTCAGTGGCGAGGGCGAGTTTCGCAAGCTTGAACGCATCAACCAGTATGTGAGTTTTGATTCGCTGGACGGCGCCATTGAGCCGCTAGCGAAAGATCAGGTCGTGGTGCTGGAGCAGCCCGTGGCGATCAAGGCGGGAGACTTGATCGGCCATCTCGGCCTGTATCAAGAGGGTGACACGAATCAACCGGTAGAGAAGCTGCACCTGGAAACCTTCACGGGCGATGACATCGAGGTGTTCCTCGACGCCAGTCGCGCTTGGGCCCAACGCCTGCCGGAAAAAGAAAAAACCTGGCTGAAGCTCGCCAAGGGCACACCCGTGGTGCCGCCTGAAGGCAATACCACCGCTGCGCAATTGCAGATGTCGAGTCCTTCCAGTCCACTCAGTGCCGCCGACTTGCTGGTCCCGAAGAAGTTGCTCGATGATCTGCCGGCAGACCGAAAAATCCAGGTGCCCGCGACCCCGACGCGCAAAGCCCGCACCTGGTATCGCCTGGAAAACTTGCTCCACGACGCCGACAGCAATCTGCTCGATGGCTGGGTGTGTGAAGAGACAGGCGTAACGCCTTGGGTCAGTCCGTGGGCCTGGGAAGGCTATGGCGTCATCATCGACTACAGCAGACCCAAACATTTGCTGGCCTCCTTTCTCAGCGCCATCGACGGTTTCAGCGACGCGCAACGCGAGCGCTATCGTCCCATCGCCGAAAAAGACGACAAGGGCCCGATGAAAAGCCGCTTGTACGAAATCATCGATCGCAACCGCGACGGCAAGATGACGGCCACCGAATTGCAAGCGGCCCTTGAGCGTCCGGCTCATGCGCAGTCGATTTCGCAGATGATCCTGTACAAGGAAAGCGAGTGGTTTCACCAGCCCAAGGTCTGGGACGCACTGGATGAATTGCTCGGCCATAGCGGCTCGACACCGCATCTGCACTGGCTGGCGGAAAAGCAGCGGATTGCGCAGATGGGATGGTGGAGGGATGTCGCGGAGAAAGTGGGGTTGCCTTCATGGGGGAGTGCGTATCACTTTCATCCGATTGGGTTAGCCACAAGGTTTAATACTGAGTGCCCAAAAAAATGTGTTGTTGAAACTTATACGTTGGAGGGGTTGGCCGGTTTCCTTATCGTTTCAAAAGAATCATTTCAGTTTATTTTGGAAAAGGAAGGGTATAGCAAATACCCTTACGTACCTGCTGGTGCTAGCGGAGTGACTATTGGATATGGGTATGATTTAGGGCAGCAATCGGTATTGCAAGTTCGTCAAGATCTTGCTCAGCTCTATACTCAGTCTGATATTGAAATTTTAATAGGCGCTGTCGGGAGGCAAGGGGACCAAGCCAGAAGTATCTTAAGTTCTGTAAGGCATATATCCATTAGTGAAGATAACTCTATAACTCTTGCCGTGAGAATGAAAAAACGTTATGCGCAGTTAGTGATTGATGCTTATCCCGGAGTGATGGATTTGCATCCGCACTGCCAGGGAGCATTACTGTCTCTTGTGGTCAATAGAGGTAACTCCTTTACTCGTCCAAATACCGATTCTCGCTTGGAGATGAAGCAAATTAACGATGATCTATTGAGTCGTATGCCCGAAAAAATTCCTTCTAGGCTGCGCTCGATGAAAAGACTTTGGGAGGGAAAAGCTGGGCTTGGAGGGCTAATAACCCGCCGAGAGGATGAGGCGAAACTTTTTGAGAGAGGTTTGAAATGCGATTGTTGGAAGTAATGGTTAGCGTTTTCAGTTTTTTTTGGGTTTCGTCAACTTTTGCTGGCGGTGACTGCAATAAAAATAGTGTTATCACTAAAGATATTTTTCAGTGTGCAGATGCTTCTTACAAAAAAATTGATAAAAAACTTAATGAGCAGTACTCGATGTTGATTGCGGATCCAAAATTCCTTAATAGGGATTTGCTTTTGGAGGGTGAGCGGGCTTGGATTAGATATAGGGATGTTTATTGCGCTAATATTTACGAGTCTATATTTCCGGGTGAGGAAGCTGGAATCGAGAAAATAGCGTGCCTAACCGCGTTGACATCGTCAAGATTGGTGGAGTTGTTGTATTTAGATACAGGCGTTAGTGGTGATGGCTTCTATAGTTCGCTTTCTGTTATGAGTAAAATTTCTTCTATGACGAGGGAGGAAATATTTTCGTACATAGAAAGTGTAGAAAAATATCCTGAAGAGCTTGATTACTATAAGAAAAATTGTGAGTTGACAAGCGCTATTTATGCAGAGGAAGAAAAAATCTGTCGAGTTCGAATGAAATTTCAGGCGATGTAGGTGCGGGCCGTGTAGTGAGTGTTATTAAATTATAAAGCTATCTCGACAGGCGTAAGAATTTTGTTCGTGTTATATCGCTGGTTGTGCATTCCATGCTTCGCCACTCATGCAAGTGGGAGGTCGCTAAAGAACTCAATGCTCACTTTGATAGTCGGTGCAATAGAAATGATTAAGCTAATTATATTCTTGGGTTATTTACTTGGGTCGACGGCTATAGCGAGTAATGAGGGGTGCAGCGCTACTGGCCTTCGGGAAGCGTATAGCTCTTTGGATGTTCATGGGGTGAAAGCATGTTTTGTCTACACAAAACCAGATTTGCAAGCCAAGGGGCAACTATCCCGTGAGCCTGATGGGATATCCCTTTATTCAGTTGTTTCATCTGAAAAACCAAAGCTTGTTTATGAGTTTCCATACCTGGGTACGGAAGGAGTAATCACTGACGCGTTCTTGCTTCCCGTTGATGAGGGGGGAGAAGAATTGCTGTTCGTCGTACATCGCATGGAGATACCAAGAGAGTGGGATCCGGTAAGCGATATTTACGATGTAAGTGTGTTTAGGTTTGAGGCGGACACTCTACTCCTGGACAAAAAGCTCACTCGTTTTTTTCATTTGGGTGGGGATGATGTTGATAAAAAAGGGGGATAAAGTTTATGTATCCGTATAAAGACAGAAAGAGTGTTGAGAAGACGGCGGGTTCGCCTTTGTTTCACGCCATCCTTGCTGGCAAAGTAATCAGCGGCTCCATTATGGAAAAAGCATTTCTTTATGATGGCGGTTCGGAGCCGTTGCTGCAGTATTCACCAAAGATGTATTTAATTAAGGGGGATAAAGTTTTAGTGGAGGATTCGTGGGGTGGGTGGTGCAGAGTTTCATATCAAACAACAATAAAGATAATCACAAACTGGACACAGTGTAAGTCGATTGATTTTTCGGCGAGTTAGGTGAAAGCATGCCAATCAGACTGGATGAAATCCCTCCTCTCGCACTGCGCCCTCAACGACCTCGATTTTTACTTTGGCTCGGCCTGTTGTTGCTGAGCTGTTTGCTGGGCGCCGGAGCGACGCTGTTGTTCGGCGACGAAACGTTACCCCAGCGACCTTCGGATTTCTGGAGTTTGGCTTTGGGCATTCCAATCCTGGGCTGGTGCGTGCTGGGATTCGGGCGGGTGCTGTTGCACGTCGGCGAACATGGTGCTGCCGATGGTTGGGATGAAGCTCGTGAAGAAGACCTGATCCGCAAGATTCGTCAGGGCCGTCGTTCGCAGCAGGTGTTGGGCGTGAGCTTGCAGACCGCGCTTCGAGAGCCTGAGGATGAACCGGCAATACAACTGGAAGCTCTGCTGAGTGGCAAGAAAGTGCTGAAGTCACAAGCGTCCAGAATGGATGGAGCGACGCTTCGCCATAGTTGTTTATATTGCGATGCAGATGAAAATCTGGAAGCAGTATTGCTGAGTATTTTGGCTCAGACGCTCGCCGACCTTGCACCCACTTTGGTGCAGTTGCCTGCTGATCAACCATTGGCCCTGTTGCTGGACGTCGATACCGGTCTGCCGGAGAAGCAATGGCGCCGAGTTTGGCAACAGGCATGGCGCGAATCCGGCGTTCGCCAGCCCATAAATTCCGTCGATGGCAGCGGGCTGGCGGCATTGGACTATTGGCTAGACCAGCGTATTGGTGATCGAGCGATGCTGCTGGTGGTGGCCGTGCAGTTTGCGCCGCTGCAGCCTGAAGGCACGGCGGAAGCCGCTGTCGGGTTGTTGTTTGGTAACCGTCTGACGCAAACCACATTACCGCCAATGGCCTTTCTTCGCCGCCCGGAGCAGGAGCGCAAGCCCACTGCCGATGACCTGCTTTACGCTACGCGCCAGGCGCTTGATTGGGTGCCGCTTGAGTCGACATCAATCGAGCAGGTTTGGCGGGTGGGTATTGACGCGCAACGAGCTGCTGCCCTTACAGGCGTATTGTTTGAAGTCCCCATGTCAGTCAACAAGCTGGGAACACGCAACCTCGATGCAATGCTGGGTCATCCTGGCTGCGCTTCGCCTTGGCTAGCCGTCGCTGCCGGGGCGCAGGCGATTCAGCGCGGTGCCGGGCCGCAATTCATCTTCAGTGGCGGCGCGGCTGCGGCGGGTCTCTGGGGCACGGTGTTGATGCCTGCAACACCACTTTTGAACCAGGAGTCTTGAACCTGGTTCGGACGAGTGAGTTCTACCGCCCGCCGGATGAGCATTTCGCCGGAAACCGAATCTGTACCTGAAACTGGAAGTGGGTTCGCACTCGGAGTTGTTTGCGCTGTTTATCGTGGTTGCGCAAGCACTGAGAGTTTCAGCCGAGCGCAGATCAAATGTAGGAGCGAGCTTGCTCGCGAGGAACGTCCAGGCGGCGCGTTCAGTCAGGCAGCCCGCGTTATCGTTGACCTCCATCGCGAGCAGGCTCGCTCCTACAGGTTATGTGGGTGGTTTACGAACTCATCAGAACTTGTACGCCTGCCGTCCCACCAACAGCCATTTGCCGTCCTGCTTTTGCCAGATCTGCAAGTTCTCGATTTCGGTTGGCACCACTTCGGTACCTTTGAGCGCTTGCGCCGAGAAGTGGTGGCGGACCAGCGCGACATCGCCCGAGACAGTAATGGTCTGGTTCTGCATCTCCAGGGTCTTGAAGGCGCTCTTGCCGGTTTCGATGTCGGCGATGAAGGCCTGCTTGTCCTGGATCTTGCCGCTGGAATGCCCGTAGGTCAGGTTCTCGGCGGTCAGGGCGTTCAGCTCCGGGATGTCTTTGTGCAGCATGGCCTGGGTCAGGTGGTCGACCGCCTGGGCCACTTCCTTGTCCACGGCAGCCGGGGTGGCGGCGACGAAGCCGCTGAACAGGCACAGAAAACCAATCAGCACTGTTGTTTTTTTCATGGGTGTTTCCTTGTTGTTGTAGGGATAGCGCGAGGACTGTTCGAGTATTCATCGGTCATCGTACAACCTATCATGCAGTGGAGGGAAAAAGCGAACTTGCCCGGCCACCGTGCCTCGAAGTTAAAAGGGCGATGCCCTGACTTCGAGGTATTGCGCCATGCAGCCTGACCCGCGTTTACGGCACGACCTGACGTTGCTCATGGTGTTCCTGGTGATTGTCGTGGTGTCAGGTTTTGCTCCCCGCAGCCGGGTGGACTGGGCGCTGGAGAACCTGTTGGTGCTGTTGCTGGTGGGCACGCTGGTGGCGGTTTCACGGCGGTTCCGCTTGTCGGCGACGTCCATCACGCTGGTGTTTGCGTTTCTGTGCGTGCATGAATTGGGTGCCCACTACACCTATTCCCTGGTGCCTTACGATCACTGGTCTGCGGCGTGGTTGGGTTTCAGTTTCGAGCAGGTGTCAGGCGTACACCGCAATCACTACGACCGACTGGTGCATCTGAGCTACGGACTGCTGCTGGCCTGTCCGGTGCGCGAAGTGCTGCTGCGCCTGACGCCGTTGCGCGGGTTCTGGCTGTTTTTCGTGACCCTGAACATCATGCTGTCGACCTCCGCCGTGTATGAACTGGTGGAATGGGTCGGCGGTGCCTTCCTGGGCAATGACACGGCGAATGCCTTCGTCGGCGCTCAAAACGACCCTTGGGACTCGCAAAAGGACATGGCCATTGCGGTCGCCGGTGCATTGGCCAGCCTGTTGTTGGTGTCCCTGCGCGCCAAGGCGCAAAAACAACCGGTGACGACCGCATGTCGCAAAAAAAACAATCTGTGGGAATAGGCTTCAATGACTGCCCGAACCTGTCGATAACCTCTTGAAGAGTGCCATCCGCGTCGGGCAATCCCCGCCGCCAAACGTGCCAGAGGGGTACCACAGCGTGTCCATAAAACTGCGTTTAATGCTGCTGATCGGCACCGGATTGCTCACTGCGTTGATCATGAGCCTGGTCAGTTACCTGGGAAACACCCGGATGGCCGAGGCCGTGGACGACAACAACGTCAGCATGGCCGCGCTGCGCAATCACCTGGAAGCCGACATGATGCACGACGCGTTGCGTGCCGATGTGCTGTCGGCCATGTTGGTGGGCTTGAACAAAAGCACCAGCAGCAAGGCCGAGGTGCGCAGTTCCATCGAAGAGCACACCCGGCGCTTTCGCGAAGTGCTCGGGGAGAACCTCAAGCTGCCGGTCAACGACACCATCAAGGCCGCTCTGAACAAGATCAAGCCGAGCCTCGACACCTACATCAGTGCCGCCGAGCGCATTGTCGGGCTGGCGCTGGAACACCCGGAAGCGGCGCAACAGGAACTGGGCACGTTCAACAACGCCTTCAGCCAGCTGGAGGACCAGATGGCCGCCCTCAGCGAGTTGATCGAAAGCAATACGCAACAGACCAGCCAGGGCACGGCGCATGCCATCAGCAACGCCAACCTGACCCTGGCTGGCATGCTGATCGCCGGTTTGTTGTTGCTGCTGGCCCTTGGGCGTTCGGCGATCCTGAGCATCATGGGCCCGCTGCAAACCGCCAGCCGCATTGCCCAGGGCATCGCCCATGGCAACCTCGGCGAGCCGATTGTCGAGCCCACCCACAAGGACGAAGCCAGCGCATTGATTCGTAGCCTGGCAACCATGCAGCGGGATTTGCGCGGCATGATCGAAGTCGTGCGCAGCAATGCCCACGGCGTCAGCGGCATGAGCGAGCAACTGAGCAATGGCTGCCATGAGGTGGCCGGCAGCAGCCAGCAGCAAAGCGCGGCCGCCAGCACCATGGCCGCGGCCGCCAGCGAAATGACCGCCAGCATCGAGGAAATCACCCGGCATGCCGAGCGGGCGCTGGACATGGCCAATCAGGCCGAGGCGCTGGCCAAGGACGGTGGCCGGGTGATCCACCAGGTGGTCAAGGACATGGACGGTATCGCGCGTTCGGCGCAGCACTCGGCGCAGGTGATTCGCACGCTGGACAAAGAGTCCGAGGGGATTTTCAGCATCATTCAGGTGATCAAGGGCATCGCCGACCAGACCAACCTGTTGGCGCTGAACGCCGCCATCGAAGCCGCCCGTGCCGGCGAGCAGGGGCGCGGTTTTGCCGTGGTGGCCGATGAGGTCCGCAGCCTGGCGGGGCGCACCAGCGCTTCCACCCAGGAAATCGCCAGCATGGTTGCGCGCATCCAGCAAAGCACCCGCGAGGCGGTGATCAGCATGGAGGAGGGCGTGACCCAGGTCGACAAAGGCATGGCGGTGACAGCCGATGTCGAGCGCGCCATTCGTGAAATCCTCGACGCCACGCTCAACACCACGCAACTGGTCAATGACATCAGCCGCACCATCGGCGAGCAAAGCCTGGCCAGCAACGAAATTGCCCATCAGGTGGAGATGATTGCCGGCATGTCGGAAGGTAACAGCAAGGTGATCGGGCGGACGGCTTCGACTACCGATGAGTTGTCGAGCCTGGCGGGTCAGTTGTCGCAGTCGGTGGATCGGTTTCGGCTGTGAGGTAGAGGTTGCCTGACAGGATGCCTTCGCGAGCAAGCCCGCTCCCACAAGGGATCTTCGGTATAGGGAGATCCTCTGTGGGAGCGGGCTTGCTCGCGAAGGCGGCAGACCGTACAACGCAAAACTACGGGTTAAAGGTATTTGTCCGTCACAGCCCCCTCCGAAGCACTGGACACCGTTTTCGCATACTTGGCCAGCACCCCGCGTTTGTACTTGGGCGGCGGCGGCACCCAACGCGACTTGCGCTCGGCCAGTACAGCCTCGGAGACGTCCACGGTAATCTGCCGGGTTTGCGCATCGATGATGATCCTGTCGCCATTCTCGACCAGCGCAATCGGTCCGCCCTCGAAGGCTTCCGGCGTGATGTGGCCGACCACGAAGCCGTGGGAGCCGCCGGAAAAACGCCCGTCGGTGATCAGCGCCACCTCCTTGCCCAGGCCCTTGCCCATGACCGCCGACGTCGGCGAGAGCATTTCGCGCATGCCCGGCCCGCCCTTGGGGCCTTCGTAGCGGATCACGATCACTTCGCCAGGCTGCACCTCACCATTGAGAATACCGGCCAGCGCACCTTCCTCGCCGTGGTAGACCCGCGCCGTGCCTTCAAAGCGCAGGCCCTCCTTGCCGGTGATCTTGGCCACGGCACCGCCGGGCGAGAGGTTGCCGCGCAGAATGACCAGGTGGGAATCCTTTTTGATCGGCTGGTCGAAAGGCCGGATCACGTCCTGGCCGGCCGGGTAATCGGGCACGCTGGCCAGGTTTTCCGCCAGGGTCTGGCCGGTCACGGTCAGCACATCGCCGTGCAGCATGCCGGCATCGAGCATGCGCTTCATCAGCGGTTGAATACCGCCGATGGCCACCAGTTCGCTCATCATGTATTTGCCACTGGGGCGCAGGTCGGCGACCACCGGGGAGATCTTGCCCAGCTCGACGAAGTCATCCAGGGTCAGTTCGACATCCACCGCATTGGCCATGGCCAGCAGGTGCAGCACGGCGTTGGTCGAGCCGGCGAGGGCGATCACCACGCGGATGGCATTCTCGAAGGCTTTGCGGGTCATGATGTCGCGAGGCTTGAGGTCGAGCTTGAGCAACTCCATGACCTGCTGGCCGGCCCGGAAGCTGTCCGACGCCTTGTCGGTGCCGATGGCGTCCTGGGAGCTGGAACCGGGCAGGCTCATGCCCAATGCCTCGATGGCCGAGGCCATGGTGTTGGCGGTGTACATGCCGCCACAGGAACCGGGGCCGGGGATCGCCACTTCCTCGATCTGTTTGACCTGAATTTCGTTGATATCGCCCCGCGCGTGCTGGCCCACGGCCTCGAACACGGAAATGATGTCGGTATGCCCGGCCCCCGGCTGGATGGTGCCGCCATAGACAAAGATCGACGGGCGATTGAGCCGCGCCATGCCGATCAGGCACCCCGGCATGTTCTTGTCGCAGCCGCCGATGGTCACCAGGCCGTCGAAACCCTCGCAACCGGTGACCACTTCAATGGAGTCGGCGATCACCTCGCGGGACACCAGCGAATACTTCATGCCTTCGGTGCCGTTGGCGATGCCGTCGGAGATGGTGATGGTGTTGAAGATCACGCCCTTGGCACCCGCGGCATTCGCGCCTTTTTCCGCTTCGAGCGCCAGCTTGTCGATGTGCATGTTGCAGGGCGTGACCATGGCCCAGGTCGAGGCGATGCCGACCTGCGGCTTGCCGAAGTCGGCATCGGTAAAGCCCACGGCCCGCAGCATGGCGCGCGCGGGGGCGGCTTCGACGCCGTCGATGACTTGAGAGGAGTACTTGCGCAGATCGTCTTTGTCGCTCATGACTTGTCCTCACCTGCTCATCCGAAGACCACTGAGTATAGTCGCCGATCCGCCGTAACCTCGTGCACCGGAACCTGTAGGAGCCGGCAACAGACGCGCGGGTAAGCCTTGTCGTGATATTCTTCGCGCCAACTTGGTTTGACCTGTTCAGTTGGCGCGTCCGCGAGACGTGCCGACGGAATCACTGTCGCTCAAGTAGCTGAAGCCAATAAAGATAAAAAGTCAGTTCAGAAGGGACATTAAAACTGGGGTCGATGCGGTTCGTCGGCCTTGTGTGCCCACCCTGCAATCCTTGAGTGCCATACCCGTGACTGCCGTGAAACACGGGGCTGTGCGCGTGAGGATGGAAGGGCGGATGGCGTTTTATCATAGGTGCTACAGATGTTTAAGAAAGTGAACACGGCCCTGCTGGGGCTGGCGTTGTCGATGGGGATGAGTTCCGTCCATGCGCAAGAGGCAAAGAAGGTCGATGTACTGCTGATTGGCGGCGGCATCATGAGCGCAACCCTGGGTGTGTGGCTCAACGAGCTGGAGCCAGGGATGTCGATGGAAATGGTCGAGCGCCTCGACGGCGTCGCCCAGGAAAGCTCCAACGGCTGGAACAACGCCGGTACCGGTCACTCCGCCCTGGCCGAGCTGAACTACACCCCGGAAGACGAGAACGGCAAGGTCTCGATCCCGAAGGCCGTTGAAATCAACGAAGCGTTCCAGATCTCCCGTCAGTTCTGGGCCTGGCAGGTTCAGCAAGGCGTGTTGAAGAACCCGCGTTCGTTCATCAACTCCACTCCGCACATGAGCTTCGTGTGGGGCGATGACAACATCAAGTTCCTGAAAAAACGCTACGAAGCCCTGCAGGCGAGCCCGCTGTTCGCCGGCATGCAGTACTCCGAAGACCCGGCTGTGATCAAGCAATGGGTACCGCTGATGATGGAAGGGCGTGACCCGAACCAGAAGATCGCGGCCACCTGGAGCCCGATCGGCACCGACGTTAACTTCGGCGAAATCACCCGTCAGTTCGTTGCGCACCTGCAGACCACGCCTAAATTCGACTTGAAGCTGTCCAGCGAAGTGCAGGACATCACCAAGAACGAAGACGGCAGCTGGCGTGTCAGCTACAGGAACCTGAAAGACGGCAGCAAGACCGAAACCGACGCCAAGTTCGTGTTCATCGGCGCCGGCGGCGGTGCCCTGCACCTGCTGCAGAAGTCCGGCATTCCTGAAGCCAAGGAATACGCAGGCTTCCCCGTAGGCGGCTCGTTCCTGGTGACCGAGAACCCGACCATCGCCCAGCAGCACCTGGCCAAGGCCTACGGCAAGGCTTCGGTGGGCGCTCCGCCGATGTCGGTTCCACACCTGGACACCCGCGTGCTGGACGGCAAGCGCGTGATCCTGTTTGGCCCATTCGCGACCTTCAGCACCAAGTTCCTGAAAGAAGGTTCGTACCTGGACCTGCTGACCACCACGACCACGCACAACGTGTGGCCAATGACCAAGGTCGGCATCAAGGAATACCCGCTGGTCGAGTACCTTGCAGGCCAGTTGATGCTGTCTGACGAAGACCGCATGAACGCCCTGAAAGAGTACTTCCCGAACGCCAAGGCTGAAGACTGGCGCCTGTGGCAAGCCGGCCAGCGCGTGCAGATCATCAAGCGTGACGAAGCCGCCGGTGGCGTGCTGAAACTGGGCACCGAGATCGTCGCTTCGCAAGACGGCAGCATCGCCGGCCTGCTGGGCGCTTCCCCAGGCGCTTCGACCGCCGCACCGATCATGCTGACCGTGCTGCAGAAGGTGTTCAAGGACAAGGTCGCGACCCCTGACTGGCAGGCAAAACTGCACCAGATCGTGCCGAGCTACGGCACCCAGTTGAATGCCAGCGCTGAGAAGGTTGCTGAAGAGTGGGCCTACACCGCCAAGGTACTGGAGCTGACTCCGCCACCGGCGGTGATCGCGCCGGCTGTGAAGCCGGTGACGGTCGATACGGCTGTAAAAGCGCCGAAGGCTAATGCTGCGAGTGATATGGCTCTGTAAAAGGATGCCTCACCCGTGATGGTGAGGCGTTTGAGTCACTTGGAGCTGTAATGAAAAACCCGCTGAACCAGTAATGGTAGGCGGGTTTTTTATGGTTTTTTGGGAGGGGCGAGACCTGACAGGTGATATATGGATTTCCGAAATAAGTTCAATGCTAACTATTCATTCAAAATATTTGAGATAAACACCAAATATCATCAGAGCAATACCAAACAGCCAGCTCATTCCCCATGACACAAACAACATTCGCCTAAATCCCGCGGGGAAATTCCTGGCTTCGGTATAATCCACAATTCCTCTTTTGGCGCACGGTCCTGGCATCATAAGAACCATTGTTAGAATGCCATTGCGCATTGCCTTTCCTACAAGACCTGCATGCCAAAATGCGGTTCTGTTTGCCTCTACAAAACTGCTTTTAGGCAATAGTGCTTCCGCTTTTTCTGTATAGGCATGGACCATGTAAATCAGCCAAATCTCTATAAGAAAAAGGGGTGCAAGAATAAACAATGATATTAGTCCGGACGGTATATGAGTCACTGCTCTTTTTTCCGATAAAGGTATTCTCCCAAGTCCTCACCCACATCCGCTCCGAAAGTTCCCCCGGCCCTACCTCCCACTGCTCCACCTACGACACTACAAATGAGTCCCCCGGGACCACCTGTAGCTATTCCCAAAACAAGTAAACAGCCCATAGAAGCAGTATAACCGCTTGCGACCCCCCCGATGCTTCCGCCTATTAAGCTTCCCGCCAGCGAAGCCCCCTCAACATACTTGGCCTTTGTACATTCATCCTCCCGCCCCAACGCACATGCTTGCCGGATACTCAGTCCGGCAGAAGCAACGTCCAGAGCGACGCCAATATAGACCCCCCGCTTGATCAGCTTCGCCGCCCTGGCCACGCCGCTGACCTTCTGCGCATAACCGGCAATCTCCCCGGTGCTCAGGTAGCTCTTGGTCGAAATCCCCAGCATGCGTTTTATCGAGCCTCGATAACGCAGCCCGGAGCCGTAGGACGCGACATTGCCCAGTTGTGTTTCCAGCTTGCCGAACAACCGGGCGCGTTCGGTGTAAAACCTGTCCCGGGCCGCTATCGATCCGCTGCGCAGATAGTCTTTATGGGCCTGTTCGATCTCCTCCAGGGTGGTCTTGATCGCGGCCATGTGCTTGCTCCAGCCGTCACTGACGACACCGGCGCCGATAGCACCGTCAGCGAGCATTTCCTTAAGCAGTTCGAAGTTATCGAGCAGGAAGTCGTCGGCGTCGACCTGATTGGTCAGCAGGGCGATGTGGATTTCCCTCGCCCTGGCCATCAGGTACGCCTCTTCATGGGTACTCGATGGAGTCGACACGTCGCCGATGATCACAAGCTCGCCCGCCAGCACCACCGAGTTGGCGATATGGCTGTTGAGTGCATCGAACTTGTTTTTGGCGATACCGGTCAGGCCCAGGTGGGCCTTGAGGGACGCGTAGGTCTGGGATTGCGCATTGATGAACGCCAGCGGCTGTGCCATGTCAGCCTCACGAATAACGTTTGTTGCCGATGCGATCCCAGCCGCCGGCGACATTGCCGCCGCCGGCGCCATCGCTGCGTTTTTGCTGGGTATAGACGGTCTTGATGCGGCCATAGTCCAGTTGCACGATTTCTACCGGAATGCCGGCGCTGGCGTTTTGCATGTAGTCGGCAATGATGACTTCCTCGAGCACGATCTCGAAGTACTTGAGCTTGTCAGCCCCCGCACGGCTGAGCACCAGGGTGACTTCTTTCAGGTGGTCGCCGGCGCAACTGGCCTCCATCAGTTTGCAGCTGGATTTGTCCAGAACCTTGGTAAAGGTGAAGGTGCTCAGCGTGGTGCGGCCGGCCGTTGCGCCACCGGCAGAGCTGGCGGTGGCGCAAGTGCTTTGACGAGTGCCGAAGCTTTAGCCGTCGACCTCGATCCAGTCGCGGTACTTCTCGTCCAGCGCTTCGCCCGGAATGCCTTCGATTTTGATGTATGCGTCAAACGCCATGCGACCTCTCCTTGGCAATCAATATTTGCGGGAGGGAATGTACGTTCTTCCGGGCAGGCAGGGTTCATCCCAAAGCCGCTAATGGGTGAAATCAGATTTTTCCTACACTGTGTTGGTGGGTTTGGCTGTAGGACGTTTGCGCGCAAGCCATGAATTTCTCTTTCGCAACCCCTGTCATCAATTGCCAAGTCCCTGACGTTCAATGCGAAGCAACCCACGTACACCTGACGATACTGGTTTGTTTATCGACATCGAACAATAAAGAGAACCCGCACTGGCACATCAAGGCTGATGCCTCTTCATCCTGATGAGGAACTGTCAGTTGCATCTCGATAAAGCAATCAAGGAGAGCGTGCAATGAAGTTCAGTTTTGTAGACGCCAGCCAGCCGAGCCGGCGGCGGGTTTTACGCGATGCATTCACTCTGGCTGTGGCGGCTTCGCCGTTGGCCAGCCTCGCCAGGGCTGCCGAGGAAAGCGGGTCGGTCAGCGAGTCCGCCGAGGAAGTGACTTTTGCCGCGGGCCCACGACCGCTGGTGCAATACCCGCAAAAGCGTCCGTTGACCCTGGTGACCACGCGCCCGCCGCACCTGGAGACGCCGTTCTCCGTCTTTAACGAAGGGGTCATCACACCCAATGACGCCTTTTTCGTGCGTTACCACCTGGCCAACTTCCCGACCAGCATCGACCCCGACACCTACCGCCTTACGATCAAGGGGGTGGTCGACACGCCGCTGTCACTGTCCCTTGCCGAGCTCAAGGCTCTCGCCGAGCCGGTGGAAGTGGTGGCCGTCAATCAGTGTTCGGGCAACAGCCGTGGCTTCTCGATGCCGCGGGTGTTCGGCGCTCAATTGGGCAATGGCTCCATGGGCAATGCGCGCTGGCTGGGGGTGCCGCTCAAGGCGGTGCTGGAAAAGGCCGGGGTGAAGGCCGAGGCCAGGCAAGTGACCTTCCGTGGCCTGGATAAACCGGTGCTGCCGAGCACGCCGGAGTTCATCAAGGCGCTGGATATCGGCCATGCCATGGACGGCGAGCCGATGATCGCCTGGTCGATGAATGGCACCGACCTGCCATTTCTCAACGGTTACCCGATACGCCTGGTGGTGCCCGGTTACTTCGGCACGTACTGGGTCAAGCACCTGAGCGAGATCGAAGTCGTCGACCATACCTACGACGGTTTCTTCATGGCCAAGGGTTATCGGGTTCCGGATAACGACTGCTTCTGCGTTGCTCCCGGCACTACGCCGGAGAAAACCCGGCCGATTTCAAAACTGCCGGTGCGCAGTTTCATCACCAGCGTCAAGCACGGCGACGTTTTGCCGCTGAACAAAAGCGTGGTGCTCAAGGGCATCGCGTTCGACGGCGGCGTCGGGGTGAACAAGGTGGAAGTGTCGATCGACGGCGGAAAAAACTGGCGTGAATCCACCCTCGGGCAGGACCTTGGCCGCTTCTCCTTCCGCGAGTGGACGCTGCCGATCACCTTTACCAGCAAGGGCGCCACGCAGTTGATGGTGCGAGCCAGCAACAGTGCCGGCGAGACGCAACCGCTGCAAGCCGACTGGAACCCCGGTGGCTACCGCCGCCATGTCGTCGAAACCAGCCACGTCACCGTCGCCTGAGGAGGGCCGCATGAAACCCATGAAATTCATGACCGCCTTGCTGTGCGCGGCTCAGGTCGGTCTGGCCGGCATGGCCGGCGCAGCACCCCTTTCGATTACGCTGCCGCCCGAAACGGCTGCCTTGAAGCCCAGTACATTGCCGGGCTACCCATTGGCCCAGCAGAAGTGTTCCATCTGCCATTCGGCCGACTACATCAACTTCCAGCCTCCGGGCATGAGCCTGGCGCAGTGGACCGCCGAAGCGAGCAAGATGCAGCACGTGTACGGGGCGCCGATCAGCGACCGGGAGGTGAGTGTTATCGGCGCCTATCTGGCGGTGACCTACGGCAGCGCCAAGGCGAGCGATGCCGATGTCCAGGCGGCCTCGAACCCGCCGGCGGATCAGCCTCCGACGGTGTCGGTGGCGAAAGTCGCCTCGGCCTTGCTCAAGGACAACGCCTGTCTGTCGTGTCACGCGGTCGACCACAAGGTCGTCGGCCCGGCCTATCACGATGTGGCAGCCAAATATGCCAATGACCCGCAGGCACTGGCCCGGGTCATGTCCAGCATCGAGCACGGCGGCAGTGGAAAGTGGGGGGATGTGCCCATGCCGCCTTTCGCGCAGTTGAGTTCGGATGATCTGAAAAGCCTGGCGACGTTCATCATGAGCCAGTGAGCCTGATGCAAAAAAGCCCGCTGAACCGGCGACGGTCAACGGGCTTTTTTGTGAGTGCGGTTTGTTCAGGACATCGAAGTATTGGCAGCACTGAAGCGCTTGACAATGTCCTGGTACATTCTGGTCCGTCGATGATCCTGGCCGTATCCGCCAGCAGCGGCGACGGTGCCGGCCTGGACGTGGTCCAGGTACTTGAAGATCTTGCCGGGCGACAGAAACACGACCTGGTAGCCAAGCCCGATCACTCGGTCCTGCAGCTCATAGCCGGGCACACGATCATCGATCTGGAAATGCAGACCCTGCTGCTTCATCAGCCTGCAATTCCACAGGGTGCAGAAGCTTTTCAGGTATGTCTCGGTGTAGGGCTTCGGTTCTTTTGAGCGCAGGCCCAGGGACAGTTTCAGGCGGCGGAAATGGTGCTTGGCGAAGCGTGAAGTGAAGCGCCAGACAGTCCTTGGCAGTCCGCGATTGAGTTGCTCGGTGCAGCCGACCGCGATGACGTTTCGATCCTTGGTGCAGTGCTCCATCATCATCGCAAAAACATTGGCATCGAAGACGAAGGTGTCGGTGTGCATCAGGAACAGATAGTCGGTTTCGACCCGGGCCAGTGCCATGTCCAGCGCCTTGCCATGGGCGATGTGGCCCGGCTCTTTGGCGGGCGCATCGCGCTCGATCAGATTGATCCAGTCGAGTGAGCGCAAATACTCGACGCTGGCATCCGCCGAACCGTTGTCCACCACCCAGACCGCAATGCCGGCTTTTTGTACAGGCTCGCGCAAAAGGTCCAGGCAGATCCTGGTCAAATCAAGGGTTTTGTAATTGACCAGCACGATGCTGAACGGTGGCTTGGCGCTTGTATCGACACTACCCATCTGCGAAATGCTCGACGACCCGAAAGCGTCGAAGACTAAAGAACCAACCTTAGCCCAAGCTTAATTTCAGCCGGGCCGGTTGGTCGTCGGTGCGTATTCCACCACGACAAAGCCCCGAATGACCGGGGCTTTGTCGTGGCGAGGCGCTTCTTACGGTTTGGCCTGGCTTTTCAGCTTTTCTTCGATTTTCGCGTCCACCGCCGCGCGGATCTGGTCAATGCTGAAGCTGGCGGGTTTCTGGCTCGGCGGGTACTCGATGAAGGTCTGCAGGAAGCGTGCAGCCTTGGCCACGCCTGCGGCCAGCAGGTAGGAGTTCTTCACCAGCCAGTCGTTGTACTGGTCCGAGACCAGGTCAGCGCGCTCATAGGGGTCCATGCGCAGGTTGAACAGCTTGGGCACGCGCAACGGCACGAAGGGGCTGCTCCACACCGCAAAACCGCCGGGTTCGCGTTGTTCGGCGAAGACCACTTTCCAGTTGTCGTAGCGCATCGAGACCAGCACACCGTCGTCATTGAAGTAGTAGAACTCGCGGCGTTCACCCTTGGGCTGCTGACCGGTCAGGTAAGGCAATTGGTTATAACCGTCCAGGTGCACCTTGAAACTGGAGCCGCCCGAGGTCGGTGCCCAGCCTTTCAACAGCTTGTCCTTCACCTCGGTATCGCCCGCCGCGGCGAGCAGGGTAGGGAACCAGTCCATGCCCGAGAACATCTCGTTGGACACCGCACCGGCCTTGATCTTGCCCGGCCAGCGCACAATCGCCGGCACCCGGTACGCGCCTTCCCAGTTGGAGTTCTTTTCGTTGCGGAACGGCGTGGTCGCCGCGTCCGGCCAGGAGAACTGGTTCGGGCCATTGTCGGTGGTGTAGACGACGATGGTGTTGTCGGCGATCTTCAGGTCGTCGAGGGTCTTGAGCAGTTTGCCGATGTCGCCATCGTGTTCGAGCATGCCGTCGGCGTATTCGTTGCCGGGCATGCCGCTCTGGCCCTTCATCGAATCACGCACATGGGTGAACACGTGCATGCGGGTGGTGTTCATCCAGACGAAGAACGGCTTGTCTGCCTTGGCCTGTTTCTCGATGAACGCCTGGGCCGCCGCGGTGGTTTCGTCGTCGATGGTTTCCATGCGCTTGGTGGTCAGGGCGCCGGTGTCTTCGATCTTGCCGTCGGCGTAGCTGTGAATCACGCCCCGTGGAGTACGGGTTTTGACGAAGTCGGGGTCGTCCTTGGGCCAGTACGGGCGCTCGGGTTCTTCTTCGGCATTGAGGTGATACAGGTTGCCGAAAAACTCGTCGAAACCGTGATTCGTCGGCAGGTATTCGTCGCGATCGCCCAGGTGGTTCTTGCCGAACTGACCGGTGGCGTAGCCCTGGGACTTGAGGGCTTGGGCGATGGTGATGTCGCGCTTCTGGATGCCGATCGGCGCCCCCGGTACGCCAACCTTGGTCAGGCCGGTGCGCAGCGGTGACTGACCGGTGATGAACGAAGAGCGCCCGGCGGTGCAGCTGTTCTCCGCGTAGTAGTCGGTGAACAGCATGCCTTCGTGAGCGATGCGGTCGATGTTCGGCGTCTTGTAGCCGACCACGCCCATGGAGTAGGCGCTGATGTTGGTCTGGCCGATGTCATCGCCGAAGATCACCAGGATGTTGGGTTTGTCGGCGGCATTGGCCGCCATTGCCATGACCGTTGTCGCCACCAGGGCGAGTTTCGGCAGCCACTTTTTTATGCGAGTCATCTGACCGGCTCCTTATTGACGGGCGTCGCGCAGGGCGACCGATCGCGATGTTCAGGGGGCGTCGGAAATAAAACGCCACCCGTATCAGGTGGCGTGATGGTCGACATGCAACACCGCACCCGTGACGCTGGCACCGGCGCCACTGGCCAGCAACAGCAGCGGGCCGTTGAGTTCCTGCAGGGCGGTGTCCTTGCCGCGTCCGGCGGCAATCACGTTGACCCGAATCCGGTGTGGTGTCAGTGACTGGGCCATGGCCTGGCTCAAGCTGTGCAGGATGTTGCGCACCAAGGGCCACCCGGGCGCCTGCGAGGCTGATCAAACGGGCGAAATGGGCACCGAGCCGGGTGGGGACCTGCGGTCATCACAACAATTGTGGCGAGAGAGCTTGTTGTGGGAGCGAGCCTGCTCGCGAAGAATGTCCGGACAACGCGGTCATTCAGATGAGGCGCGTTATCGTTGACGTCCATCGCGAGCAAGCATCGCTCCTACAGGGTTTATTGCAGATTGCCGGCCACCGCGATGGTCTGCGCGGTGATGTAGTTCGACTCCGGCGAGCAGAACAGGTACACGGCGTCGGCTGCTTCCTGCACGGTGCCCGGGCGGCCCAGCGGGTTGCGCTGGGCGAACGACTTGGCCGCTTCCGGGCTGATGCCGACGCGGATGTCACGACCTTCGATGTTCACCGTGGCGCCGGCATGGGCGTCGGCCTTGGTCATGCGGGTCTCGATGAAACCGAAGGCCACGGCGTTGACGTTGACCTTGAAACGCCCCCATTCACGGGCCAGCGCACGGGTCATGCCGATCACACCGGCCTTGGCCGAGGAGTAGTTCATCTGCCCGGCGTTGCCGTTGAGCGCCGACACCGACGAGATGTTCACCACCTTGCGGAACACCTCGCGCTCAGCCGCCATATCCGCCTGGGCCTGGGCCTTGATGATCGGGTAGGCGGCACGCAGGATGCGGAAGGGTGCGGTCATGTGGCAGTCGAGAATAGCGTACCACTGCTCGTCGCTCATCTTCTGGATCACGTCGTCCCAGGTGTAGCCGGCGTTGTTGACGATGATGTCGATGGCGCCGAAATTGTCCATCGCGGTCTTGACGTAGCGGTCGCCGAAGTCCGGGGCGCTGACGTTGCCGTGGCAGACGGCCGCTTCGCCACCCAGCTGGCGAATCATTTGCGCAGTCTCGTGGGCCGGATCGGCATCCAGGTCGTTGATCACGATGCGCGCGCCTTCGCTGGCCAGTTTCAGGGCGATCTGCTGGCCGATGCCACGACCGGAGCCGGTGACCAGTGCGACTTTGCCTTCGAGTTTTGCCATGGGGTGTTGCTCCTCAATTCTTGGGTTTGTTTACAGAGCGATCACGGCGTCGCCAACGATTTTGGTCTCGCCGTATTGATTGGTGGTGCGCACTTCGACCTTGATCCGTTGTTCGCCGTCGATTTCGAAACGCTCGACGACGGTGCCGGTGCAGGTGATCTGGTGGCCCAGGTGGGTAATGCCGAGAAAGCGCACGCCGAACTCGCGCAATTGGCGCTGATCGACCCACTGGGTCAGCAGGCGTGCGAGGTAGGCCATCGACAACATGCCGTGGGCGAACACATCGGGCATGCCGGCTTTACGTGCGTAGTCGGTGTCGATGTGAATGGCGTTGTGATCGCCCGACGCACCGGCAAACAAGGCCAGGGTGGTGCGGTTGATTGGCGGCAGGGCCAGTGGCGGCAGGGTGTCGCCAATGTTGATCTTTTCCAGGCTAATCGCGTTCATCAGGGTTCTCCGCTTCAGCTGTTGCGCTGCACAAGCACGCTGCGCAGGTCCGCAACGTGCTCGCCGTGCTGGTTGGTGACTCGGGTTTCGCGCACTACGAACTCCAGCGCGCCGCCTTTCTTGTCGTAGATGTCGGCGATGCGTACGTCGAAGCGCAGGGTGTCGCCGGCGTAGGCCATGCGGTGATAACGGAACGATTCTTCACCGTGCAGGATGCGTGCGGTGACGATGCCCAGTTCGTCGCGCCAGGCGTTGGACGGGATCTGGAATTCCAGCGAGAACAGAAAGGTCGGCGGCAGCGGCAGGTCGGGATGACCGGCATCGCGGGCGGCCTGCACGTCGAAATAGATCGGGTTGGTTTCTCCGGTGGCCTTGGCGAAAAAGCGCAGTTGTCCGGCTTCGGCGGAGGCGAGGAACGTGGGCAGTTGTCTGCCGATGTGTTTCTTGTCGATCATCTTAATGGCTCCCTGGGTTACCGGCCGCGTCAGTTTTTCTGGTACACGGTCACCACGCAGGCGCCGCCCAGACCGAGGTTGTGCTGCACTGCGATGCGCGCGTTCTGCACTTGGCGTTGCTCGGCGGTGCCGCGCAACTGGTGCGTCAGCTCGTAGCATTGGGCCAGGCCGGTGGCGCCCAGCGGGTGGCCCTTGGAGAGCAGGCCGCCGGACGGGTTGGTCACCCATTCGCCGCCATAGGTGTTGTCGCCATCGTTGACCAGTTGCTCGGCGCCGCCTTCGGCGCACAGGCCCAGGCCTTCATAGGTCAGCAGCTCGTTCTGCGCGAAGCAGTCGTGCAGTTCGATGACATCGATGTCTTTGGGACCGATACCGGCCTGGTTGTAGGCAATGTCGGCAGCCATGCGCGTCATGTCGAAACCGACCACACGGATCATGTCCTTGGCGTCATAGGTGCTCGGCAGGTCAGTGGTGAGGGCCTGGCCAGCCATCAGCACGTCGGTGCGCAGGCCGTGTTTTTTCGCGAAGGCTTCGGAGACCACGATGCTCGCTGCGGCACCACAGGTGGGCGGGCAGGCCATCAGGCGCGTCAGCACGCCTTCCCATAGCATCGGTGCGGCCAGGACTTCTTCGGTGCTGACCACATTGCGAAATACGGCCAATGGGTTGTTGGCGGCGTGACGGCTGGCCTTGGCGCGGATCTTGGCGAAGGTTTCCAGGCGCGTGCCGTACTTCTGCATGTGCGCGTAGCCGGCACCGGCGAACTGGCGGATCGCGGTTGGCAAGTCGGGCATGCCGACCAGTTCGTTGGTCAGCTTGAGGGCCCGCTCGGTGGCCGGTGCACGGTCGGTCCAGGCCGATTTCAGCGCGCCCGGATTCATCTGCTCGAAGCCGAATGCCAGGGCGCAGTCCACCGCGCCGCTGGCCACGGCCTGACGGGCCAGGAACAGTGCGCTGGAGCCGGTCGCGCAGTTGTTGTTGACGTTGATCAGCGGGATTCCGGTCATGCCTACGCGGTACAGGGCTTTCTGGCCGCAGGTGGAGTCACCGTAGACGTAGCCGGCGTAGGCCTGCTGAATGTCGCTGAAGTCCAGCCCGCAGTCGGCCAGGGCCAGGCGAATCGCCTGTTCACCCATGATGTCGTAGGGCTCGTTGGTCCCCGGTTTCTTGAACTGGATCATGCCGACGCCAGCAACGAACACTTTATTGCTCATCGTTGTTTTCCTTGTTGTTAGAGAGGTTCAGAGCTTGCGCGCGATCACTTCGCGCATGACTTCGCTGGTACCGCCGTAGATGCGGTTGACGCGCATGTCGACGAACGCACGGGCAATCGGGTACTCCATCATGTAGCCGTAGCCGCCGTGCAGCTGGACCATGTCGTCGATGCATTTCCACAGGGTTTCGGTGGTGTGGAGCTTGGCGATGGCGGCTTCTTCGAGGGTCAGCCGGCGACGCATGTGTTCGCCCAGGTAGTGGTCGACCATCACCCGCAGGGCGGTGGCCTGGACCTTGATGTCAGCGAGTTTGAATTTGCTGTTCTGGAAGTCCCACACGGTCTGGTTGAAGGCCTTGCGGTCTTTGACATATTCGACGGTCTGCTCCAGCAGGCGCTCAAGTTTGGCGGCCGCCGAGATGGCGATGGAAAAACGCTCTTGCGGCAGTTCCCCCATCAGGTAGGTGAACCCCAGGCCTTCCTCGCCGAGGCGGTTGCCCACCGGCACGCGAACGTTGTCGAAGAACAGCTCGGCGGTGTCCTGGGCGTGCTGGCCGACCTTTTCCAGCTTGCGGCCATGCTTGAAACCGGCGCGGCTGGTTTCCACGGCAATCAGGCTGATGCCCTTGGCACCGGCAGCCGGGTCGGTCTTGCACACGACGATCACCAGGTCGGCGGTCAGGCCGTTGCTGATGAAGGTCTTGCTGCCATTGATCACGTACTCGTCACCATCGCGCACGGCGGTGGTGCGCACGGCCTTGAGGTCGCTGCCGGTGCCGGGTTCGGTCATTGCGATGGCGAGGATGATTTCGCCGGCGCAGATGCCCGGCAGCCATTTCTGTTTTTGTTCTTCATTGCCACAACGGTTGATGTAAGGGGCGATCACGTCGGAATGCATGCCGAAGTAGGCACCGCTCACGCCAGCCCTGGCGAACTCTTCGTTGAACACCGCGCAGTGGCCGAAATCGCCGCCACCCCCGCCGTATTCGGTGGGCAGGGTGATGCCGAGCAAGCCTTCGCGGCCGGCCTTGAGCCAGGTTTCCCGGTCGACCTGGCCGGCCTTGTCCCAGGCGGCCTGGCGCGGCAGGCATTCACGCTCGAAAAAACGGCGCACGGTGGTGCGGAACATCTCATGGTCGTCGCGGAAAACGGTTCGGGCGATGTGCACGCAAGACTCCTCATCAATGGCAGGCCGGCCTTGGGCCGGACGCTTACGCAAGGCGCGGACTGCGCCTGTGATCTGAGGGTTACGATAGGCTTGGGCACATCGGGCGAACGCCACCCGAGGTGGGTGGCCGGGTCTGGAAAGCAACACAAATCAATGTGGGAGCGAGCCCGCTCGCGAAGGCGGTGTGTCAGTCAAAGGTAGTGTTGAATGTGACGGCCTCTTCGCGAGCAGGCTCGCTCCCACAGTGGACCTTCAGCGACCAGGACAGATGGGTACGGCTCAGCTCACTCTGTAGGAGCGAGCTTGCTCCGGGCGGCGTTCCGACGAAAAACGTCAGCACGACGTGGGCATTCAGACAACCCGCGTCATCGTTGTCCTCCATCGCGAGCAGGCTCGCTCCCACAGTGGATCTTCAGCGACCAGGACAGATGGGTACGGCTCAGCTCACTCTGTAGGAGCGAGCTTGCTCGCGATGGAGGACAACGATGACGCGGGTTGTCTGAATGCCCACGTCGTGCTGACGTTTTTCGTCGGAACGCCGCCCGGAGCAAGCTCGCTCCTACAGAGTGAGCTGAGCTGTACCCATCTGTCCTGGTCGCTGACGATCCACTGTGGGAGCGAGCCTGCTCGCGATGGAGGACAACGCTGACGCGGGTTGTCTGAATGCCCACGTCGTGCTGACGTTTTTCGTCGGAACGCCGCCCGGAGCAAGCTCGCTCCTACAGGGTTTATTGGTTGTCTTGGGTCTGCGATTCCAGATCCCGCACCCGCGCCACCGCTTCATCGCGGCTGCTGACGCCGAGTTTGCTGTAGATATGGCTCAGGTGCCATTTCACTGTTTCCGGGGACAGTCCCAGGGCACGGGCAATCTTCTTGTTGGGCAGGGCCTGGGCCAGCAGGCGCACCACTTCGATTTCCCGCTCGCTCAACGGCTCGATGCCGGTGGCGAGCGGTTTGCTTGTCGCGCTCGGCGAGGGTTTGCCCGTAGGGACGGCGGGTGTCGTGACCTGTGCCGCTTGCAGGCGCTCGACATAAAACGCCAGCACCGGGTCGAGGTTTTCTTCCTTGCCGGCAATATCGCCAATCAGATCCAGCGCATCGGGGTGGGCATCGAGCAGGGTACGCAGCATGCCCAATCGTTGGCCGCGGCGCAGCGCTTCCATGACCCTGGTACGCGCAATCTCCCGGTTGCCACGGCGGGATTCGATCACGGCACTGAGGACCATCAGGCGCACCGTGGCCAAATGCCGACGTTGCAGGTCACAGGTTTCGATCAGCCGTTCAATGCGTTGCAGCGCACCGTCGAGGTCACCCTGGTGAATTTGCCAACGCGCCCGCACGTTCTCGGTGAGGATGTTGATTTCCTTGAATGCGCTGGGACCGGAGTCGCGGTGACGGGCGTCTATCGACTCCAGCCGGGCCAGTTTGGCCTCGGCGATGGCTGTCTCGCCGAGCAACGTATTCCAATACACCTGCCAGGTCAGGCAGTAGGTCTGCAGGCGATCCAGGCCAAGCTTGGTCGCGTACTCGTCGAGTCGGTCGATGAAGGCGAACGCTTCCTGACGGTTGCCGGCCAGCCACTGGACCTTCCAGAGCACCTGAAGGACGCGCAGGACCGAGTCCGGAATCGAAATCCGCTCAAGAATATCGACCCAGCCCGCCAGCAGTTTGAACGCGGCGTCCAGGTCATTGGTTTCGTAGAGCACCTCGCCCAGCAGGGCGGTGGCGAGGTACGTTGCGTCGGTCCCGGCTTTTCCGCACTGGGCGGCTTCATGCAGCACATCGCGATAGACCCGTTCGGCCAGCTTCATCTGGCCTTCCAGGGCGTGACTCAACCCGACCAGGCAACGCCCCTGCAGGCTGCCCGCCGTGGTTCCCAGAAGCGGTTCGCCATTGATCAGCAAGGCAGGGCGGTCAAGTTGCACCTGACGGGCCCGTTCGTAGTCACCGCGGTGCATGTAGAGCCAGGACAGGATATTCAGGCACGAGCCAACGGCAACGGCGTTGCTGCCCGCGGGCGGGTCGAGCAGTTGCGGCAGTACGGTCATCGCAGCGTCGGTGTCATCGCGTTGCAGGGCCAGTGAGGCCCGCAGCAGTGCGATCATGAAGCGGTCATGGACGTCGCTTTCGGGAACGTCCCTGAACAGTTGATCGAGGCTTTGCGCGCAGGCCGCGAAATCCCGCGCATAGAGCTGCATCCGGGTCTTGAGAATACGCAATTTGACCCGCGCCTGGACTTGCTCGAACGGCAGCAGCCGGACCAGTTCGATCAGCATGCGCAAGTCGCCATGGGCATACAAGGCTTCGGCGTGCTGCTCCACCAGATCGGCCGCGGCATCGGGGTCGCCTGCCATGACGGCATGGTGAACCGCTTCGTCCAGGTATTGGTGGTCGTGAAACCAGACCCAGGCTCGTGCGTGCACCGCCTGTTGTTCGATCTTGCTGCGCGAGTCGAAATACTTGAGCAATGTCTCGCGCAGTAATGGGTGCAAGCGATACCAGGTTTCGCGCCCGGCGCTGTCCACCGGGATCAGGAACAGGTTGTCCCGCTCCAGGCGGGCCAACAGCGTGCTGGCCGAGCCGACCGCTTGCGGATTGCCGCTGAGGGCGGCGCACAGGGATGCGCAGAAACGGTTGCAGACGGCCATGAGCAGCATCAGGTCCAGATCTGTCGGGGTCAGGTGAGACAGCACCTCGACTTCGAAAAACTTCGCGAACGCCTGATCGTCGCGCACTTGTGTCTGATCGGTGGCCGTGACAGCCGAACGATTCTTCTTGCGGCTGACCGCCAGCAGTTGCAGCCCGGCCACCCAGCCATCGGTCAGCTCATGCATCTGCCGGGCGTCGCGGGCGCTGACGTCGCCCAGTTGGGTCTTGAGAAACTGTTCGGATTCGGCGGGAGTGAAACGCAGGTCCCGCAGGTTCAGTTCCAGCACCAGCTCCTGGCTGCGCAAGCGTGCCAGGGACAACGGCACGGCACTGCGCGACACCAGCGCCAGATGCAGGTTGGCCGGAGCGTAGTCGATCAGCCATTGCAGGGCTTGATGGATGCCGACGTCGGTCAGGTGGTGCAGGTCATCGAGCACCAGCACCAGTTCACGGCCACGGCTGGCAATGCTGCGCACCAGGGTGATGACCGTGCGTTCCACGGCTTCGCTGTCGATGCCACGGCCTTCCAGTTGAGTCGCTTCAAGCACGAGCAGTGGGTCGATCTGGCCGAGGCTCGCCAGCAGGTAGTCAAGAAAACGCGTCAGTTCGTTGTCATCCGCCGACAGCGTCAGCCACGCCACGTCGAACCCCAATGGCAACAGCGCCTGGCGCCAGGCGATCAGGGTCGAGGTCTTGCCGCAGCCGGCCGGCCCCTTGAGCACGATGCAGCGCAGGCGGCGGGCCTTGAGCATTTGCTCTTGCAGGCGTTCGCGGGAAATCAGGCGCCCGGCGCTGCGCGGCGGAATCAGTTTGGTGCTGACGATCGGGGACTGAACCGGATTGAAGGCCTGGCTGGCATGGGTGTCCGATGCATTGGACTTGCGGTGTTTGTCCATGGGGCTGTCCGATTCTTTCTTGTTTTGTGAGTACGTCGAATCTCATCGAGTGTAACCCAGACCATGGGCGGCATGAGCCTGTCTTTGGCGGCCACCACCCGATGCGGGTGGTGGTCGTCGATCAACGGATTGTTCTACTGGAAGGCACAAGAATAGGAGTGCTGCGGCGCTCCGTCAGAACAGTGGAGCGTTGGCGATGGGCGTACTGAGCGGCATTCGGGTGGTGGAGTTTGAGGCAATCGGGCCGGCGCCGTTTGGCACCATGCTGCTGGCCGACATGGGTGCCGACGTGGTGCGTATCGACCGCCCGCAGAAGGCCGCTGACCTTGGGCCCAAGCTCGAAGGCAAGCGTGCCGATATCACCGGGCGCAATCGTCGTTCGGTCACCCTCGACTTGAAGCGCCCGGACAGTGTCGCCGCTGCGCTGGACCTGATCGAGCGTGCCGACGTGCTGATCGAAGGGTTTCGCCCCGGCACGATGGAACGCCTGGGCCTTGGCCCCGAGGTCGCGCTCAAGCGCAATCCGCGTCTGGTCTATGCGCGCATGACCGGTTGGGGCCAGACCGGTCCGATGGCCGACCGCGCCGGGCATGACCTGAACTACATCGCCTTGTCGGGCGTGCTGTCGAGCATCGGCCCGGCCGGGGGGCGACCGGTGCCGCCGCTGAACCTGGTGGGCGACTACGGCGGTGGCGGCATGCTGTTGGCGATGGGCGTGCTGGCGGCGCTGGTCAATGTGCAGCGCGGTGGTGCCGGGCAGGTGGTCGACGCGGCCATGACCGAGGGGGCGGCGCAGTTGGGTTCGGCGATCTGGGGCCTGCTGGCCGGCGGGCACTGGAAAGAACAGCGCGGCAGCAACCTGCTCGATGGCGGTGCGCCCTGGTATGACACCTACCAGACCCGCGACGGCCAGCACATGGCAATCGGGCCGATTGAATCGCGCTTCTATGCGCAGATGCTGGAAATTCTCGGACTCTCCAACGCAGACCTGCCCAATCAGCATGACCGGGCTGGCTGGCCGCGTCTGCGTGAGGCATTCACCGCCGCGTTCCTCGGCCGTACCCGCCAGCAATGGGAAGAAGCCTTCGAAGGCAGCGATGCCTGCGTTGCGCCGGTGCTTGGGCTCGCCGAAGCGACAAGGCACCCCCACGGCGTTGCCCGTGGCAGCTTCATCGAGGTCGACGGGGTGGTGCAACCAGTCCCGGCGCCGCGTTTCCTTGGCACGCCATCGGCACAGCCGCGACCGGCGCCCGAGCGTGGTGAGCACGGCGGCGACGCACTGCGCGACTGGGGTTTCGACACGGCGGCCATCGAGCGCTTGCGTGAACTGGGCCTGGGATTGCGCGCCTGAGCGCGTCCGCCTCGAACAACAACATAAAGATCGGCGCAGCGCAGGAGCTCGTCCATGGCCATTCAGTTCAAGATCATCGATCACGTGGCACTCATCACGCTCGATGCGCAACAGTCGAACAACGCGCTGTCCGTCAGCGATCTGATGCACCTGCGCAAGACCCTGGGTGCCTGCCAGGATGACGAGCAGGTGCGAGTCATCGTCCTGACCGGCGCCGGTGAGCGCGGGTTTTGCAGCGGTGCGAGCCACAAGGAATCGTTGCTGGCGGCCTCCGGTTTTGTCGCCGGCACCCTCAAAAGCCGCGAGACCGAAGCCGAGGAGGGTGGCTACAGCCGGCTGTTCGACCTCAGCGACCTGGACATCTGGAAACCGGTGATCGCCGCCATCAATGGTGCCTGCCTGGGCGGCGGTCTGGAGTTGGCGTTGCAATGCGATCTGCGCATCGCCTCGGCCAGCGCCACGTTCGGCTTGCCCGAAGTGCGCGACGCGACCATTCCGGCAGCCGGTGGCGTGCAGTACCTGCTGCGTGCGATTCCAGCCGCACACGCGATGAAAATGGCCCTGACCGGCGAACCGATCAGTGCGCAGCAAGCCTTGAATATCGGTCTGGTCATAGAGCTGTTGCCCCAGGACCGTCTGCTGCCAGCGGCGCTGGACCTGGCCGAGCGCATTGCCGCCAACGGCCCGCTGGCGGTGCAGTCGATCAAGCGCCTGGCCTTGCAGACCGCCCACCTCGCCCCCCGGGATTTCGTCGCCCTGGCCCATCTGCACTGGGGCCTGCTGCGCGACAGCGAAGATCACGCCGAAGGGCGCATGGCCCAGGTCGAGCAGCGTTCACCAAAGTACACCGGCACCTGACACAACGGCCAAGCGCCGCCTTCGTCCTGACCTGACAATAATAATTCACAGGAGAACCCCATGTATCTGACCCAAGGCCTGCACCGCATGCTGCAGCAACGTCCCCAAGCCGTGGCGACGGTCTTTCGCGAGCGTCGTCGCACCTATGCCGAACTGGCCGACCGGGTGGCGCGGCTGGCCGGGGCCTTGCAGCAACTGGGGATGCGGACCGGCGACCGGGTCGGCTTGCTGGGTTTGAACTCCGACCGCTTCCTTGAGTACTTCCTGGCGACCTGGTGGGGCGGCGGCGTGGTCAACCCGGTGAACATTCGCTGGAGCGTGCCGGAAATCGTCTACTCCCTGGACGACTGCGACACGCGCATCCTGCTGATCGACGACACCTTCCTGGCCATGGCCGAAGACATCGCCAGCAGCGCCAGGGTGCGGCCACTGCTGATTCACATCGGCGACGGGCCCTTACCGCAAGGCATGTTGTCCTATGAGCAACTGATTCATGATGCCGAGCCGGTGGACGACGCGTTTCGCGGCGGTGACGATCTGGCGAGCATCATGTACACCGGCGGCACCACCGGCCAGCCCAAGGGCGTGATGCAATCGCACATGAACCTGTGGACCGCTGCCGTGGCCCGTGCGGCCGATGTGCCGGTGCCGGCGGACGCCCTGACCCTGCACATCGCACCGATGTTCCACCTGGCGGCGTTGTCGCGGGTGATCCTGATTTCCTTGCTGGGCTTGCCGAGCATTTTCGTCCCGGGCTTCGATGCCCAGGACGTGATGCACACCATCGAGCGCGAGCGCATCACCGACATCCTGATCGTGCCGACCATGCTTGCGGCGCTGATCATGCATCCTGATTTCGCCAGACATGACCTGAGTTGCCTGCGCAGCCTCACTTATGGCGCCTCGCCGATTGCCGTGCCCCTGCTGGAGCTGGCGCTGAAGGCCTTGCCGAATGTCGAGTTCACCCAGGGCTACGGCATGACCGAAGCGGCGCCACCCATAACTGCCAACGGTCCGGAAAACCACAGCGCCGAAGGCATCGCCAACGGTCGCCTGCGCTCGGCCGGGCGACCGGGGCTGGGCGTCACGGTGCGCATCGTCGATGACAATGACAACGAAGTGCCCTGCGGCACCGTCGGCGAAGTGGTGGTGCGCGGGCCGAACATCATGCTCGGCTACTGGAACAAACCCGAGGAAACCGCCAAGGCCTTGCGTGGTGGCTGGATGCACACCGGCGACGGCGCCTACATGGACGCCGACGGCTTTATCTACATTGTCGACCGTTTCAAGGACATGATCGTCAGCGGTGGCGAGAACGTTTATTCCGGTGAAGTGGAAAGCGCCATTGCCAGTCACCCGGCCGTTGCCGCCTGCGCGGTGATCGGCATTCCTTGCGCACAGTGGGGCGAAGCGGTGCACGCGGTGGTGGTGCTCAAGCCGGACAGCGATGTGGCCAGCGCCCAGCTCATCGAGCATTGCCGCCGCCAGATTGCCGGCTACAAGACCCCGAAATCCGTGGAGTTCCGTACAGCCTTGCCGCTGTCCGGTGCGGGCAAAGTGCTCAAGCGCGATCTGCGCGAGCCGTTCTGGCGTGGCACCGATCGGGGCGTGAGCTGACCGCATGTACATGACCCAATGCCTGCAACGTACGTTGCAACAGGACCCGGGACACATCGCGACCCTCTTCGCTGACCGCCGCCACACCTACCGCGAGTTTGGCGAGCGTGTCGCCCGCCTGGCGGGTGCCTTGCAGGCGCTCGGCATGGCGGCGGGTGACCGGGTCGGCATGCTCGCGCTCAACAGCGACCGCTACCTGGAATACATCATGGGCGTATGGTGGGGCGGTGGGGTGCTCAACCCGGTGAACGTGCGCTGGAGCGTGCCGGAGATTGTCTATTCGCTGGACGATTGCAGTACCGGCATTCTCATCGTCGACGAACACTTCGCGGCGCTGGCCGAAGGCATCTGTGCCAGGGCCCGTCGCGCGCCGTTGCTGATTTATGCGGGGGACGGTGCGGTGCCGGCCGGCATGTTGGGTTTCGAGCAACTGATTGCCCAGGCCATGCCGATCGAGGACGCCGGGCGTGGTGGTGAAGACCTCGCCTGCATCATGTACACAGGCGGTACCACCGGGTTTCCCAAGGGCGTGATGCAGTCGCACCTGAACCTGTGGTCGGCGTGCATGCCGCGCATGGTGGACATGCCGCCAATCCGCGGCGGCCTGTTGCTGCATGTGGCGCCACTGTTCCATGTCGCCGGCCTGGCCCGTGCCCTGGTTCAGTTCCTGGCCGGTGAAAGCCATGTGCTGGTGGCGAGCTTCGATCCACTGCAGGCATTGCAGGTGATCGAGCGCGAAAGGGTCACCGAGACGCTGCTGGTGCCGACGATGATCCTTGCCCTGTTGGCCCACCCGGACTTCGAGCGCCACGACCTCGGCAGCCTCAAACGCCTGACCTACGGTGCATCGCCCAGCGCCGGGGATATGGTCGAGCAAGTGCTGGCGAAACTGCCGGACATCGAACTCTCACATTCCTACGGGCTGACCGAGGCCTGCCCGGTGGTGTCCAGCAACCTGCCTTGCAACCACACGCCCGAGGCGCGCCTCAGTGGGTTATCGCGATCGGTGGGACGTGGCGGCCTGGGCGTCAATGTGAAGATTGTCGACCCGCAGGGCCGGGAGGTTGCGCGCGGCACTGTGGGCGAGATCATCGTGCGCGGGCCGAACATCATGCAGGGCTACTGGAACAAGCCCGAGGAAACCGCCAAGGCGCTGCGCAACGGCTGGCTGTTCACCGGCGATGCCGCGTGGATGGACGAGCAGGGTTACCTGTTCATCGTTGACCGCTTGAAGGACATGATCGTCAGTGGCGGGGAAAACGTTTACTCGGCGGAGGTCGAGAACGTCCTTGCCCGGCACCCGGCAGTGGCGCTGTGTGCGGTGATCGGCGTCCCTCACGAGCAATGGGGGGAAGCGGTGCATGCGGTAGTGGTGCGCAAGCCCGGTGCCCAGGTCGATGAAGAGCAATTGCGCCTGCACTGCCGCGAATTCATCGCCGGCTACAAGTGCCCCAAGAGCGTGGAGTTCCGCGATGATCTGCCGCTGTCGGCCGCCGGCAAAGTCCTCAAGCGCGAGTTGCGCAAGTAACCACACCACAAATCCCTTGTGGGAGCGGGCTTGCTCGCGAAGGCGTCGGCACATTAAACATTGATGTTGACTGACACACCGCTTTCGCGAGCAAGCCCGCTCCCACAGGGGACTGTGTTCCATTCCCTGAGTTCGTTGTTCAGCCCTCCAGATTCGCTACCCGATCCGGGTGGCTTCACCACCCACCCGCATCAATACAGTGGACTCACGAACCGGGCGCATGCCTGCCTGGCAACCCACTGGAGATCCCGATGCACATCAACCGTACCGTCTACCGTGAAGACCACGAAATGCTGCGTGAAACCGCGCGGCGTTTCTTCGAGCGTGAATGCCTGCCCAAGCAGGCGCAGTGGGACGAGGCCGGGCAGGTCGATCGGGAAACCTGGCTCAAGGCCGGGCGCCACAACCTGTTGTGCCTGACTGTGCCGACCGAGTACGGCGGTGGCGGCGGTGACTTCGGCCACTCGGCGGTGCTGATCGAAGAGCTGTACCGCACCGGTGTCTCGGGCTGGAGCCTGGGTGTGCATTCGGACATCGTCGCACCGTACATCGTGCGTCTGGGCACTGAGGAGCAGAAGCAGAAGTGGCTGCCGAAAATCTGCTCCGGCGAAACCGTGCTGGCGGTGGCCATGACCGAGCCGGGCACCGGTTCCGACCTCAAGGCGATCCGTACCACCGCCGTGCGCGACGGTGACGAGTGGGTGATCAACGGCAGCAAGACCTTCATCAGTAACGGCCTGACCTGCGACATGGTCGTGGTGGTGTGCAAGACCGATCCGGGCGCCGGGGCCAAGGGTTGCAGCCTGATCATGGTCGAGTGCAATCGCGAAGGTTTCCGTCGTGGGCGCAAGCTGGAGAAGGTCGGCCAGCACGCGGCCGACACCGCCGAGCTGTTCTTCGACGAGGTGCGTGTGCCGGTGGGCAACCTGCTCGGTGAAGAAAACAAAGGCTTCATGCACTTGATGGAAGAGTTGCCGCAGGAGCGCCTGGTGATCGCCCTGTACAGTGCCGCCAAGCTCGAACGCCTGCTGGAGCAGACCGTCGAGTACGTGAAGGACCGCAAGGCTTTCAACCAGACCGTCTGGGACTTCCAGAACACCAAATTCAAGCTCGCCGACATCAAGGCCAAGGCCACCGCCGTGCGCCTGACCATCGACCACTACATTGCCGAACACATGCGCCGGCGCCTGACGGTGCAGGAATCGGCCATCGCCAAGCTGTTCGCCACCGAGACGCTGTGCCAATGCATCGACGACATGGTCCAGCTGCACGGCGGCTACGGCTACATGCTCGAGTACCCGATTGCCCGCGCCTTCGTCGACATGCGCGTCACGCGCATCTTTGGTGGCACCAGCGAAGTGCTGCGCGAACTGATCGCGCGCCAGTTGTGATCCTTCCCCCTCATTTTCAGGTGACACCATGAGCGAAAAAGTACTGGTTGCCGGCGTCGGCATGATCCCGTTCCGCAAGCCCAGCGACAGCCCGACCTATGTGCAGATGGGGTCCGAGGCCGTGCGTCTGGCCCTGGCCGATGCGGGCATTGATTACCGTCTGGTGCAGGAGGCGTATGCCGGTTACGTCTATGGCGACTCCACCAGCGGCCAGACCGTGCTGTACGAAGTGGGCATGACCGGGATCCCGGTGGTCAACGTCAACAACAACTGCTCGACCGGCTCCACCGCGCTGTACCTGGCGCGCAAGGCCATCGAATCCGGTTCGGCCGATTGCGTGCTGGCGGTGGGCTTCGAGCAGATGCAGGGCGGTGCGTTGAAATCCCACTGGGACGACCGCCCGCCAACCCGTGAACGCTTTTTGCCGATCCTGCGTGGCCTGACCGCCGACATGGACGGCATGCCCCAGGCCATCCGGACCTTCGGCGGTGCCGGGCGCGAGTACATGCACAAATACGGCACGAAAATGGAAACCTTTGCCGCCGTGCGCGCCAAGGCCAGCCGCCATGCGGCCAACAATCCGCTGGCGCTGTTTCGCAAGGTGCTCAGCGTCGAAGACGTGATGAACGACCCGGTCATTCTGCCCGGTGTGATGACGCGTCTGATGGCCTGCCCGCCGACCTGTGGCGGTGCAGCGGCCATCCTGGTGTCCGAGCGTTTTGCGAAAAAGCATGGCCTGCGCCGCGACGTGGAAATCGTCGCCCAGGCGATGACCACCGATACGCCGCAATCCTTCAATTTCGAAAAACCGTCGATGCTCGACTGGGTCGGTACCCACATGACCCACGCTGCGGTGGGCCAGGTCTACGAGAAGGCTGGTGTTGGCCCGCAGGACATCGATGTCTGCGAACTGCATGACTGCTTCGCCCAGAACGAAGTGATCTGCTACGAATCCCTGGGTTTCTGTCCCGAGGGTGGCGCCGAGAAGTTCGTGATGGATGGCGACAACACCTACGGTGGGCAAATCGTTGTCAATCCGTCCGGTGGCCTGCTCTCCAAGGGCCATCCATTGGGCGCGACCGGTTTGGCGCAGTGCTACGAGCTGACCCGACAATTGCGCGGTAACGCCGAGCAGCGCCAGGTCGACGGTGCGCGCCTGGCCATGGCCCACAACCTCGGACTGGGCGGCGCCTGCGTGGTGACGCTGTACGGCAAAGTCAGCGGAGGTGCCCAGTGAGCGGCTTGCTCGACGCCTTCCGACTGACTGCGCTACCGCCACACGCCGAGGCCTTTCGTGCCGAGGTCAAAGCCTTTCTGGCCGAACATCTGCCGAGCGCTTCGCCGGCTGTGCGAGCGCGCAGCTGGACCGGTTTTGACGCCGACTTCAGCCGCCGACTCGCGCAACGCGGCTGGGTCGGGCTGACCTTGCCGGCCGCTTACGGCGGCGCAGGACTGGATGCGTTCAGTCGCTTCGTGCTGGTCGAGGAACTGCTGTCGGCCGGTGCCCCGGTGGCGGCGCACTGGATCGCCGACCGGCAGAGCGGGCCGTTGATCCTGAAATTCGGCAGTGATGCGCAGAAGGATTTTTTCCTGCCGCGCATCTGCGCAGGCCAGGCGTTTTTCTGCATCGGCATGAGCGAGCCGAACTCGGGTTCAGACCTGGCCAGCGTGCGCAGCCGTGCCACCCGTTGCCCTGAAGGCTGGCGCCTGAGCGGGCGCAAGATCTGGACCACCAACGCCCACCACGCCGACTACATGATCGCCCTGGTGCGCACCAGCGGTTCGCCCGAGGACCGTCACAACGGCCTGTCGCAATTCATCATCGATCTCAGGCAGCCCGGCGTCAGCGTGCGTCCCATTGTCGACCTGGCGGGCGACGCGCATTTTTCCGAAGTGGCCTTCGACGACGTCTTGCTCGGCGCAGACGCGCTGGTGGGCGAGGAGGGCAGCGGCTGGAAGCAGGTCAACGCCGAACTGGCGTTCGAGCGCAGCGGGCCGGAGCGTTTCTACTCCAGCATCGTGCTGCTCGACCTGTGGGCCGATACGTTGCGGCGCAAGGGTGCCACTGCCCAGGAGACCGCGTTGCTCGGCAGTTTCCTCAGCCAGCTCACCTGCCTGCGCAACCTTTCGCTGGCACTGACGGCGTTGCTCGCCCGGGGCGAAAGCCCGGTGGTGGAAGCCGCGCTGGTCAAGGACATCGGCACCGAATTCGAGCAGGCGATCCCGGCGGCGATTGCCGCGGCGATCAGTGCCGATCCGGATGTGCCCGTCGATGAGGCGCTGTACAGCACCGTGGCGTACCTCAATCAGGTCGCGCCGACATTCTCGTTGCGCGGCGGCACCCGGGAAATCCTGCGCGGCATGATCGCCCGCGGCCTTGGCCTGCGCTGAGGCGCATCGAATAGGAAAGTGTTCATGTTCACTGAAGCCATTGAAAAAATCCTGACTGACCTGTGCACGCCGGCCCTGGTCCGGGCGGTGGAAAACGGCGAAGGCGCACCAGCGTTGTGGAGTGCCCTGGAAGACAGCGGTTTTCTGGAGTTGTTGACGCCGGAAGCGGCCGACGGCGCCGGGCTGGGCCTGGATGCCCTGTTGCCGATTTTCGTTGCATTCGGTCGCCACGCCTTGCCGGTTCCGGCGGCGCAGAGCATCGCCGCCCGCGCACTGATGCGTGCATGCCCGATCGCGCCACCCGCTGGAATGATCACCCTCAGCGGTACGGCCTATAGCGAGATCGACGGCACGCTGTGCGTCCCGCGCATGGCCTTCGGCCTGCTGGCCGACTTTGCCCTGGTGAACCTGGAAGGTCAGTTGCTGTTACTCGATTGCAGCCTGGCCCTTCGTCAGCCCGTCGGCGTTCACGCCAGTCAGTGCGCCACCTTGTATTGGCCGCCAGAGACCTTGGGGTCGGCCATTGGACACAACGGTGAAGAGGTTCGGTTGTTTCATGCCACGATCCACGCCGCCGCCATCGCCGGGGCCATGGAAACCGTGATCGGCATGACGCTGGAGTACTGCAACGACCGTGTCCAGTTCGGCAAGGCCATCGGCAAGTTCCAGGCGGTGCAACACCAGCTCAGCGTAATGGCGGAGCAGGTTGCCGCATCGCGCATCGCCGCGGAACTGGCGTTTTGCGCCGGGCGCCAGGTGCCGGACCGGATGGCCACCGCCATCGCCAAGGCCCGTACCAGCATGGCCGTGTCGCAGGTGACCGCGACGGCCCATGCGCTGTTCGGCGCCATCGGCGTGACCGAAGAGCTGGACTTGCAACTGTTCACTCGACGCTTGCACGAGTGGCGCATCAGCGAAGGTTCGGAAACCTGCTGGAACGCGATTGTCGGCCAGGCGTTGCTGGCGCAGCCGAACGTCACGGCCAGCGAGTTCGTGCGTCACGTCACCCCATCTCCATCGGCCTGAGGATCTCCCATGAGCCCGTTTTTGAAATACGAACAGGACGGCCATGTCGTCACCCTGACGATGAATGACCCCGAGCGACGCAACCCGCTGACCGGCAACAGTGCCGTGCCCGAGTTCCTCGAAGCCATCGAGCGTATCGAGCGCGACAGCAGCGTTCGCGCCGTGATCATCACGGGCGCCGGCACGGCGTTTTGCTCAGGTGGCAACGTGCGCGACATGGACCGCTACGCGCAGATGTCGGGCATGCAATTGCGCCAGGAATATCGCACCGGCATCCAGCGCCTGCCCCTGGCGCTGTTCAACCTGGAAGTACCGGTGATTGCCGCGGTCAATGGCGCGGCCATCGGCGCGGGGCTGGACCTGGCGTGCATGTGCGACATCCGCGTGGCGTCCGAGCAGGCGAAGTTTGCCGAGAGCTTCGTCAAGCTGGGGATCATTCCGGGGGACGGCGGCGCCTGGCTGTTGCCACGTATCATCGGCCTGTCCCGTGCCACCGAGCTGACGCTGACCGGGCAAATGATCGACGCCCGCCAGGCGGAGCAATGGAACCTGGTGTCCCGGGTCGTACCCGCTGAACAATTGCTGGATACGGCAAGGGAAATGGCCAACGCCATTGCCGCCAACCCACCCCACGCGGTGCGCCTGGCCAAGCGCTTGTTGCGCGAAGCCTTGCACACCCGGCTCGACACGCTGCTGGAAATGTCCGCGACATTCCAGGTGTTGTCGCACCAGACCGCCGACCACCGCGAAGCCGTGGCGGCCTTTATCGACAAGCGCGTGCCGAGCTTTACCGGGTGAATGTCACCGAGCGTAACGCCCTGCGTACAGCGGGTCGTTACACCGCGCGAAACCTTGCGACCAACAGCGTTCCAAATCACCCGTTCGGGTGTGAGGAACGCGCCGGAGCCCCACTAGCATGGGCTCTCCAACACTTAATCCTTAACCGGAGAAACCGCATGACAACAAAAACAATGCGCGGAGTCTTCCAGCCGAGTCTGCTGGCCGTAGCTGTGATGGTTGCCTCTTGTGCGAGCAACCAGGCTCACGCTGTTGATTTCAACATCGGGGAAATTCAGGGCAATTTCGATTCGTCGCTGTCGATTGGCGCGAGCTGGTCGACGGCGGATCCAGACAAGCAGTTCATCTCCAACTTCAACTCCCAGGGCGTCACCGGCGGCGAGTCTGCATCCCGGACCACCGACGACAACCGCCTGAACTTCAAGAAGGGTGAAACCTTCTCGAAGATCTTCAAGGGCGTGCATGACCTGGAACTCAAGTACGGCGACAGCGGCGCCTTCGTGCGCGGCAAATACTGGTACGACTTCGAGCTGATGGACGAACACCGTCCGTTCTACGACATCGATGACTCGGGGCGCGACCGCGCGGCCAAGTCTTCCGGGGCGATGTTCCTCGACAGCTTCGTCTACCACAACTACACGATTGGCGATCAGGTCGGCAACGTGCGCCTGGGCAAGCAAGTGGTGAGCTGGGGCGAGAGTACCTTCATCGGCAACTCGATCAACAGCATCAACCCGATCGACGTCGCCGCCTTGCGTCGCCCCGGTGCGGAAGTCAAGGAAGGCCTGATTCCGGTCAACCTGCTGTATGTGTCCCAGGGCCTGGCCGACAACATCACCGCCGAAGGCTTTTATCAGCTGCAATGGGACAAGTCGGTGGTGGACAACTGCGGCACCTTCTTTGGCAGTGACGGCGTGGCGCAAGGCTGTGACGACCGCCTGGTGTTCGCCGGCCTGGACCTGCCGCCGGGCGTGGCGAAGAACACCGGTAGCCTGGCGGCCATTGCCGCCGGGACTGATGACGCCTTCATTCCGCGCCTGAAAGACAACGATGCGCGCAACAGCGGCCAGTACGGCCTGGCACTGCGCTGGTACGTGCCGGAAGCCAATGACACCGAGTTCGGCGCCTACGCGATGAACTATCACAGCCGCAACCCGTTCCTGAGCGTCAACCAAATGACCAGCACGGCTGGCGGCGTGGCATCGGGGCGCAGTGCCCGCTACTTCATCGACTATCCGGAAGATATCCGCCTGTACGGTTTGAGTTTCCAGACCAACGTCGCGGGTGTCTCGCTGGGTGGTGAGCTCAGCTACCGGCCGAACATGCCCTTGCAACTGAACACGGCTGACTTGCTCTCCGCCGCCACCTTCGGTGCGACCTCGCCGCTGATCACCACCGGTTTCGCCGGCCGCAACCTGGGTGCCGAGGTCAATGGCTACAAGCGCATGCCGGTGACCCAGGCGCAGGTGACCGCCACGCAGTTCTTCGATCAGGTGTTCGGCGCCAATCGCCTGACCCTGGTGGGTGAGGTGGGTTACAACAAGATCAACGGCCTGGGCAAGGCGGACGGCACGGACCTGCGCTTCGGCCGCAGCCCGGCATTCGGTTCCGGTGAACTGCCGGGTGCCGCGGGCGCAGCCGCCTGCCGTGGTACCGCGGCAGGCCTGCCCAACGCCAGCAACCCGGCGCAGGAATGCAACAACGATGGCTTCTACACCAGCAGCAGCTGGGGTTATCGCCTGCGCGGCAAGCTCGATTACCCGAACGTGATCGCCGGCATCAACCTGTCGCCGAGCATTGCCTGGTCCCACGACGTCCAGGGTTTCGGCCCGAACTTCGATGAAGGCTCCAAGGCCGTCAGCCTCGGTGTCGATGCCGATTACCAGAACACCTACACCGCCAGCCTGAATTACACCAACTACTTCGGTGGCGATTTCAACACCAACGTCGACCGCGACTACGTTGCGCTGAGCTTCGGCGTGAATTTCTGATGCAACCCTGCCAGAGGAAACTGAACATGAACGCACGTTTAATTCTGCGCGCTGGCGCACTGAGTCTGTCGTTGCTGGCCAGTGCTGTGATGGCCGCTGTTTCCCCACAGGAGGCCGCGCAACTGGGCACCACGCTGACGCCGTTGGGGGCACAGAAAGAGGGCAATGCCAACGGCAGCATTCCGGCCTGGAGCGGTGGTCTCAAACCCGGCGCGGCGGCACTCGACAATGGTTTTCTCGGCGACCCGTTCGCCGGTGAAAAACCGCAGTTCGTGATCACCGCGGCCAACGTCGAGCAGTACAAGGACAAGCTGACCCCGGGCCAGCTGGCGATGTTCAAGCGTTATCCGGACAGCTACAAGATCCCGGTGTTCAAGACCCAGCGCACCGCGGCCGCACCGCAGAACATCTATGACATCGCCAGGAAGAGCGCAGTGACCACCGAGCTGACGCCCGATGGCAACGGCCTGCTGAATTTCACCCAGACCCGCTACTACCCGTTCCCGATTCCCAAGAATGGCGTCGAGGTCTACTGGAACCATACCAACCGTTTTCGCGGCGGCAACATGGAGCGCGAAGCGGCCCAGGCGGCTCCGCAAACCAACGGTTCCTACTCCATTGTCGAATACGAGGACAAACTGGCCTTCCCGCAACTGATGGAAGGCGTCGACGCCGGGCAGGCCGACAACGTCCTGTACTACTACAAACAGGAAATCACCGCGCCATCGCGCATGGCTGGCAGCGTGATCCTGATCCACGAGACCATCGACCAGGTCAAGGAACCGCGCCTGGCGTGGGTCTACAACGCCGGCCAGCGCCGCGTGCGCCGTGCGCCACAAGTGGCTTACGACGGCCCGGGCAACGGCTCCGACGGCATGCGCACCGCCGACAACACCGACATGATGAACGGTGCACCGGATCGTTATGACTGGAAGCTGGTCGGCAAGCAGGAACTGTACATCCCGTACAACAACTACAGGCTGCAGTCGCCGAAGGTCAAGTATGACGACATCATCAAGCCAGGGCACATCAACCAGGACCTGACGCGCTATGAGCTGCACCGTGTGTGGCACGTACAGGCCACGTTGAAGCCGGGTCAGCGCCACGTCTATGCCAAGCGTGACCTGTACTTCGACGAAGACACCTGGCAACTGGCCGAAGTCGATCATTACGACGGCCGTGGCCAGTTGTGGCGTGTCGCCGAAGGTTATGCGCTCAACGATTACGAACGCGGCGCGCCGAACTTCGCCATGCTCGGCATCTATGACCTGATCGCCGGTCGCTACAACGTGTTGGCGATGACCAACCAGTCCAGGCATGCAACCACCTATGGCATGACCGCGAAAATGACCGACTTCACCCCGTCCGCCCTGCGTAACGCCGGCATTCGCTGACCGTTCACCGCGCCTCGAGCAACGCCCTGTCCGCAGGGCGTTGTGCGTTGTGCGGCCAATACCCACCTGATGTGGGTGGCGCGCAGTCGGGCGTGCGGCTCAATGATGGAGTCCACTTTCCATCAGCGAGGTCCGCCATGTTGGTGCCACGGCCGCATCTGTGCGATGCACTTGAGGGCAAGCAATGCCGCTTGCAACTGCTTTGCGCGCCTGCCGGGTATGGAAAGACGTCATTGTTGCAGCAGTATTTGCCAGGCGTTGCGCTGCCGGGGCGAGTGGTGTGGATGTCAATGGGTGGGCCGCCGCAGACGCTGGAGCAGTTCGTTGCGAGACTGGCGGGGGCTGTGGGGTTGGCGGCTGATACTGCGCCGGAGGCGGTACTGGCGTTTCTCGATTCAGGATCTGCTGTGACTGTCATACCGCCTTCGCGAGCAGGCTCGCTCCCACAGGGGAGTGCGTTCTCTTGTGGGAGCGAGCCTGCTCGCGAAGAGACCATCCCTAGTGATGAAAATCTAAAACTTCGCCTGGTCCTCGACGACCTCCCGGCACAAATGCCCACAGACCTGAACCTCTGGTTCGACCAGCTCCTGTCTCTGCACAACCCTCATCTGCAACTGCTGGTCACCTGCCGCCAGCGCCCGGACTGGAACCTGCCACGCCTGATGCTGACGGGGCAGTTGCTGGAGCTGGACACCCGGCAGCTGGCCCTGCGCCCCGATGAGTTCGAGTCGCTGATCGATGCGCTGGCACCGCACACCAATGCCCTGGCCAGAGAAAAACTCTGGCATGAGACAGGCGGCTGGTGCGCCGGTATTTGCCTGTCGCTTTCTGCGCAACCGACACGCTCTGCACCCTTGCTCGGTCATTACCTTGAGCGTGAACTGCTGTCGCGGCTAAGCGAAGAGCAGTGCGAGGTCCTGTGCGGGCTTGCGCATTTGTCCCGGGTCAGCGCCGACTTGTGCGAACAGTTATGGGAAGGCCGGCAGGGCGCTCGGGTATTCAACAGCCTGCTGCACTGCCAGGCGTTCGTGTTCCCGCTCGACCAACAACCCGGCTGGTTCCAGCTGCTTCCTGCCGTGTCCCGGGCGCTGCAGCCGCAGCTGACCGGCATGGCGCTGAACCGCATGCGTTTGCGCGCCTGTCAGTTGCTCAGCGTGCTGGGGCATGTCGACGATGCGGTCGAGCAGGCGTTATCCGCCGACCAGCCCGAGGTGGCGGCCAACTACATGGAGCGCTTGTGGCTGAGCTGGATCCTCGGCGAGCGGCATCTGAACAAGCTGATGGACTGGCGCGAGCGTATCGAACCACAGCTGCTGCACAGCAGCCCGCGCCTGATCTACCTGTGTGCCAAGGCGCTGTTGTTCAGTGGACGGCTGGACGAAGCCGGCGAATGCCTGGCGCGGCTCGGGCATTTTCTGCCGTTGCCCGATGCGCGGCGAAACCAGCGCCTGCTGGCGAACTGGCAGGCGTTGTACGGCACCTTGCAGGCCTTGCTCGGCCATGCGGATTTGGCGCGCCTGCATTGTCGTGCGGCCCTTGACCAGCTGATGGCCGAGGATTGGCTGTCGGTGCTGTTGTGCCATTGCATCCTGGCGCGCATTGCCATGGAGGCCGGTGACCTGATCGAGGCCCGGTCGCTGCTGGATCACTCGCTGGAACTGGCCCGGCGCCAGGGCAGCCATGAGTCGGAAGCGCTGGTCAATGTCGACCGGGTGCGCCTGCTGACGCTGGAGGGGCAAACGGGGCTGGCGCAATCGCTGGTGCGCAGCGAACTCAATCGACTGACCGTGAGCGCAGCACAGCCGCACCCGTTGCTCGGGCGACTGCTGTTTGCGCAAGGTGAGTTGCTGTTGCAACAGGGGTACGCCAGTGAAGCCGAGGTGGTGGTACAGGCCGGGCTGTTGCAGGTCCGGGACTGTTGCGCTCCCTTTGTGCTCAACGGCTATCTGCTGTTAGCGGAAATCGCTTCGCGCAGCCTTGACCCGGAAAAGGCCCGCTGGCACTTGTACGAAGCCGAGCGGCGCATGCATTGGGGCAAGATCCATCCGGCGTGCTACCAAGGGCCGATCGCCCGGCAGAACGCCAGGATCGCCGCCCGCGAGCAACCGGCCATCGACGACAAGGTCTCGCCGGCGCGCTTGAGCGGCGTGCCGGATTACCAGGATGACCTGACACCCCGGGAGTTGTCGGTGCTCAAGTTGCTGGCCGAGGGGATGTCGGTTCGCGAAGTGGGCAGCCGCTTGTTCATCTCGGAAAACACCGTGAAAACCCACGCCAAGAACATCAACGTCAAGCTCGGCGCATGCCGTCGCACCCAGGCGATCAATAGCGCCAAGGCCATGGGCATTCTCGCCTGATCGCCACCCACCTGATCCGGGTGGCGGCACCGCACCGGCGATGATCAACCATGCAGCCAGACCCTGTGCATTGCAGCCCCACCGTGGCCGCGTCCCGACAATGACAAGAGAGGTAGTGATGAGCGCCATCGAGAGCTCGACGAGCTGTGACATCCGCACGATCCTGGAAAAACAGCGAGCGGTCTTCCAGGCCCGGGAACCTTACACCTTTGAAGAACGCTGCGAATTGCTCGACCGGGCCATCGGTTTGCTGGTCGATCATGAACAGGCAATCATCGACGCCCTGACCGCCGATTTCGGCCATCGCAGCCCGGGTTTCTCCAAGGGCAGTGAAGTGCTGTCGCCATTGGCGACGCTCAAGCAGACCAAGGCCGAACTGGCCGAGTGGATGCGCCCGGAACAACGCCAGGCCCGTGCCGGTGAAGCCTGGGTGCAATACCAGCCGCTGGGTGTGGTGGGCATTGTCACGGCCTGGAACGTGCCCGGCTACATGGTGTTCAGCGGGCTTGCCGGCGCTTTGGCGGCGGGCAACCGGGTGATGATCAAGCCATCGGAATTCACCCCGCACACCTCGGCATTGATAGCGCGGCTGATCCGCTCGGTATACGCCGAAGATGAAGTGGCGGTGATCCTCGGTGGCGCCGACGTCGGCCAGGCGTTTTGCGGCCAGCCATTCGACCACCTGCTGTTCACCGGCGCCACCAGCATCGGCAAGCACGTATTGCGCGCGGCGGCGGAAAACCTGGTGCCGGTGACCCTGGAACTGGGCGGCAAGTCGCCGACGATCATCTCGCGCTCGGCGAACTTCAATGACGCGGTGGCCAAGATCGTCATCGGCAAGCTGCTCAACGCCGGTCAGTTGTGCGTGGCGCCGGACTATGTGTTTGTCCCGCAGGAGTCGATGGATGCCTTCATCGGTGTGGCGCAAGCCGTGGTGGCGAAGTTCTTCCCGACGCTCAGGGACAACCCCGACTACACCTCGATCATCAACGCCCGCCATTTCGAACGCTTGCAGGGTTACCTGAGCGAGGCCCGCGCCGCCGGTGTCGAATTGATCGAACTGAACGCCGCCGCCGAGGACTTCAGCCAATCGACGCTGAACAAGATCGTACCGACGCTGCTGCGCAATCCCGGCGATGACTTGCAGGTGATGCAGGACGAAATCTTCGGCCCGCTGCTGCCGGTCAAGCCCTACGAAAACCTCAGCGAAGTCATCGCCTGGATCAACGCCCGGCCGCGTCCGCTGGCGCTGTATTACTTCGGCACCGATACCGCCGAAGAAGCCCTGGTGCTCAGCCGTACCTGTTCCGGGGGCGTGACCCTCAACGGCGTGATGAGCCACGCCAGCACCGAAGGCTTGCCGTTCGGCGGCGTCGGCCAAAGCGGCATGGGTGCCTACCACGGTATCGATGGTTTCCGCACCTTCAGCCATGCCAAAGCCGTTTTGCGCACAGCGCCCAACCAGGCCTGAACCCCAGGTCATTGTCGAGAGAATTGCCATGAAAGCTGCCGTATTCCATCAGGTTGGAGCCCCGCTGGTCATCGAAGAAGTGGGCATCAGCAAACCGGGCCCGCGTGAAGTGTTGATCCGCACCAAGGCCGTGGGCGTGTGCCACTCGGACCTGCACGTCATCGACGGTTCGTTTCCGTATCCCGGTCCGATGGTCCTGGGCCATGAAGCGGCCGGTGTGGTCGAGCAGGTCGGCTCCGAAGTTCGCTCGGTCAAGCCCGGCGATCATGTGGTCACCTGCCTGACCGTGTTCTGCGGTCATTGCGAACACTGTGTCACCGGGCATCTGGCGCGCTGCGTGTCGCCGGAAACCAAGCGCGGCAAGGAAGAAGAGCCGCGCCTGACCTACGTGCACAAACCGATGCCGCAATTCGTCAACCTGTCCGGGTTCGCCGAGCAGATGCTGGTGCACGAAAACGCCTGCGTGGCGATCCGCCGCGACATGCCGCTGGACCGCGCCGCACTGCTGGGTTGCGCGGTCACCACCGGTACCGGCGCGGTGTTCAACACCGCCAAGGTGCGGCCGGGCGAGACCGTGGCGGTGATCGGTTGCGGCGGTATCGGTCTGGCCGCGATCAACGGCGCGGCGCTGGCCGGGGCAGGGCGCATCATTGCCATCGACATGCTCGAGTCGAAGCTGGAACTGGCCAGGCAGTTCGGTGCCACCGACCTGATCAACGGCCGCGACGGCGATGCGGCCAAACAAGTGCTGGAGCTGACCCGCGGCGGTGTACACCATGCTTTCGAATGCATCGGCCTCAAGCAGACCGCCGAACAGGCCTTCGCCATGCTTGCGCGTGGCGGTACCGCCACGGTGATCGGAATGCTCAAACCTGGCCTGAAAATCGAGCTCGACCCGATGCAGTTGCTGCATGAACGCCGCATCCAGGGCTCGCTGATGGGCTCCAACCGCTTCCCCGTCGATATGCCGCGCCTGGTGGATTTCTACATGGCGGGCAAGCTCAAGCTCGACGAGATGATTTCCCAACGCATCCGTCTGGACCAGATCAACGAGGCGTTCGATGAGTTGCGTCGCGGTGAGCTGGCGCGCTCGGTGATCGTTTTCGAATAAACAGCGTACTCCCCCCCTGTAGGAGCGAGCTTGCTCGCGATAGCGGTGTGTCAGGCAACGATGCTATCGACTGGCCCGTCCTCATCGCGAGCAAGCTCGCTCCTACAGGGGGCGGGGTTTGCCCAAGTGCTTTTGGAGTGGATGGATGGACATTGAATTCACGGTGCAGGAACAGGCCTTNGTCAGGCAACGATGCTATCGACTGGCCCGTCCTCATCGCGAGCAAGCTCGCTCCTACAGGGGGCGGGGTTTGCCCAAGTGCTTTTGGAGTGGATGGATGGACATTGAATTCACGGTGCAGGAACAGGCCTTTCGCCAGGAGGTTCGGGCCTTCCTGCGCGAGCATCTGCCGGGCGAATTGTCCGAACGGATTTCCCTCGGCAAACGCCTGAGCAAAGCGCAACAGGTGTTATGGATGCAGATTCTCAACCAGCAAGGCTGGTTGGCTCCGGGCTGGCCGGTCGAGTTTGGCGGCACCGGCTGGAACGCCGTGCACAAGCATATTTTCGACGAAGAATGTTTTGCCGCTGGCGCACCGAAAGTGGTGTCGTTCGGCCTGAAAATGGTCGCTCCGGTGATCATCAAGTTCGGCACCGCCGAGCAGAAAGCGCACTTTTTGCCACGGATTCTTTCCTGTGAAGACTGGTGGTGCCAGGGCTACTCGGAACCGGGTGCCGGCTCTGATCTGTCGTCACTGAAAACCCGTGCCGTGCGCGAGGGCGATCACTATGTGGTCAACGGCCAGAAAACCTGGACCACGCTGGCGCACTTCGCCGACTGGATGTTTTGCCTGGTGCGCACCGACCCGCAGGCCCGGCAACAGCGGGGCATATCGTTTCTGTTGATCGACATGAAAACGCCGGGCATCACCGTGCGGCCCATCATCACCCTCGACGGCGAACATGAAGTCAACGAAGTGTTCTTCGACAATGTGCGGGTGCCGGTGGCGAATCTGGTGGGGCAGGAAAACGAGGGCTGGACCTGTGCCAAGTACCTGCTGACCCACGAACGCACGAGCATCGGCGGGATCGCGCAGAACAAGGCGTTGCTCACCCGGCTCAAGCACATTGCCAGCCAGGAAGTCCGCGACGGTCGGCCGCTGATCGATGAACCGCTGTTTCGCGCGCAGATCGCCGAAGTCGAGATGCAGTTGATGGCGGCCGAGATGAGCACCCTGCGCACCCTGGCGGCCACGCAGAATGGCGATGCACCCGGTGCCGAAAGCTCGTTCCTGAAGATCAGGGGCACCGAGATTCGCCAGGCCATTACCTACCTGACCAGTAAGGCCGTGGGGCCGTACGCGTTGCCGTTCATTGAAGATGAATTGGGTTATGGCAGCGAACCGTTGCTGTACACCGACTACAGCAGCGCTGCCACCTGCCAGTACCTGGATGCGCGCAAGGCCTCGATTTATGGCGGCGCCAACGAAATCCAGAAGAACATCATCGCGAAAATGATCCTCGAACTGTAAGGCGCCACGATCATGGATTTCAAACTGACAGACGAGCAGCTGATGCTGCAGGAAACCACCGCGCGCCTGGTGCGTGACGTGTATGGCTTTGAGCATCGCGAACAATACCGCCAGAGCAAACAGGGTTTCAGTGGCCCGTTCATGCAACAGCTGGGCGAACTCGGACTTTGCGCCGTGCCTTTTCCCGAGGCTTATGGCGGTTACGGCGGCAGCGGTGTGGAGAACATGCTGGTCATGACCGAACTGGGCCGGGGCTTGTGCCTGGAGCCATACCTGCACTCCGTGATTTTCGCCGGAGGCCTGGTCGAACAGTTGGGCAGCGCCTCCCAGAAAGACACACTGCTGCCGCAAGTCGGCAGCGCGAGCCTGCAACTGGCCGTCGCCCTTGAGGAACCACAGAGTCACTACCAGTTGCACGACGTCCAGACGAGCGCCGAGGCGGTCACTGGCGGCTGGAAGCTCAATGGTCGCAAGTCGGTGATCATCGGCGGCCAGAGCGCCGGGCTGATGCTGGTTTCGGCGCGTACCAGCCACGGGGTTCGAGACGAGCAGGGCATCAGCCTGTTCCTGGTCGATCCGCAAGACGAGGGCGTCAGCCGGCGCACCTTCGACACCCTGGATGGGCGCATGGCCTGCGAGCTGTACCTTGAGGACGTGTTCGTCAAAAGCGCCGCGCTGCTCGGCGAATTAGGGCAGGCCTTGCCGGCGCTGCGTTATCAGCAAGGCCGGTGCATCGCCGCGCAATGCGCCGAAGCCGTCGGCAGCATGGAGGCGGCGTGCGCGTTGACCCTCGACTACCTGAAAACCCGCCAGCAGTTCGGCCAGCCCATCGGCAAGTTCCAGGCGCTGCAGCACCGCATGGTGGATATGCGCATCGAACTGGACCAGGCCACTTCAATGACGCTGCTCGCCGCTTGCGTGGCCGATCAGGTGGACAGTGACGAACGCCGCCGCGTGTTGGCCGCGGCCAAGTTTATCGTCAGTCGCGCCAGCCGTTTTGTCGCGGACCAGGGCATCCAGTTGCACGGCGGTATAGGCCTGACCTGGGAGTACATGCTTTCGCACCATGCCAAGCATTTGCTGATGGTGGCGCGTCAGTTCGGCGATGACGACCACCATTTGCAGGCTTATGCCAGGTTGATGCAGGTGGCGTGAGGCAGGCCTCGGGCGACAGGGGGCTGGCTATTGCTGCCTGACGCCCTCGAACGTACCTGTTCGCACCTCGCCGCTGCGGGTGTAACGGGCGATCAGCACACCCCCGGGTGAGCTTGTCGAATCCAGCAAGGTGAAGGCCGCCGCTTGGGCGTTGTCGTCGAACAGGCGTTTGCCGCGCCCCAGCAGGATGGGGTGAATCATCAGTCGCAATTCGTCCACCAGGCCGGCGGCAAGCAGTTGGCGCACCAGATCGCCGCTGCCTTGTGTCAACAACCGGGGACCGTCCTGACGCTTGAACGCGTTGATCGCGTCGACCAGGTTGCCCCGCAGCGCATGACTGTTCTGCCAGTCCAGCGAATCGGCGTGATGGGTGGCCACGTGCTTGGGCACGCCGTTGAACAGGTCGGCAAGGGCTCGGTTGCTTGAGTCGGGCTGAATGTACGGCCAGTAGGAAGCGAAGATGTCGTAGGTGCGCCGCCCCAGCAGCAATTCGAATGGCTGTGAGAACAGGTCCTGTACGGCCTGGCCGGTGGTCTTGTCGGCGTAGGGCACGATCCAGCCACCGAACCTGAAACCGCCAGCGCGATCCTCTTCAGGGCCGCCGGGCGCCTGCATGACGCCATCCAGACTGACGAACGCGGCAACGGTAAGTGTGCGCATGCTCTTCTCCTGATTCATCGGGGTAGCAGCAGGGTTTTCATGTAGATGTTGGCGAACCGAACCGTTGAATCAGGCACCGCCCGGTTGAATCCACAGCCACTATCCCGGAAGGATTTTTATGATTGGCAGAACGCGGGGAGATCCGGCGTTGCATTTACGGTCTGTCAACGAGGAAACAATAACGTCACCGCTGCGCGAAACCCCCAGCCTTGCGCCCCATCCTCGGGGCTGTCGATCCAGTATCTGGGACCCGCCTGGATCGTCAAGGGTTGTCCGCCGATTTTCAACAGCTGGGTGACCGTCAGGTTGATAGGCACCGACCATTCACGGGACTGCCAGTCATAGGTCGATTCGGTGTTGATGCCATAAGTGGTAAGCGTTTGGGTGGTGTAGGAGAGGAAGGGCTGCAGGAATGTCTGGTTGACCTTTTCCTTGTCATCCGGCGGGCTGCCGTCCAGGCCCCAGATATGGTTGGCGAGAATGCCGCGGGTCCAGCCATTTGATTGTTTGAGTGCCACCGCGGTCGGGCCGAGGCCCCATTGTTCGTTGCTCAATAACTCGTCACTGCCGGTTGGAATCAACAAGGCAGGGCCAGCACCAAGGATCCAGCCACTGTCGGTGGGTCTGCGCGGGGAAAAGAAAAAGCTTTGCGTGATATCCCCCACACCCGATTTGTCGGCCGCGCCGTTGGGTGCCAGGCCGTGTTGGTCGATGACTGGCAGGATGGTGCGTGAAATGAGGTTCCAGTCTTCGTTCAACGTGAACGGCAACACCGGCTGGATATTGGTCACACTGTGCATGCCTTCGCCGGTGGGCCCCATCTTCTGATCCCAGTTGTACTGCACGGGCAGGCTGTACATGGCGGCCACAGGGTTGAGCGCAGCCTTGGCCAGTTCTGCGGAGTCTTCGGCCCGGGCGATACCGACCTGTATGGCAACCAGCATGACTGACAAATGCGTGAGATAGATTCGCGGCATGTGCTCTTCCTGTTGGCGGGTGTCGAGTGCAACCTTGATGGCGGCTGCTCCCGTGCCAGTGTAGGCACTGATTGCGCATTTGTTTGAGTACGCACCGTTGTGGACGTTGCAGGGGATCGATCCGCTCAGTTGGATCAGTCACTGAACGTGATTGCTACCCGCCCATGGCGGCCAGTCGGCGATGGCAGCGACCCGTCGCAAGAAACCCGCTATTTCTTCCAGGCTCTGGACCGGAATGGGCACTTCAGGTGCCTGTTGCTTTTTGCCAATCGCTCATGTGCTTGTCAGCCAGCACATTCAGATGCAACGTTCGGCTGGAAGGCAGATTTCCTGAAAAAGTGTTCAAGCGAGCGTCCTCTTTCGGCCGTTGGCTGGCTGCGGGAAGGACTGCAACCGTGCCAGTACGGACACACAGAGCATGCCTGCTGATTCGGCATGTGGTGCTAGACTTTCCGGTTGATCAGCCCTGAGTGCCGGTTATGAACGATGAAAAACACCACGCGATTGCAAGGGCCAGACCTGACAGCGGAACTCGTCGCGTGTGTCGAGCGGTTTGAGCCCGATCCCGGGCCCGAACCGGGCACGACCGAACACACCAAGGCCGAGTTTGATGCGATGGTGCAGAGGCTTTTGGGTGAGTACGAACCGGAAGATCTCTGGGTCTTCGCCTATGGCTCACTGATATGGAATCCGGAGTTCGAATTTGTCGAGAGCCGTAGTGCTACGGCCTATGGATGGCATCGGTCGTTCTGCCTGAAACTGACTCGCTGGCGCGGCACTCGCGAGTTGCCAGCCCTGATGCTGGCCCTCGACCGCGGTGGCAGCTGCAACGGCTTGGCCTACCGGCTTCCGGCGCAGGATCACTGCAAACAACTGGGACTGTTGATGTTCCGGGAAATCGACGCAAACCCGCCGACCAATGTTCCGCGCTGGATTACGGTTAAAACCGAGACCGGGATATTGCGTGCGTTGGCCTTTGTCGCCGCACGGGACGGAATGGCCTATGCAGGCAAGTTGCCGATGGAAAAGGTCGCCCATGTGCTGGCTCGCGCAGCCGGGCACTGGGGGTCGGCAGCCCAATATCTGTACCGGACCGTGACCATGCTGAACGACCATGGCATTCGTGACCGAAACATGTGGCGCATACAACGCCTGGTCGCACAGGAAATCGAACAGCTCATGTGCGCTGTGAAGAAGTCCTAGGCATGCTGGAGGGGCGATGACCGTTGCAGGGCTTGTTTCTTTTCTATCGGTTGGCACACGTTAGAGAGAGGTGATGAGTCATGAAAGGTTTTTTGGTGATTTTCTTTACCCAGCAGAACCGTCGGCATCGCGGAAAAATGCTGGGTGACTGGCTCATCGATCTGGCCAAGGAGATGGGTTTGCGCGGTGCCACCCTGGCAACGGGTATCGAAGGCTTCGGGCATTCGGGGAAACTGCATTCCGCGCATTTTTTCGAGCTGGCCGACCAGCCTGCCGAAATCCGCCTGGCCATTACCGAAGAAGAGTTCGTTCGCCTGTTTGAGCGACTTGAGGCCGAAGATATCTCCTTGTTCTACATAAAGACCCCGGTGGAATTCGGCGCCGTCGGCAGACAGGCCCACCAGTCCGATCACCAGCCTTGAACTCCGGGAAGGACTATCGAGTACCGGCTATTGGTGGATTGGGTGTGACCAGGAGTGGCCTGGTCACTGTTGAATTCTCAACAGTACTTCAACAGCAAGTGTCCCTCTGGCTATTAAGGGTTTCCATGAATTTTATAAGATATTGATATTTAACGATTAAATGTCATGGCATGGATCGTGCTCAATCCAGGTAAGGCTCCGTGCCGACAGTCATTTGCAGGACTGTGCGGCCGTTGGCGGAGCCACCGATAGAGTGAGGAATCCATGTCAGTTTCAGCCGCATACCCGATCAATCCACCCTCGGCCCACGTCATCGGTGATGATGCCGAAGCCATTCGCGTTGCCCATGAAATCGCTGCGCTGTTGCAGGACGGCGCCTGCGAGCGCGATCTGACGCGTCAGGTGCCGGCCGAGGTGGTCGATGCTTTTTCCAACAGTGGACTGTGGGGCATTACGGTGCCACGCGAATACGGTGGCGCCGAGGTGTCTTGCGCGACCCTGGCGCGGGTCATCGCGATCGTCTCGGCGGCCGACCCATCCCTTGGCCAGATACCGCAGAACCATTACTGCCTGCTGGAAGACATCCGCTTGCAGGGCAGCCACGATCAGAAGCGGTTCTTCTTCGACCTGGCCCTGGCGGGTAATCGTTTCGCCAACGCGCTGTCGGAAACCGGCGGCAAGAACGTGCAGGACATCCGCACCCGCCTGGTTGCGGAGGGCGAGGGTTATCGCATCGATGGGCGCAAGGGTTACTGCACCGGGTCGCTCTATGCCCATTGGTTGGGAGTATTGGCCCTGGACAGCGAAGACCGTGCACAACTGGCCTTCGTACCGCGCCATGCCGAGGGTTTGAAGGTGGTGGACGACTGGGACAGCATCGGTCAGCGCACCACCTCCAGCGGCACCGTGCTGGTCGAGGGGCTGTGGGTGCCGGCCTTCAACCTGTTCCCGACTTACCGCTCCTACGAGCGTCCGACCCTGGCCGGGCCCTTTGCGCAAATCACCACGGCGGCCATTGATGCCGGCATTGCCCGTGCGGCACTGCACGACACCATCGGCTTTGTGCGTGAGCAGGCGCGGCCATGGATCGATGCCGGGGTGCAAAAGGCCAGTGAAGATCCGTTGACCATCATTCAGGTCGGCGCACTGGATATCCGTCTGGAAGCCGCAGAAGCGTTGCTGGAACGTGCGGGCCTGGTGCTCGACCAGGCCAGGGTGGCGCCCGATGAGCAGTCAGTCGCGCTGGCATCGCTGGCGGTGGCCAGGGCGAAGGTGTTGACCACCGAAATCGCCATCGAGGCCAGCAACAAGCTGTTCGAGCTGGGCGGCACCCGCTCGACGCTGCGCAAGCACAACCTCGATCGTCATTGGCGCAACGCGCGGGTGCATACCCTGCACGACCCGGTGCGCTGGAAGTACCACGTGATCGGCAACTGGTTGCTCAACGGCATCAAGCCGCCTCGCCATGACTGGTCTTGAGGTGACGCAGATGCCCAAGCAAATTCGTCTCAACGCCTTCAGCATGAACACCGTCGGGCATTTGTCGCCCGGCCAGTGGCGGCACCCGCGTGATCAGTCCACGCGCTACACCGACATCCATTACTGGATCGAACTGGCGAAAACCCTGGAGCGCGGCAAGATCGACGGCCTGTTCATCGCCGATGTGCTCGGCGTCTATGACGTCTACCAGGGGAGTGCCGACGAGGCGCTGCGCAGTGCAGCGCAAGTGCCGGTCAACGATCCGTTGCAACTGGTGCCGGCCATGGCCGCAGCGACGCGGCATCTGGGTTTTGGCGTCACGGCGTCGGTGTCGTTCGAGCATCCGTTTCCGTTCGCCAGGCGCATGTCGACCCTCGATCACCTGACGTCGGGGCGTGCCGGCTGGAACATCGTCACCTCCTACCTGAGCAGTGGCGCGCGCAACATGGGCCAGGAACGGCAGTTGTCCCACGATCAGCGTTATGCGCTGGCCGAGGAGTACCTGCAGGTTTGCTACAAACTCTGGGAAGCCAGCTGGGAGGAGGGTGCGGTGCAGGCCGACCGCGCCAGCGGGGTGTACGCCGATCCGCGCAAGGTGCACGGCATCGATCATCAGGGCGAGTTCTTCAGCGTGCCCGGCTTCCACCTCAGCGAGCCATCGCCACAGCGCACTCCGGTGATCTACCAGGCCGGCGCGTCGAGCCGTGGTCGGGTCTTCGCGGCGGCGAATGCCGAGTGCGTGTTTGTCGCCGCACCGAGCAAGGTGGTGCTCAAACAACAGGTCGCGCAGCTGCGTGCCGCGGTTCAGGCGGCCGGTCGCCAGGCTGATCAGGTACTGGTGTTCGAGCAGCTCACGGTCATCGTCGCCGCGACGGATGCCGAGGCCCTGGAGCGCCTGCGTGAATACCGCGAGTACGCCAGTGCGAGCGGGGCCCTGGCCTTGATGTCGGGCTGGACCGGGATCGATTTCGGCGAATACACGCCGGACCAGGTGCTGCGCGAAGTGCCGAGCGATGCCATCCAGTCGGCCGTCGAGGCGTTCACCCGCGCCGACCCGAATCGCACCTGGACCACCGCGGAAATTGCCGACTACTGCGCTATCGGCGGTGATGGCCCGATCCTGGTGGGTTCGGCACAGACGGTGGCGGATCAGTTGCAGGAGTGGGTCGAGGAGACCGACGTCGACGGCTTCAACCTGGCCAGCGTGGTCGCGCCCGAGACCTTTGGGGCGGTGGTCGATCTGCTGGTGCCGGAGTTACAGGCCCGGGGCCTGTTCAAGCGCGAGTACGAGGAGGGCACCCTGCGGCACAAGCTCTTCGGTCAGGGCGATCGGCTGGCTGCGCCGCATCCGGTCGCGGCGTTGCGGGCGGGAGAGCGGCGATGAACGAGTGGTTCGCCCATGTCAACTGGAGCGAAGTGGCCGAGGCCTGCCTGGACACCTCGAGCATGCTCGGCGTGGCACTGGGCTGCACGGTGTTGCTGGGGCTGCCGCTCGGCGTGCTGTTGTACCTGACGGGCCAGCGCCAGTTGCTTGAATCGCCCCGGCTCTACCGGCTGTTGTCGGTGCTGGCCAACGTGCTGCGCTCGATGCCATTCATCATCCTGTTGATCGTGCTGATCCCGGTAACCACCCTGGTCACCGGCACCTCGCTGGGCGTACGCGGCGCCATTCCACCTCTGGTGGTCGGGTGTACGCCGTTCTTTGCCCGGCTGGTGGAAAGCGCCTTGCGCGAAGTCGATCGCGGGCTGGTTGAAGCCGTGCAATCGATGGGCGCGAGTACTGCGCAAATCATCCTCTACACCTTGTTGCCTGAAGCCCGCACCGGGCTGATCGCCGCGGTCACGGTGACCGCCATCGTGCTGGTGGATTACACCGCCATGGCCGGGGTGGTGGGCGGCGGTGGCCTGGGGGACCTGGCGATTCGTTTCGGTTACCAGCGTTTCCAGACCGATGTGATGGTGGTCACCGTGCTGCTGCTGATCCTGCTGGTGCAGGCATTGCAGATGAGCGGCGATCGCCTGGTCCGACATTACACAAGGCGCTGAGCGCCCTGCATACCCGAACGCAGCAGCCGGGTACCGCTGCTGCAGGCCCTACGTCCACCTCACGACGGCCACTTTCCGATCATTCTGGAGTCATGAGCATGAAAAAGACCCTGGCCGCCCTCGCTGCCGTTCTGTCCCTGAGCGCCCACGCCAACGAAAAGCTGGTGGTGGGTGCCACCCCGGTTCCGCACGCGGAAATTCTGGAGTTCGTCAAACCGGCACTCGCCAAGGAGGGTGTCGACCTGGATATCAAGGTCTTCAGCGACTTCATCCAGCCCAACCTGCAACTGGCCGAGAAAAACCTGGACGCCAACTACTACCAGTACCGGCCGTTCCTCGATGACTTCAACAAGACCCGGCATACCGATCTGGTACCGGTAGTGGGCGTGCACATCGAGCCTTTTGGTGCCTATTCGACCCGGATCAAGAAACTCGCCGATCTGCCGGAAGGCGCCAGTGTCGCCATTCCCAACGATCCGGTGAACACCGGGCGCGCACTGGTGCTGTTGCACGAGGCGGGGTTGATCAAGCTCAAGGACCCGAGCAATACCTTGTCGACGCAACACGATATCGCCGAAAACCCGCACAAGCTGAAGATTCGCGAGCTGGAAGGTGCGCTGCTGGCCCGTGCGGTCAGCCAGGTGGACCTGGCCTTCGTATTTGCCAACTACGCACTGGAGGCCGGTATCGACACCAACAGCGCGCTGATCGTCGAGAAGGGCAAGGACCTGTACGTCGAGTTCCTGGTCGCCCGCCCGGACAACCTCAATGATCCTGGTATCCAGAAACTGGCCAAGGCACTGAACTCGCCGCAAGTGCGCGATTTCATCCTGACGCGCTACAAGGGCCAGATCGCTCCCGGCTTCTGATCGGCAGCCATACCGTTCACTCGAAGACGAACGCTCTTTCTGTGGCGAGGGAGCAAGCTCCCTCGCCACAGGGGGGGCATGGTCACATTTGTTTGTGCAGGACATTCATTCATGGTCAGTTTCAATCCGCAGGCCCTGGCCCCCGCCGTGCATATACGCCTGGTGGGGCTGGGCAAGCATTACCGGGTCGGGCAGCAGAGCGTGCAGGCGTTGCACGACATCAACCTGGACATTCGCCGCGGTGAAGTGTTCGGCATCATCGGTCGCAGTGGCGCCGGCAAGTCCTCGCTGCTGCGCTCGCTCAACCGTCTGGAAACACCGAGCAGTGGCCAGGTATTGATCGAGGGCGAGGACATCGTCGGCTTCGATCGTGCGCGTCTGGCCGGTTTGCGCCAGCGCACCGGGATGATCTTCCAGCATTTCAACCTGATGGCCTCAAGAACCGTCGGCGACAACGTTGGCCTGCCGCTTCGGCTGGCGGGCATCGGGCGCGCCGAGCGCGAGCGACGAGTTGACGAACTGTTGCGCCTGGTGGGGCTGGAAGACAAGCGGGACGCTTACCCGGCACAACTCTCCGGTGGGCAAAAACAGCGGGTCGGCATTGCCCGTGCGTTGGTGTTGCAGCCCGATCTGCTGCTGTGCGACGAGGCAACCTCGGCACTCGATCCGGAGAGCACCCAGGCGATTCTGGCGCTGCTGCGCGATATCAATCGGCGCCTGGGCCTGACCATCGTGCTGATCACCCACGAGATGGAGGTGATCCGCGATCTGTGTGACCGAGTGGTGGTCATGGAGCATGGCCGGGTGGTCGAGCAGGGCGATGTCTGGCGAGTGTTCGGTGACCCGCGACACGACGTCACCCGCGCCTTGCTTGGCACGTTGCTGCCTGCTGGGCATGAGGCGTCGTCAGCACAGGAACCGGCCGGGATACTGCTGGATCTGCATTACACCGGAGCCAGTGGCCACGAGCCGGAGCTGTCGGCCATCGCCGCGCTGTTCGGCTGCCGGACGCACCTGGTGCAAGGCGGTATCGAACGCATCCAGGGCCGTGCGCTGGGTTGCCTGCGGGTGCGCGTGGAGGCCGCCAGTGGCGGGTGGGATGCGTTGCTGCAACAGGCACGACAGATTGCCGATCGGGTCGAGCGGGCCAGTGCCTGAGCCGGCCGTTGGCGGCGGCAGCGCCGGGCAATCAGATCGATAGCTGGATAACCCGGTTGTCCGGCTCGTCATTGACGGCGCGGCGCTTGTTGACCACCAGCTCACCGATGGCAATCAGGCGTGCCCGGGTCACGTTGCGTGAGAGCCCGAGCAGGCTGGCGGTATGCACCTGGTTGTGATGGCAGAACTGATAGGCGGCGCGCAGCAAACTGTCCTCGACCTTCTCGTAAAGCGCCCCCTGATGTTCTTCGAACAGGCGCTTGAACGCCCGTTGCAGCAGCGCCTGGGCTGATTCTTCAGAGGTGCTGACTCTTTCCTCCTGACGCTCGATACGCAAGTTCGACAGGCGTAAATCTTCCTGCCGCACGAGACCGTCGCGGCAGATCAGCAAGGTGTGGTGGATGACGTTTTCCAGCTCGCGAATGTTGCCGGGCCAACCATAGTCCGCCAGCTTGCGTTCGGCGTCGGCACTCAGGGCAATCTGTCCATACCCCAGGCGTTCGCTGTAGGTGCGGATGAAGTGTCGGGTCAGGGGCAGAATGTCGCCGGGGCGGTCACGCAGCGGATGCAGATGCAGGCTGACCACGTTGAGGCGGTAGTAGAGGTCTTCGCGGAAATGCCCGGCGTTGATCGCTTTCTCCAGCTGCACATTGGTCGCCGCCAACACCCGGACGTTGATCGCGATGCTCTTGCGCGACCCCAGTCGCACCACTTCACGCTCCTGCAGTACACGCAGCAGCTTGACCTGCACAGGCATTGGCAGATCGCCGATTTCATCGAGGAACAAGGTGCCGCCGTTGGCCTCTTCGAACCAGCCCGGCTTGGCGCTGATGGCGCCGGTAAAGGCGCCTTTCTCATGGCCGAACAATTCGGCCTCGACCAGTGATTCGGAGAAGGCGCCGCAGTTGACCGCCACAAACGGACCCTGGCTGCGTCGGCTGAGGTTATGGATATGGCGGGCGACCAACTCCTTCCCGGTTCCGGTTTCGCCAATGATCAGGACGCTGGCCTCGCTCGGCGCCACCTGTTGCAGATGCGCGAGCAGGGCTTGCGACTTGGGGTCTTCGAAGACCTGGGCGGTGGCCCGTATCGACGTGGCCAACGATGGGGATGGGGGCAGAGTCAGCAGTTGCATGGGCTCCCTCGCTCATGAGTAAAAAGTAGGGGTAGGGCGGTTCTGGTTCAGCGCCCAGTCACCCAGTTCGTGAATCTTGTAGTCCACCGGGTCATGCAGTGTCTGGGTGCGCAGGTTGCGCCAGTAGCGGTCGAACCGCAGCGAGGCGTGAGTCGCGCGGGCCCCGGTGACTTCAAACAGGCGGGTGCACAGGTCGAGGCCGGTACGGGTCGCCGCCACTTTGGCGCAGGCGATCGAAAGCGCCAGTTGCGCCCGCTCTTCGCCGCCCAGGCCGTGTCCCTTGCGCCAGGCTTCGTCGAGTTGTGCCGCGGCACGTTCAACCAGCACACGCACGCTTTCCAGGCCGACCCAGAATTCGCCGTAGTGGCGCAGGATGTAGGGATCCTCGCTGACATGGCTGGCCTTGGAGGTGAACCACGGGCGCCCCTCCTTGAGGGTGTAGTGGCGCGCTTCCTCGAAAGCCCCTTCGGCGATACCGAGGAAAATGTGCGCAAAGTGCAGTTGGGCGATCAGTGGCCGCAGGCAGGCAAACGGGGTACTCAAGGGACCTGGATCAAGCAGCAGCTCAGACTCTTCCACTCGCACCCGCTCGAAGGTGGCGCTGCCACTGTCCGTCTGCCGCTGGCCCATGTTGTTCCAGTCGCCGTGCAGGGTGATGCCGGTCCGGCCGCTGGGAATGGCCGCGATCAGCAGCTTGCCGCCGGCGCTTTCGTCGACCGCCGAAGCAATCAGCATTTCCGAGTCGCTGGCGCCGGAGCAGAAACTTTTCTTGCCGGAAAACTCGCGCCATCCATCAAACGTCTTCACCACCGTGCGGGTGTCGAGGGGGTTGAGGGCATTGCCCCAGAACCAGTTGTTGCGGGCGGTTTGTTCGAACCAGGGCTGCCATTGTTCGGGGCGGGAGAACAGGCGCACGGTGGCCAGCATCAGGTGCTGGAAGCCGAAGACGTGGGCGATCGAGCTGTCGACCTTGGCAAACTCGCGGACTACACCGAGTGTCTCGCTCCAGTCGGCACCCAGGCCACCGAACTGGGTGGGGATGCTCAGGGCCAGCAAGCCGCTGTGACGAAGGGCATCGCGCTCGGCCTTCGGCGTACCGCCGTGTTCGTCCCGTTCGGCGGCGGTTTGCGCGAAGGTGGCGGCCAGTTTGCGCGCAATCTGCAAGGGGCTCAGTACAGCCGTTTGTGGTTGGGTGCTCACGCGCAACTCCTCGTTGGTTCTGTAGTGGTTGCCGGGCTGGTGCCTGGCGCCAGGTTCATGGGTTCTGTGTCCGTGGCAGGACATCATTGGCGATCATTTCGCCAAAGGGTCCGGTGAGATTGGTCACACCCCGACCTGCCAGGCTGGCATAGGGTTCGGGTAGCAACGGGAACACCAGTTCGGCAAAACGATAGGCTTCCTCGAGGTGCGGATATCCGGAAAAGATGAAGCTTTCGATGCCAAGGTCGGCGTATTCCCTGATGCGTGCGGCCACCTGGTGTGGATCGCCGACCAGTGCCGTGCCTGCACCACCGCGCACCAGACCGACGCCGGCCCACAGGTTGGGGGCGATTTCCAGGTTGTCCCGGCGACCGTCATGCAGGGCGGCCATGCGGCGTTGGCCTACGGAGTCGAAGCGCGCGAATGACTTTTGCGCAGCGCTAATGGTCTCGTCGCAAATGTGCTCGATCAACCGGTCGGCGGCCTGCCAGGCTTCGGCAGCGCTCTCGCGCACGATGACATGCAGACGGATACCGAACTTCACGGTCCGCCCATGCCTGGCTGCCCGGGTGCGGACATCGGCGATCTTTTCGGCCACCGCGGCCGGCGGTTCACCCCACGTCAGATAGACATCGAGCTGCTCGGCCGCCAGGTCATGGGCAGCATCCGAAGAACCACCGAAATAGAGCGCAGGGTAAGGTCGCTGCACGGGTGGATAGAGCGCCTTGGCGTTTTCCACCTGGAAATGCTTGCCATGGAAATCCACGGATTCACCTTGCAGCACACGCCGCCAGATCTGCAGGAACTCATCGGTAACTTCATAGCGCTCGGCATGGCTTTGGTGGATGCCATCGCCACGGTTTTCGTCCGGGTCACCCCCGGTCACCACGTTGATCAACAAGCGCCCGCCGGATAACCGGTCGAGGGTGGCGGCCATGCGTGCGGACACCGTTGGCGAGATGATTCCCGGGCGAATCGCCACCAGATAGCGCAGGCGTTCAGTCAGCGGGGCCAGGGCCGAGGCGATGACCCACGAGTCCTCGCAGGAGCGTCCGGTCGGAATCAACACCCCGTAATAGCCCAGGCCATCCGCCGCCTGGGCAATCTGCTTGAGGTAGTTGAGGGTCACCGGGCGAGCGCCCTGGCTGGTGCCAAGGAAGTGCCCGTCGCCGTGGGTCGGGAGGAACCAGAAAACATTCATCGTGCTGCTCCTCAGGCGCTCTGGCGCAAGCGTTGGTGGCTGCTGAAAAATGGCAGGGCACGGTCTACGGCCAGGCCGATGCGAGCCTGGAGCAGGTCGCAGCTGATGCGGTAATTGCTGAAGTCGGCTTCGCTGGCATACACGCCCAGCGGCAGGGTCAGCGACTGGAAGAAGCTGAACAGCGGCCGTAGCTGGTGATCGATCACCAGCGCGTGACGAGGGCTGCCGCCCGTAGCGGCGAGCAGCACCGGTGTGTCGATCAGGGCGTCCTGGTCGATCAGGTCAAACAGGTGCTTCAACTGGCCCGGATAGGAACCGCGATAGACCGGCGAAGCGACGATCAACAGATCGGCATTTTCGATGGCCTGCAACTGTGCTTCGACTTCGGCAGGCAGCTCCTTGCGGCTGAGGGCACCACCCACGGCGCGGGCAAGATCGGCAAGCTCGATGACCCGGCCAACGATATTCAGACGGTTTGCGACCTCGTCGAGAATGGCCTGGCTGAGCACCTGGGTACGGGAAGGGCGGTAGGCACCGCCGGATACTGCGATTACGTTCAAGGGGGCAGTCATTGTCTGATTCCTGTGCTGTCGCTCTACAAACAGAGTCGATGGCAGTGCTCAGCAAGAACCGAACCAATATTTATCTATATGAAATCAAAGTTTTTTTTTGATTTTCTTTGGTTGGTGTGTTGCTGCCGGGCAATTTTTGTTGAAGTGCTGTTTGCCTGGAAACACTTGCGAGGTGTTCGGTTTCGGACAGTTATAGGAGATTGTTTATATTCTTCAAAGGAATTAATAATTATTTTAATATTCCTTTTTATTTTATATGAGGGGCTGCTTGACCGGCGCGGTGGTAGGGCGGTTCCTCGCAGAGGAATCAGTGGGACAAGATCAAACTGCGGCAACACGCCCGGCATGTTGCCGCAGTCCTCAGTCACTTGTGAAAAGCCCGTGCTTGTGTGCGTAGGCATACAGATCCACGCGGTTCGTCAGGCCCAGCTTGCTGTAGATCGATGTCAAATGATTGCGCAGCGTGTGCTCGCTGATGTGCAGCTTCTCGGCTACCAGCTTGCCTGGGGCTGAGGGGTCGCTGGCCAGGGATGCAATGGCCTGCTGCTCGCGACGCGTTAGCCTGGCGATTTTGTGTTGCTCCGGGTCTATTTCGCGCTTGGCTTTCTTGCGCGCCAGTTCAAGGAAGATACGGCTGGTTGCATTGCGGTCGATCCAGAGTTCGCCGTCATGCACTTTTTCTATGGCTTTGAGCAGTATTGATGCGGATGCCGACTCCCGCTTATCCACTACGCCACGTGCGCCCGCCAGCACCGCACTGTCATGCAGCGCCACGTCGCTCGACCCTGTCACCACCAGAATCTTGGCTTTGGTCTGGCTGTGCAAGTCGGCCAGCGACTTGATGCAGTCCTCGCTGTCCAGGTCCAGTACCACCACATCCGGCGTGTATTGGTGCAGCGAATGCAGGTATTGCGCCACCGACGCCACCGAACCGGCCAGCATCAACCGCGGTTGCGCACTTTCCACCAGACGCTCAAGACCCCAGGCCACGAGCGGTAGAGCTACTAACAGGACTTGTATTGGCATGCAGGTCGCTGCCTCTTTAGGCGGGTTGTGTTAGTTGATCATGATAGCAATCGTTGCAGGCTGTAGCTTTTTTCTATAGCGCTTGCGGCAACCCTCCCATGACATTTGTCCCGTAAAACACTGTTTTCATGGCTGATTGACTCCCAGAAAAAAGGGATAGCGCGCTCATGTAAAGAACAAGGGTCCTTTTAGACTGCAGCCATGAAAGGCACATATCGAGTCGAGCCCCGTGAACAAGTCACCCTGTCGCTGCAACTGACCGGCGGGAGCCACGGTGTCACCCGTGACATCAGCGCCTCCGGTTTGTATTTCGAAACCGATAGCGAGCAGCAGATGGGTAGCTTGATTGAGTTCGAGATCGAACTCGACACGCCCGGCGGCCCCATGAAGTTCAAGGCGCAAGGACAAATCGTGCGCATTGAGCCACAGGGCGGCAGGACCGGGGCAGGCGTGAAACTGCTGACCAGCCGGCTGGTGCCGGTTGAGTGAGGTGTACGTGGGGTGAGGAAGAATCGGCCTGTGGCGGTTGGTGGCCCACAGCGGTTTTTTGCTCAGGGTGACATTCTTGGGAGAAAGACATGGCTAGCACTACAACTACCAGCGGCGGAACCGTTACCTCGTTTTCCAACACGCCGCAGGCGAAGGATGACGTCTTCAGCACCAATGAAAATCTGCTGGGGGTCGTGTATTGGGACGTCATGTCCAATGACCTTGGCGGCAACGCGAAGTCGCTCTGGTCACTCGATAATGCGGACAGTCTTTCTACTGCCACCAAGACTTATGCTCCGGCCGACCTCCTGACCCAGGATACGGCGAGGGCCGAGGCGACGAGTTCTGACACCAGTTTGAATGGTGCAAAGATCTGGATCACCTCGGACGGTAAGGTCGGCTACGACGCCGCCACGTTTTCGTCTGCTTTCAAGGCACAGCTCCAGGCGCTTGCGACTGGCGAGCTCCTGACGGACAGTTTTACCTATGCGATTCGCCTCGGCAATGGAACGCTCAGTTGGGCCACTGCTACCGTGCAGTTTTCGGGCGAGAATGATGGTGTGACGATCAGCCTCGGTGCGCAGGCCGGCACGGTGACCGAAGACGCCGACACCACTGCCAGCACGACCGACTCGCGGACAGCCAGCGGCACGATTGTCTTTAACGACGTCGACCTGAGTGACACGCACATGGCGACGTTCGCACCGGCGGGGGGCAACGCCACTCATCTTGGAACGTTCATGCTCTCGTCGGTAAGCGAAGCCGCGAACGCGGCCAACGGTTCGGTGCAATGGACGTACAACCTGAACAATGCGGCAGCGCAGTACCTGGCCCAGGGACAGACAGTAACCGAAACTTACCTGGTCACCATCAGCGATGGTCATGGATCGTCGGCAACGCAGAATGTGACCATCACTATCACCGGCACCAATGACGCACCGACGGTGACGGCAGCCGAAGTCGAAAGCGGCGCGGTGACCGAAGACGGCACAACGGTGGCCAGCGGCAGCTTCGCCTTCGGCGATGTCGACCTGGCCGATCACGGGCATGTGGCCAGCGTGAGCGCGCCAGCCGGTGCGCTGGGTACGCTGGTGGCCAGTGTCGGCGACGAGAGCACCGGCGACGCGGCGGGCAGCGTGGGCTGGACCTATACGCTGAACAACAGCGCGGCGCAGTACCTGGCCGCGGGCCAGACCAAGGCTGAAGTGTTCACGGTGACGCTGACCGATGACTTCGGGGCGACGGTGAGCAAGAACGTGACGATCACCCTGACCGGCACCAACGACCGGCCAACGCTGAGCATCGGCGACACAAGCGGGGCGATGAA